>DATILC010000394.1:0-11086 GCA_035476855.1 Solimonas sp. | reverse complement strand
GTTGCCGTTGCTGCTTGCCTTGCCGGCCCTGCCGGCGATGGCCAAGAACGTCGCCGACCTCGGCTACGAAACCCAGATCTACACGCTGTACGCCACCCACGACCAGCTGCGACCCCTGGGCCTGTCGGTGGACGTCGAGGAAGGGCGCGCCACGCTGACCGGCACGGTGCAGACCAGCGCCGAGCGCGAGCTGGCGGAGCGCATCGCCAGCGGCGTCGAGGGCGTCGTTGCGCTCGACAACCGCCTGCAGGTCGATGCCGACCGCTTGCCCGATGCCCTGCCGGGGCGTCGCGAACCGCGCGGACTGGTCGACTGGTTCCGCGATGCGACGCTGCTGCTGCGGATCAAGACGCGGCTGATGATGCAGGACATCACCGACGCCTTCGACATCGATGTCGAGGTCTGGCGCGGCCGCGTGCGCCTGCGCGGCGTGGTCGATCGCGCCGAATCGCGCGACAGCGCCGAACGCATCGCCCAGCAGCTGGCGCCGGACCGGCGCATCGACAACCGCATCCTGCTGCGCCCGGCCGATCCCGCCGGCGAGGCGTCCGCGCGCCTGGCCTTCGACGACCTCTGGATCACGGCGCGGGTGAAGTCCTTGCTGTGGGCGTCGCGACAGCTCGACGGCCAGGCGATCGACGTCGCCACCTCCGACGGCATGGTGCGGCTCAGCGGCCGGGTCGACAGCGCCGCCCAGCGTGACACCGCGGTGGCGATCGCCCGCGGTGTGCGCGGCGTGCGCGAGGTCCGGGCAGCGTCGCTGACCACGGCGGGTTGAACCCGGAGCGATCGGTGGCGTCCATGAAGGGTCTGTTTCCACCGGCGAAGCCAGGGAGGGCTGAACCATGAACCAACTGCACCGCCTGCAGGACCTGGTGCAGGTTGCGCGCGATGGCGCGGCGTTCTACGAGTACGCGCTGCAGCGGGTCGAGGACGATCGCCTGCGCGGCCTGTTCGCGCAGATGGCCGCGGCCAAGCGCGAGCTGATCGACGGGCTGTCGGGTGTTCTCGCCACCAGCGGCGAGGAAGCCCCCGGTGGCGGCACCCTGTCCGGCTCGCTGAAGCAGCGCATCGGGCAGGTTACGGCGGCGCTGTCGGGAGACCGCGAACGCAGTTATATCCTGCAGCTTGAACAGGTCGAGGACCGCCTGCTGGACCACATGCAACTCGCCATCGGCGACACCGACGATCCGGTACTGATGAGTTTGCTGGAGAACTACCTGCCGAAGATGCGTACATGCCACGACCAGATGCAGGCACTGAAGCAGCGCACCGCGGCCTAGCGGCGGCGCCAATGAAAATCCCGCCGGCGGGGGCCGGCGGGATCGCGATCGAATGCGCGGCTCACACCGGTGGGGTACGGCGGCCCAGCAGGAGCGAGATGACGAACAGCACCAGGAACACCAAGAATAGAAGCTTGGCGATACCGGTGGCCGTGCCGGCGATGCCGCCGAAGCCCAGCGCGGCGGCAATCAGGGCAATGACCAGAAAAACAATGGAGTAATAAAGCATGTCTCCTCTCCTCGGTATTTGCGCAGTTGGCAGGATCAGGGCCCCAAGTTGCGTGCCATCCGCCGATGCGCATCAAATCAACAGCTTGCGGACCCCCATGGCGGAGGGGGGGCGCGGCCTGCAGGGTGCCGGCCGCGCCGGCATTGCAGCCTGCAAGGAGGATGCATGGACATGAGCACACGCCTGGAAACGCAGCGCATCGGCGTCCTGCTGGTCGACGACGACACGGCGATCCTGCGCAGCTTCCGCCGCTGCCTGGAGGAATACGGCTACCGGGTCGAGGCGGCGCAGTCCGCTGCCGAGGCCGACGCGGCACTGGGGCGCGCGGTGTTCGACATCTGCGTGCTCGACGTCAATCTCGGCGAGGACTCCGGGCTGGAGCTGCTGCCGCGCCTGCGCGAGGCCGCGCCGTGGATGCGCGTGGTGATGGCCACCGGTGTCAACGACGCCGCGGTGGCGGTCTCGGCGATCCGCGCCGGCGCCGCCGACTACCTGGTCAAGCCCTGTTCGCCGGATGAGCTGGTGCATGCGGTGGCGCAGCAGGCCGAGGCGCGCCGGATGGAGCGCCGCATCGAGGTGCTGGAGCAGGCCGGCGACGGCTTTGCCGACATCGACCTCAACACCCGCAATCCGCAGCTGCTGGCCACCTTCGAGGTGGCGCGCCAGGTCGCCGCCACCGACGCCACCGTGCTGATCCTCGGCGAGAGCGGCGTCGGCAAGAACGTGCTGGCCCGTGCGATCCACGAATGGAGCGCGCGTTCCAAGGGCGCCTTCGCCACGGTCAGCTGTCCCTCGCTGTCGGCCGAGCTGCTGGCCAGCGAGCTGTTCGGCCACGTCCGCGGCGCCTTCACCGGCGCCACCGACAACCGCCAGGGCCGCGTGCAGGTGGCCGACGCCGGCACCCTGTTCCTCGACGAGATCGGCGACATGGCGCCGGCGATGCAGCCGCGCCTGCTGCGCTTCATCCAGGACAAGGAATACGAGCGTGTCGGTGACCCGCACACGCGCAAGGCCGACGTGCGCGTGATCGCCGCCACCAATCACGACCTGCAGGCGATGGTCAGCGAAGGCCGCTTCCGCGAGGACCTGTTCTACCGCCTCAACGTGGTGACGCTGACCATGCCGCCGCTGCGCGAGCGCCGCGAGGACATCGCGCGGCTCGCCGCCGGACTGATGGAAAAATTCGTCAGGCAGTACGACCGCCCGGCGCGCCGCTTCGGCGAGGCCGCCGCTACGCTGCTGAGCGGCTACGACTGGCCCGGCAACCTGCGCGAGCTGCGCAATGTCGTCGAGCGCGCCGTGATCCTGTGCCAGGACGAGGCTATCGGCCCCGAGCACCTGCCGTTCACGCGCGGACCGCGCAGCGCCGCCACCGGCCTGCGGGTCGGCGACATGGTCAGCCTGCAGGAACTGGAGCAGGCCCATATCCAGGCGCTGCTGGCCACCTCGCCGACGATGGAGGCCGCGGCACGCACGCTGGGCATCGACAGCTCGACGCTGTATCGCAAGCGCAAGCAGTACAACATGCCCTGAGGTTCCGGCGCACGCAGCGGCGGAAAAAGTGCGGCTACGCCATCCATGGCGGGACCGCGGTTTCCCGAATGGTCCCCTGGACGGCCATCCATGGCCGTCCGGTGAATCGGCCTGGCGATGACATTCAGTCATCGCCAAAGCGTGGCCGATTCACCCCGTGACGGTTGAGCAGCTTGTAGAAGTCGGTGCGGTTGCGGCCGGCCAAGCGCGCCGCGCGGCTGACGTTGCCCTGCGACAGCTCCAGCAGCTGGCGCAGGTAGCCGCGGGTGAATTCGGTGCGCGCCTGGTCGTAGGGCGGCAGGCCGTTGCCGTTGCGCTCGCCCAGCGAGGAGCGCACCAGCGCCGCACCGATCACCCGGCCCGGCGCGAATGCCAGGTTCTGCTCCACCACGTTGAACAGCTGGCGCACGTTGCCGGGCCAGGCCGCAGCCACCAGAACCTCCATCGCCTCGGGTGAATAGTCGCGCCGCGGTGCGCCGTTGGCGGCCAGTTGCGCCAGCCGGTGCGCGACCAGCGCCGGGATGTCCTCGCGGCGCTCGTGCAGCGCGGGCAGTTGCAGGCGCACGACGTTGAGGCGGTAGAACAGGTCCTCGCGGAAGTGGCCCTCGGCGACGCGCGACTCCAGGTCGCAGTGCGTCGCCGACAGCACGCGCACGTCGACCGCGATGGTGCGGGTGTCGCCCACCGGCCGCACCTCGCGTTCCTGCAGCACGCGCAGCAGCTTCACCTGCAGCGACATCGGCATGTCGCCGATCTCGTCGAGGAAGATGGTGCCGCCCTCGGCGGCACGGAACAGGCCGCTGTGATCGCTGTGCGCGCCGGTGAAGGCGCCGCGGCGATGGCCGAACAGCTCGGACTCCAGCAGCTCCGCCGGCACCGCGGTGCAGTTGATCGCGACGAACGGCCGTCCGTTACGGCGGCTGGCCTGGTGGATGGCGCGCGCCAGCAGCTCCTTGCCGCTGCCGCTGGCGCCGGTGATCAGCACCGAGGAATCCATGCGCGCGACGCGGCCGGCGTCGTCGAGCAGCGCCCGCATCAGCGGGCTGCGGGTGACGATCGCGGCACTCCAGTCGTTCTCCTGCGACTCGTCCTGCGGCAGGTGATGCTGGATGCAGGCCAGCAGCCGGTCGCGATCGACCGGCTTGGTCAGGAAAT
The DNA here is from genome assembly GCA_035476855.1 of Solimonas sp. Classification (GTDB taxonomy): domain Bacteria; phylum Pseudomonadota; class Gammaproteobacteria; order Nevskiales; family Nevskiaceae; genus Solimonas_A. The sequence goes on along the minus strand of DATILC010000394.1, from coordinate 6,886 downwards.
CGACCGCGCCGGCCTGGGTGGCGCGCACCGCATCGGGGATGTCGCCGTGCGCGGTGAGGATCGCCACCGGCAGGCCCGGGCTGCGTTCCTGCAGCCGTGCCAGCAGCTGGAAGCCGTCCATCTCCGGCATCCGCAGGTCAGCGAACACGAACTGCGGCCGCAGTTCCGGCAGGCGTTCCAGCGCAGCCAGCGCCGAGGGCTCCTCGACCACGCGGTAGCCCTCGGTCTCCAGGCGCAGGGCCAGCAGGCGCATCAGGCGCACATCGTCATCCACCAGCAGGATCGGTCGGCTTTGGGCATTCATGGGCGGCTCCGGTTGTTCAGCTGGCGCTCGATGTCGATCACCGTGGCCATGCGCTGTCGCAGGTTGCGTACTTCGATCTGGCATTGCTCGCTGGCATCGAGTTCCCTCAGGCGCAGCTGCGCCACGGCCCTGAGGTCCGGTGCCAGCGGCTGTACGACGAGTTGTCGCAGCTGGCGTTGTGCCGCGCCGGGGTTGTGGCCGGAATGCTCGGGAATGCTTTGCAGCAGCGCACGCCGCAGCTTCTGTTCGCTGCTGAAGTTCTGCTCGCGCAGCGAGCGCCACAGCGATTCGCGTTCGGCCGGCGAAGCCTGCAGGGCCTGTTCGAGCAGCACCACCGGCGCGATGTCGGGGCCGCCGGTGGGCGTCCACGGCAGCTCCTGCAGCGTGGCGCAGCCCTGCAATTCAAGCAGCAGGCACAGCATCAGGCAGAGCCTCAGGAGCGGGCCACAGCAGGCGGAAACGTGCGCCCGGCGCGGCATCGTCCACCTCCACGGCGCCGGCATGGGCCTGCGCCGTCTCGCGGACGATGGACAGGCCGATGCCGGTGCCGCGGATGCCGTACTCCTCGGCCTCGCCGCCGCGCACGAAGGGCTCGAAGATCTTCTGTCGTTCATGCTCCGGTACTCCACGTCCGTGATCGCGTACCTGCAGGCCGCAGCAGCCGGCGCGCAGGGCGGTGCCGATTTCGATGCTGCTGCCGGCCGGTGCGTGCTTGATCGCATTGGTCAGCAGGTTGTCCAGCGCCACGCGCAGTTGCGGGCGCCGCCCGAACAGCTGCTGGGTGTCGAGCTGCAGCTCTGCGCGCAGGCGCCGCTGCTCCATCGGCAGGCGCAGGCTGGCGAGCACCTCCTCGATCAGCGGCCGCGCCTCGAACCATTCCATGGGCTGCTGGCCGCATTCGCGGCGCCATTCGGCATAGGCCAGCAGGTTTTCGATCAGCACCGTCAGCTCGGTGCTGGAATCGGCGAGGATCCGGGCGACCTCCTGCTGGCGCGGCAACAGCGGCCCGAGCGCACCATCGCGCAGCAGGACGCTGCCCTCGTATAGGCTGGCCAGCGGCGTCTTCAGCTCGTGCGAGACATGGCGCAGGAAGCGCTCCTTGTCGGCCTCCAGCGCGCCCAGGCGCTGGCGCAGCCAGTCGAGCCGCTCGGCCAGGCGCCGCAGCTCATGCGGGAAGGCGACGCGGATCGGTCGCTCGTAGCGCGAGTGTCCGAGCGCCGCGACGCCCTGTGCCATGTGCCGCAGCGGTCGCGTCACCGCGCGCGAGAAGCCCACCGCCAGCAGTGCGGTCAGCGGCAGCAGCGCCAGCACCGCCCAGAGCATGTGACGTTGCAGGCGCTGGTTGTCGCTGTGGAACTGCACTGCCTGCTCCCTCGCGATGAGCCGTGCCTCTTCGATGATCGGCGTGGTCTCGAAGCCCAGCGAGTGGATGCGCGTGACCACGTCGGACAAGGGGGTATGTCCCTGCTGGTTCACGCTCCAGGCGCGCGACACTTCGGCCAGGCCCTGCTGCAGCCGCGCCACCGGCACTTCCAGCCGCCGGTGGCCCTGCAGCTTGCGCAGCGTGGCGTCGATGTTGCCCAGGCGGCTGTCGAACAGCTCCAGCAACTGCGGATCGCCCAGCGCGACGTACTGTCGCGCGTTGCGCTCCAGGTGGTTGAGATTGTCACGCAGCTCGCTGCCGAGGGTGGCCAGCGACAGGCTTTCCTCCAGCGCTGCTTCGGCCTTGTGCGCGCTGTCGCGCAGGGCGTATTCGGCCAGGCCCAGCGCCAGCAGCAAGGGCAGCGAGGCCAGCACGCAGCCGGCGGTGACCAGCGCGGTCATGGTTCTGGGCAGCAGGCGCATGCGCGGTGCAATCCTTCCCTGGTTGTTCCGCTGCGGCGACATCCTTGCGCCGCGAAGCTTCGGACCGTGGGCGGGCGGCGACAGTTCCGCTGCCGTGGCAACTCGCTGTCGCCGATTGCCGACAGCGCTGCAGCCCTCGTCAATACAGGCTTCCGCGGCCCTGCGGATTCCGCAGCGTCGCCAATGCGCGACAGTCGGCCCCCGCGTTTCGCCGAACCCTGGCTGAACGGCATCACACCCGCCGCGCCAACTGTTTGATTCGCAAGTGAGACATCGCCTGTGGCACGTCGGTTGCCCTTCTTCATCCGCAACCGCCAAGAGCGGCCTGCAACAGCGCATCCAAGGAGGGAGAGGTTGTGACGACTGCCAGCAATGACATCGTGATCCTGTCACGCGCCGCGGTGGCGGTGCCCCGCCTGATCGGCGGGCGCAGCGCGCAGCTGTTCAGCGATTTCCGCGCGTTCCGCGAATCCGGCCTGCGGCCCGGCGCCATCATCCTGCGCGGCGACGATGCGCTGCAGTCGGCGGCGCTGCTGCGCCAGCTGCGCCGGGATCCCGACCACGCCACGCGCCTGGTGTTCGTCGACGGCGCGCTCGACGAGGCCGACGCCGCGCTGTCCGACGGACGGCTGCCTTCGGCGCAGCAGCTGCTGGAGCGCATCGACGAGGCTGCCGGGCGCGCGCAGGCGATGCACGGCAAGGGCGACGACCGCAGCGCGCCGGCGCTGCTGCTGGAATACCTGTGGCTGCGTCCGGGCCAGGTGCTGGAGCCCATGGCCGACTGGCGCCATCCGCGGCGCTGGCGCTACCCGCTGCTGGAGATGTACGACCGCGGCGGCGGCGATCCGCATGACTGCCTGCAGCAGCTCGACCGCGACGGCCTGCTCGAGCGGGTGCAGCTGAAGGCGCGCCAGCGCGAATGCGATTTCTGCGGCAGCGCGCAGCTCGGCTTCATCGATGTCTGCCCCAGCTGTCGCTCGATCGACATCGACCAGCACGCGGCCCTGCATTGCTTCACCTGCGGGCTGGTGGCGCCGGAGGAGCGCTATGTGCGCGGCGGCCAGCGCATCTGCCCCAAGTGCGGCGCGCAGCTGAGACACATCGGCACCGACTACGACCGCCCGCTGGAGACCGGCAGCTGCGGCAGCTGCCAGCACATCTTCGTCGAGGGCGAGGTGGTGGCGACCTGCATGGTCTGCCTGCACACCATGGCGCCGACGGCGCTGCGCCTGCATCGCATCCATTCCTGGCGCCTCAGCAGCCGCGGCTGTCTCGCCGCGCAGGGTGGAGAGGCGGCGACGCGTGCGCTGTTCGACGAGATGCACTACGCCAGCCGCGAGCACTTCATCGCCAGCCTCGACTGGCTGCTGAAGCTGGCGCAGGGCCAGCGCCAGGCCGGCATCGGCCTGATCGGGCTGCGGCTGCGCAACGGCGCGGCGCTGAACCATGCGCTCGGAGCCAGCCGCGTGGCGCGGCTGGTGGAGGCCTTCGCCGATCGTCTGCGCGAACTGCAGGGCGAGGCCGAACTCGCCACCCGCGCCGATGCCGAGACCTTCTGGATGCTGCTGCCGGTGGGCGAGCGCAAGCGCCTGGCCGAGCTGCGCGAGGCCCTGTCGCAGCTGGAGCAGCACTCGCGCCAGCCGGAGGGACCGGGGCCGGAGTGGGTGGCCGCGGAACTGTTCGTCAATGGTCCGGCGCTGCAGCAGACCACGGCCGAGTCGCTGCTGGCGCAGTTGCAGGCGGCGCTGCCGGTGGCGGCGCCGGCGGCGGCGAGGGCGGCCTGAGATGAACGGCGCCACCGATACGCTGATGCAGGGCGTCGCCGTGTTCGCCGGCTTCCTCGCTGGCGACTTCGAGACGCTGGCGATGAAGTTCGCGCCGTTCTGCCTGATCCTGGAGCTGCCGCTGTACCTGCTGACCTGGATCGGCGTGATGCACTACCTATGGCGGCGGCATACCGCGCCCGGACCGGAGCTGCCCTACTACCCGCGCGTCAGCTGCATCTGCAACGCCTACGCCGAGGGCCGCGACGTGCAGTACTCGGTGCGCTCGCTGCTGGAGCAGATCTACCCGGGGCATATCGAGCTGGTGCTGGTGCTTGACGGCGCCGTCGCCAATCGCGCGACCTATGACGCGATCCGCGAACTGGTGCCGCAGTTCAGCCACTGCCACAACCGCTCGGTGCGCTTCATTCCCAAGCCGCAGCGCGGCGGCCGTGTCTCCGCCACCAACACCGGCCTGCTCTACGCCACCGGCGAGATCGTGATGGCACTGGACGCGGACACCTCTTTCGACAACGAGATGGTGGCGTATGCGATCAAGCCCTTCGCCGATCCGAACGTGGTCGCCGCCACCGGCCCGCTGCGGGCGCGCAACGGCCGCAAGTCGCTGGCGACGCGGCTGCAGGCACTGGAGTACATGCTGGCGATCTATGCCGGCAAGGTCGGCCTGGCCGAGTGGAACCTGATCAACAACCTGCCCGGCGCGTTCATGATCTACCGCAAGTCGATGCTCGACCATGTCGGTGGCTGGAACACCGGCACCGGCGAGGATCTCGACCTGATGCTGCGGGTCAAGCAGTACCTGCGGCGCCATCCGCAGCTGCGGCTGGTGTTCGCGCCGGGCGCGGTGGCGCACACCGAGGTGCCGGATACCTTCGGCATGTTCTACAAGCAGCGCCTGCGCTGGGACGGCGACCTGTCCTACATCTACTTCCGCAAGCACTGGCACAGCTTCTCGCCGATGCTCGGCTGGCGCAATTTCCTCGGGGTCACCTGGTACGGCCTGCTGTTCCAGGTGTTCCTGCCGATCCTGCAGGTCGGCTTCCTCGCCTACATGATGCTGTTCCAGCCACTGCCGTTCTTCATCGGCGTGATGCTGCTGGTCTACGCCTTCTACCTGGTGCTGACCATCCTGCAGTTCCTGCTGTTCCTGACGCTGCTGTCGGAGCGTCCCGTCGAGGACCTGCGCTACGCCTGGATGCTGCCGCTGATGCCGCTGTTCATGTTCTCGGCACGCATCTGGAGCGTCGTCGCCACGTTCCACGAATGGTTCAACCGTGCCCACCAGGACTCGCCGATGGGTCCGTGGTGGGTGATCCGCCAAGGAGGCCCGCGATGAAGACCCTGCAATGCCTGCTGCCGCTGCTGGCTCTGCTGAGCCTGCCGGCTTCGGCCGAAGTCCTGCTGCTGCAGGACCTGGCCGGCGATGTGCCGCATGCAGCGAGCGTGCTGCAGGCGCAGTCCGAACTTCGCGGCGCCAGCAGCGAACTGGAACGCGACCGCGCCGAGAAGGGCTGGCGCTTCACCGGCGCCGCCGGCTACGGCCACATCCAGGACGTGGTCGACGAGGGCCGGTCGATCTCCTACCAGGCCGCGCAGGCACAGCTGGGCCTCAGCTACCCGCTGTTCGGCAGTGCCGAGAAGCAGACGCGCGCGATCCAGGGTGCCGCCGGCAAGGTCGAGGAGAAGCGCCTGCGCGCCGAGGCGGCGCGGCGCCTGGCCCTGCTGGAGCTGGAAACCGCCTATGCGCGCTACTGGGGTGCGCAGGAGAGCCTCAAGCTGGTCGACGCCTATCTCGGCAGCGAGCAGATGATCCTGCCGCGCCTGCAGCAGCGCCAGGAAAAGCGTCTGCTGCTGGGTTCGCAGATGCTCGATGCGGATGCCGCCTACGGCCGCGCCCGCAGCGATCGCGCGCAGCTGCTGGCGGTGCGCAACGAGGCGCGCGCGCGCCTGGAGCGGCTGGTCGGCCATGCCCTGCCGGGCGAGACCGAGGTGCGCCTGGCACTGCTGCCGGAGCCGCCGGAGGTGCCGGCGGCGGCGTTGCCGCGCCATCCCGAGCTGGCGGCGCTGCGTGCGCAGCGCGATGCGTCCGAAACCCAGCGCCAGGGCACCAACTGGTATGGCTTCGACGGCGCCTTCAACCTCAACGCCAACACCGTGCACGACACCACCAATGCCGAGACCGGCAGCAGTGCCTTCGTCGGCCTCAACTTCAGCGCGCCGGTGTCGCTGGGCGGCGTGCGCCGCGCCGAACGCGGCCGGTTGCAGGCCGAGGTCGAGACCCTGGACCTGCGCTATCGCCAGCGCCGCGACGAACTGCTGGCGCAGATGGCCGGTGCCCGCGACCGCCTGGCGCAGTACCGGGAGGACGTGTCGGTGGCAGCGCAGCGCACGCGTGCCGCGCAGGAAGCGCTGCGCGAGCGGCGCATGCGCAGTGGCGTGTTCGCCCAGGACGGCATCGAGGAACTGGCGGCGCGACTGCAGGCCTACTACGGCCAGGCCAACAGCGAGATCGATGCGCGGGTGAAGCTGTGGCTGGCCAACATCGACGCCCGCGCCTTCGCCATGGCGGTGTCGGATGCGGCGGCGCAGGCGCCGCCACCCTCGGAGGAATCGGATATCGGCACGCGCCTGGCCGAGCCGATCGTGGCCCTGACCCAGCAGGTGCCGCCGCGCAGCGCGCTGCCCTGGAAGCCGGCCGCCGCGCGGGCTCAGGCGCCGCTGCCGGTGCCGGCCGGCCTGCCGCGCTGGCTGGTGCCGCCGCCGGATCCGGCGCCGATCGCACTGCGGCCGCAACTGCAGATGGAGCAGGCGGTGCTGTCGGTGCCGGTGGAGCAGGTGCCGGCGCCGCTGCTGCAGGCGGCGTCACCGGCGCCCTTGATGCAGCCGCCAGCCGCGGCACCGGCCGGGGCGCTGCCGGTGGCCTTGGTGCAGCAGCCCGCGCCGCCGGTCGGGG
>DATILC010000393.1:0-8461 GCA_035476855.1 Solimonas sp. | reverse complement strand
CGGCGAAGACCTCGGCGTAGTCGCGCAGGCCGAGCTGGCGGACCAGCAGGGGCGGTGCGGCGGCCGGGGCTACGCTCATCGCCGTGGCGCTTACAGGAACCAGAGCCGGATGGTGTCGATCAGGCGGCGCCAGAAGTTGCCCTTCGGCACTTCCTTCAGCGCCACCAGCGGTTCGCTGCGCAGCAGCTTGCCGTCGAGGGTCAGGGTCAGGGTGCCGAGCTTCTGGCCGGCGCTGAGCGGGGCGATGGCCTCGCCGCTGGTCTGCCAGGTGGCCTGGACGCGGGCGGCATCGCCACGCGGCAGGGTGATCGACACCGGGGTCAGCGTGCCGACCTCGACCTCGGCGGCCGCGCCCTTCCACACGCGCACCTTGCCGGCAGCCTTGGCCGGCCCCAGCAGCTGCGCGTTCTCGAAGAAGCGGAAGCCCCAGTTGAGCAGCTCCAGGCTGGCCTGCTCGCGGTAGGACCAGCTCTTGGTGCCCATCACCGCCGAGATCAGGCGGCGACCATCGCGCTGGGCCGAGGACAGCAGGCAGTAACCGGCTTCGGCGGTGTGGCCGGTCTTGATGCCGTCGACGCTCGGGTCCTTCTTCAGCAGCAGGTTGCGGTTGGGCTGGGTGATGTTGTTGTAGGTGTAGTCCGGCAGGGCGAACCACTTGTACTGCTCGGGGAAGTTCTGGATCAGCGAGCGACCCATCAGGGTCAGGTCGCGCGCGGTGCTGTAGTGCTGCGGGTCCGGCATGCCTGGCGCGTTGGCGAAGTGGGTGTTCTTCATGCCGATCTTCGCGGCGTGCTGGTTCATCATCTCGGCGAAGGCCGGCTCGCTGCCGGCGACGTGTTCGGCCAGCACCACGCTGGCGTCGTTGCCGGACTGGGTGATGACGCCGTGCAGCAGTGCTTCCAGCGGCACGCGGGTGCCGACCTGCACGAACATGCGCGATTCCGAGGAGTCGATGCCCTGGCGCCAGGCCTTCTCGCTGACGAAGGCGGTGTCGTCCAGCTTCATGCGGCCCTGCTTGATCTCGTCGAGCACGACGTAGGCGGTCATCACCTTGGTGATGCTGGCCGGGCCGACGCGCAGGTCGGGATTGCTGGCGGCCAGCACTTCGCCGCTGGCGTGGTCGATCAGGGCATAGCTGCTGGCCTCGATCGTCGGCGGTGCCGGCACGGCGGCGGCCAGCGGCAGGGAGGTGAACAGGAACAGCAATGCGGCGGAAACGCGGGTCATGGCAATCATCGGAGGGGATGCGGGGGTGCGGTTATTTTATCGCAGTGCAGCAAAAATACTTCAACGAATCATCCATTCGGCGGCATAGCCATGGCCGCGCAGGCGCCGGCGCAGGTCCAGCGAGGCGGCTTCGTCGTTGAAGGGGCCGGTGACGACCCGGTGCAGGGTCTCGCCGCCGAGGTCGGTGGCCAGCACGCTGGCACCGATGAAGCCGAGGCGGTGCAGTTCCTCGCGCAGCGCGATGGCATTGATCGGGTCGATGAAGCTGGCCACCTGCAGGTAGCCCAGCGAGTTGCTGGGCGCGGCGCGCAGCTCGGCGGTCGCAACGGCTGCCGGCGGCGGCGGTGCGGGCGGCGGCGGTGCATCGACCGGTGTTGCAGCGGGCGGCGCCTTCGCCAGCAGGGTGTCGCCGCCGCTGCCCGGCTGCAGGGCCTCGATCTCGACCATGGCCGCGCCGTGCTTGAGGATGCCGAGCTTGGCGGCGGCGGCGTAGGACAGGTCGATGATGCGCCCCTTGTGGAAGGGACCGCGGTCGTTGACGCGCACTACTGTGCTCTTGCCGTTGGCGACGTTGGTGACGCGCACATAGCTGGGCAGCGGCAGGCGCTTGTGCGCGGCGGTCATCTTGAACATGTCGTAGATCTCGCCGTTGGCGGTCTTGCGGCCATGGAATTTCTTGCCGTACCAGGAGGCGTGGCCGCGTTCGCGGAAGCCGTCCGGCTTGTCCATCACGCTGTAGGTCTTGCCGAACACCTCGTACCTGGCCGAATTGCCGCCGCGGCTGCGCGGTTCCTCCTGCGGCACGGCGTCGGGGACCTGGTCGATGCCGGGGGGGATCTCGTCGTCTGCCGGCGGCCGGTCGCGTTCATCCAGCGGTGCCGCACCGGGGACGTAGTCCGGCATGCGCGGCGTGCCGGAGACACGCACCGGTGGCCTGGACGCGGTCCCGGGCTCGCGCTGGGGTGTCGTCGGCGTGGTGGCGCAGGCGGCGAGCAGCAGCCCGAGCAGCGCGATCGCCGGGCCGCGCAGCCTCACCGGGCCTCCGCGGCCAACTGCCGCTCGATGCGCTGCGCCAGCTGGGTGACCGCCATCGCGTAGAAGGTGCGCGGGTTGTAGGTCATCACGGTGTAGAAGTTGTGCAGGCCCAGCCAGTACTCGCTGCCGCCGTCGTCCAGCGGCAGCTGGATGATGCCGACCGGCGTGTCGGGGGGCAGCTCGACCTCGCTGGCCAGGTAGCCGGCCTTGAGGAGGGCGCCGAGGTTGTAGACGGTGGCCTTGCCGTTGACCTCGGTGTCCGCCGGCAGCGGCCGCAGCAGCCGGGCGCGTACCGCCAGCGGCTCGCCGCGGTTCCAGGCCTGCTTCGGGCGATAGCGCATGAAGTAGTGGCCGATCGAGCCGATGGCGTCCGGCAGCGACCACAGGTCGCGGCGGCCGTCGCCGTCGTAGTCCAGCGACAGGCGCAGGTAGTTGCTGGGCATGAACTGCGCGGCGCCCATGGCGCCGGCATAGGAGCCTTTCAGTTCCTGCGCCGGCAGGCGGAAGTCGCGGCTGAAGACGAAGAACTGCTGCAGCTCGCCATAGAAGAACGGCGAACGCGTCGGATGCTCGAAGCCCTGGGTGGCGAGGGCGTCGAGTACGCGGATGTTGCCGGTGAGGCGGCCGTAGCGGGTTTCGATGCCGAGGATCGCCGCGATCACCGGCGGCGGCACGCCGAATTCCTCCTCGGCGCGGTCGAGGATCTCCTGCTGGCTGCGCAGCAGGGAGACACCGCCGTTGACGCGGTCCTCGTCGACGCGGCGCGCGTAGCGGGTCCAGGTTTCGGTGCGTTCGGGCGCCTTCTGCTCCATCTCGACCAGCTGCGGCAGGCGCTGGGCTTCGCGCAGGGCGAGGCTGACGCTGCTGAGCTCGGTGCTGCTGAAGCCATGGTTGTCGCGCAGGGTTTCCAGCAGCGCCCCGGCACGCGGGTGGCTGCTGTAGTCGGCCAGGGCCGGGAAGGATGCCAGCAACAGGGAGGCAAGCGCGGGGAGCAGGCGCATCAGTTGGCGAGCAGCTTCCGGTGGGTGTGGATGGACATCAGCATACCGAAGCCTGCCAGCAGGCTCACCATCGAGGTGCCGCCGAAGCTAAACAGCGGCAACGGCACGCCCACCACGGGCAGCAGGCCGATGACCATGCCCATGTTGATGAAGATGTAGATGAAGAAGGTCATGCCCAGCGCCGCGGCGAGCAGGCGCTGGAAGCTGTCCTGGGCACGTACCGCGATCCACAGGCAGCGGCCGACGATGCCCAGATAGATGGTCAGCAGCACCAGCACGGTGACCAGGCCCAGTTCCTCGGCGAACACGGCGAAGATGAAGTCGGTATGCGCCTCGGGCAGGAACTCCAGCTTGGCCTGCGTGCCCTCCAGCCAGCCCTTGCCGAACAGCCCGCCGGAGCCGATCGCGATCTTCGACTGGGTGATGTGGTAGCCGGCGCCGAGCGGATCGCTCTCGGGATCGAGCAGGGTCAGGATGCGCTTGCGCTGGTAGTCGTGCAGGCGTTCCCACAGCAGCGGTGCGGCGGCGCCCACGGCGGCCAGCGCGCCGAGAATCCAGCGCCACTGCAGTCCGGCGAAGAACAGCGCGAAGCCGCCGGCGGCGATCACCAGCAGCGAGGTGCCGAGATCGGGTTGCACCATGATCATGCCGGTCGGCATGCCGATCAGGAGCAGCGCGACGATCAGGGTCAGGGGCCTCGGCGGCAGGCGCCGGTGGTGCAGGAAGGCGGCCATGGTCATCGGCATCGCCAGTTTCATCAGCTCCGAGGGCTGGAAGCGGATGAAGCCCAGATCCAGCCAGCGTTGTGCACCCATCGCGTGGTCGCCGATCGCCAGCACCAGTCCGAGCAGCAGCACGGTGAAGCCGTACAGCCAGGGCGCGACCATGCGGTAGTACTCGGGCGGTGCCTGTGCCACCGCCGCCATCACGAACAGGCCCAGCAGGAAGCGCTCTGCCTGGTTGATCACCGCCGGCAGCGAATGGCCGGAGGCGGAATAGATCACGAACATGCCCATGATCGCGACGCAGCTGAGCAGCAGCAGCAGCCACAGGTCCAGGTGCCAGCTCTCGAGGAAATCGGCGAGGCCGGCCTCCGGCTTGGCGGGACCGTTGCGGCGGACGCGGTAGATGACTTCGGCGATCATGTAGGGAGCCTATCCATGAGCAATACACGCACGCGACGGCGGCCGTTTTCGTGTCCCGCTAACCCTATCGACACGCGGTGTACTCGACGTACATGAGTGGCGATAGGGAACGCGGGGCGCGAAAACGGCCCCGTCCCTTCGGGTTGCGCCGGAAATCGCGCCATGCTGCGCCGACCGCTGCTTATTGGGGCCCACCCAACCGCGCATCGGCCGACTTGCCTGGCGCGATTTCTGGCAGCAACGCGTGCGTGTATTGCCCATGGATAGGCTCCTAATCCGGCAGGTCTTCGTCGTGGGCGTGCCCGTCGGCGGCTGGCGCGGGCGCTGCGGCGGGGGCGGCCGGCGCACCGGGGTTGTAGCGCACTTCGCCCAGCAGGTACATGTCCATCACCTGGCGTGCCATCGGCGCTGCGGTGGAGCCGCCATGGCCGGCATGCTCGGCCAGCACGGCGACGGCGATCTTGGGATCGTCGGCCGGGGCGAAGGCGATGAACAGGGCGTGGTCGCGCAGGTGTTCCGGGGTCGACTCCAGCGAGCGCGCCTTCTTCTCGTCCTGGCGCATCGCGGCGACCTGCGCGGTGCCGGTCTTGGCGGCGATCTGGTAGGGCGCATCGCGGCCGATGCGCGCGGCGGTGCCGCCGACACCGTGCACCACGCCGATCATCGCGTCGATCACGCGCTGCCAGTTGCGGTTGTCCTTCAGCTCGATCGGTGCCAGCGGTTCCGGGGGGATCTGCGTGACCTTGCGCGTGATCGCGTCCTGGGTGGCATAGACCACGTGCGGCTTGAAGCCCTTGCCGCGCATGGCGATGCGCGCCGTCATCTGTGCCAGCTGCAGCGGCGTCACCGAGGTGTAGCCCTGGCCGATGCCGATGTTGAGGGTTTCGCCGGGATACCACTGTTCCTTGCGCTTCTTCAGCTTCCACTCGCGCGAGGGGAACAGCCCGGCCTTCTCCAGCGGCAGGTCGACGCCGGTCTTTTGGCCGAGGCCGAAGCGGGTCATCGAATCGTGCATGCGGTCGATGCCGAGCTTGATCGACAGCTCGTAGAAGTAGACGTCGCAGGAGCGCATGACGCCGCCGACCATGTCCTGGAAGCCGTGGCCGGTACGTTTCCAGCAGCGGTAGCGGCGGCTGGAGCCGGGCAGGCTGATGCCGCCGCTGCAATAGGAGCCGTCCTCGGGCGTCACCACGCCGTACTCCAGGCCGGCGATGGCCATCGCCGGCTTGACCGTGGAGCCGGGCGGATAGGTGCCCTGCAGGGCGCGGTTGAACAGCGGCCGCTTCGGATGGCTGCTCAGCTCCTTGTAGTTCTTGTAGTCGATGCCCTCGATGAACAGATGCGGATCGAAGCCGGGCTTGCTGACCAGGGCAATGATTTCGCCCGAGCGCGGGTCGATGGCGACGATCGCGCCGCCGAGTTCGCCCAGGGCTTTTTCGGCGACCAGCTGCACCTTGGCGTCGATGCTGAGGTAGAGGTTGCGGCCCGGGTAGCCGCGCTGGTAGTCCAGTTCGCGCAGCGGCCGGCCATAGGCATTGGCCTCGATGATCTTGGCGCCGGATTCGCCGCGCAGCAGGTCCTCGGCACTCTTCTCGACGCCGGTCTTGCCGATCAGCGACAGGCCTTCGTAGGTGTTCTCCGGGGCTTCGGCGAGTTCCCCCTCGGTGATGCCACCGACGTAGCCGATCAGGTGCGAGCCGGATTCTCCCAGCGGGTAGTTGCGGGTCAGGCCGGCGGTGACGTCGACGCCGGGGAAGGCATAGCGATCGACCTCGTAGCGCGCCAGTTCCTCCATGTCGAGGTTGTTGCGCAGCGGTACCGGCCGGTAGCGCGGCGTCTTGCGCACGCGGTCCTTGAAGCGCGCGATGTCCTGGGGGGTCAGCTGCACGATCCCGGACAGGCGCCGCAGCAGCAGATCCATGTCGTCGACCTGCTCCGGCGTCACTTCCAGCACGAAGGCCGGCTTGTTCTGCGCCAGCAGGGTGCCGTGGCGGTCGTAGATCAGGCCGCGCACCGGCGCCACCGGGGTGACGCGCATGCGGTTTTCGTTGGCACGGGTCTGGAAGTACTCGTTCTGCAGCACCTGCAGGTCGAACAGGCGCGCGACCAGCAGGGCGCTGCACAGCAGGCAGAAGATGGTGCCGACCAGCGCCCGCGTCAGGAAGGCCTGGCGTTCGCGGTGCAGATTCTTGATCGAGCTGAGCGCCATGGGGCTGCGGCCGGTTAGGGCCTGCTAACACTATGGCGGTCGCTGCGACGGAGACCGTTTTGGCGCAGGGCAAGGCGCGAGGAGCGTGGTGTACTGGACGTACACGAGCGACTCGTAACACAGCCATGCGCCAAAACGGTCCCGCCCCTTCGGGGTGCCACCGGATTTGTGGCCATGCGGTGTTGCTCCTCAGTCATTTGGAACCACCAAACGTCCTTCGTCGCGCCTTGCCTGGCCGCAAATCTGGTGGCATCGCAGCGATCGCCATAGCGTTAGCAGGCCCTCAGGCCTAGTCTTCCTCGGGCGGCTGCCGGATGAGTTCCATCAGCGTGTAGACCAGCGGCCAGAACAGCGTGGTCGAGATCACCGGCAGCCAGCGCAACCAGGCATCGCCGCGATGCTTGGTCAGGCCGTCGAGCCAGAACATCAGGAAGGCGTAGGCGATCCAGGCCGGGATCAGGGCCAGGGTCGCCTGCCACAGCGGGAACAGCACGAAGAAGGCACGCAAGCGCGCCACCAGGTAGGTCACCAGCACGAAGCCCAGTGCATGCTGGCCCAGCACCGAACCGAACAGGGCATCGCAGCAGATGCCGGCGACGAAGGCCGGCAGCAGCGGCGACAGGCGTGGTTCGCGCAGCGCCCAGTAGGACAGCATCAGCGGAATCCACAGCGGCCGCGCGGCCGCCAGCCACTCCGGCAGCATGATCAGCTGCAGCATGAGGGCGATCAGCAGGCTGAAGACGAAGCCTACATAGGAGCTTCGCGTCATTGCGTGGCGACCGGCTTGGGTGCCGCCGGCGTCGGCGTCGGTGCAGGCGTCGGTGCAGGTGCAGGCGTCGGCGCAGGGACGGGCGGGGCGGTGGCACTGTCGTGCTGCAGTACATCGGCAACCCAGACCAGCAGTGCCTGGCGGCCCTGGTTCAGCTTGGCGGCTGGATAGGCGTAGGCCTCCATGAAGTGCTCGCCGGCGACATGCTTGACCTCGTAGACCTGCCCCACCGGATAGCCCGAGGGGAAGCGTCCGCCCAGCGCGGAGGACACCAGCAGGTCGCCGACCTGGATATCGACGTTGCTGGGCAGGAAGGGCAGGCGCAGGCCGCGGCCGTCGCCACGGCCGACGGCGATGGTCTGCAGGCCGGTGCGGTTGATCTCCACCGGGATGCCGTGGTCGGGGTCGGTGATCAGCAGGGCCTTGGAGCTGTTGCCGGCGACCTCGGTGACCTGGCCCATCACGCCGGCGGCATCGACCAGGGCCTGGCCACGGTAGACGCCCTGGCGCTCGCCCTTGTCGAGGGTGATCTGGTGGCGATAGGGGTCCTGATTGACGCCGATGACCTCGGCGATCAGCACGCGCTCGCGCAGCTGCGAGGCGGAGGACAGCAGGGCGCGGATGCGCTGGTTCTCGGCTTCCAGCGCCTGCATCTTCTGCAGGCGCGATTCGAGCAGGAACTGCTTCTGCTTCAGCTCGGCGTTCTCACGCTCGAGCGAGCCGCGGGTGTCGAGCGCCCCGGCGGCCGAGAGCATGCGCGAGGGTACCGAGGCCACCCAGACCACCGGGGTCAGTATCCACTCAACGCTGCTGCGGACATTGCGCAGGCTGCCATCGGGGTAGTCGCTGAACATCAGCCCGGCCGCGCACAGCATCAGGAAGAACGCGCGCAGTCCGAGGCCCGGTCCCCGCGGGAACAGCGGTCGGTGGTGGCTGTCGTACAGGCTGCTGTTCAAGTTGCGTGCGTTCGGTGAAAAATGTCAATGAATCATCACGCGCAGCATATGCCCGATGTCCTGGGGCTGCAATGGCCTTCTGGACGGGGCTGTAAGCGGCTTAAGCCTTTGATCCGAGA
>DATILC010000392.1:0-5461 GCA_035476855.1 Solimonas sp. | reverse complement strand
AGCACCAGGGTCAGGTCCGGCGCTTCCTTCATGTGCGGGCCCGCGAACCACTCCTCGCGCTTGAGCACGTCGATCACCACCGGCGCACCGGTCTCCGGATGCTTGATGGTGTAGAGGTCGGCAATGAGTTTTTCGCGGAAGCTCTCATAGTCTTCCGGCTTGATGCCGCTGTCGCCTGGCTTCTCGGCGACGCGGATCCAGATGCCGTTGGACGAGGGCGTGCGGCAGTAGGCCGCGGTGTTGGCCCACTCGAGGTTGGCGAAGTCGGAGGCCTCGCGGCGCAGCGCCATTTCGCTGCCGTCGTTCTTGCCCCAGACCAGGTAACCCTTCTCGCCCAGGAAGGTATTGATGCGCAGCACGTAGTTGGAGGCGGTGAAGCCGTGATCGGAGGCGAAGAACACCTGCGTGTCCGGGCCGGCCATGGTCACCAGCTTCTCGATGTAGCCGTCGAGGTTGCGGAAGTACTCGAGGCAGACATCGCGCATTTCCTTGTCATGGCCCTGCGGGTTCTTCGGCACCAGCTGCGGGTCCAGCCAGGGCCAGGCCTGGTGCTGGATCTTGTCGGTGCCGTCGAACATCACTGCCATCAGGTCCGGCTTGTCGCTGCCGAGGATGTACTCGGCGACCCTGAACCACTGCTCCTCGCGCGGCAGGTGATAGCGCACCCACTTGGCGGTCTCGGTCGCGGTGAGCGACTCCATCGCCTGCTTTTCCTTGTCGAAGTCCCAGGCCAGTTCCTTCGGATCGAAACCCGGCACGTCGGTCTTGATGCGCTCGAACAGCTCGCGCGGATGGGTGTTGCGACGCAGGTGCTTGGCCGGGATGAAGCCCGGCACGATGGCGCCGTTGATGCCTTCCGGTGCTGGCGAGGTCAGCGGGAAGTTCAGCGCGGCGATCGTCTTGCCCTTGCGCGAGGCGATCGACCAGATCATCTCGGTGTCGACATCGCGGGCGTCGTACAGCGTCCAGTAGATCTCGGCGCCATGGTCCTCGGCGCGGATGAACTCGAACACGCCATGCTCGCCGGGACCCTTGCCGGTCATGATGCTGGTCCAGGCCGGCGGCGTCAGCGGGTTCGGCGTCGAGCGCAGTTTGGCGCGCACGCCTTTGTCCATCAGTGATTTGAGGAAGGGCATGGTCAGGCCCTCGCCCGGCAGGTCACGCGTCATCTCGTCGAGGACGGTGAAGGTGCAGCCGTCGAGGCCGATGAACAGGGTCGTCGTCATGATGTTTTCAGGGTGGGGGAGGGGAAGAAATTGTCCGGCTTCTGGGCGGCGGTGACGCAGAGCGCCAGCACCGCGTGGTCGGATTCGAAGTGCAGTGCGATGTCGTAATCCTGGGTGCCGCGGCGCACGCGTGCAACCGTGGGGCTGCCGCTGCGGCGATCGAGCTGCGCGGCGACCACCTGCCAGTCCTGCGGCCGGCCGTCGAGGCCGCTGCCGGCAGCCTTGGCGGCAGCCTCCTTGGCGCACCACAGGGCCAGCGCGATGCGTTCGCGCTCGGCGTCGCTGCCGCCCTGCAGCCAGACCATCTCGGCGGGCGCGAAGCCGGCAGTGACCAGGTCCTCGATCCGCACGTGGTCGGGCCGCTGGTAGTCCAGCCCCAGCGCGACGCTGGAATCGCTGGCCACGGCACAGGCCCAGCGCTGGCTGTGTGCCAGCGACAGTGACGGCGGCGCGAGCTGTGGCAAGGCGACGCAGCGCACCTGCGGCCGGCCGCTGGGATCACTGAGGATCTCGACATCGGCCGGGGCCAGTTCCACCTGCACGCGATGGCGATACCACTCGCGCACCGCGTCCTTGGCGGCGATGCGGCCCATCAGCCATTCCTCGCGGCGCGGACCCTGCGCCGGCAGCGCGTAGAACGCCGGGCGCTCGTCGCGGCTCAGCACCATGTGGGCCAGCATGCGCTTCCAGATGGTGCCGCCCTCGTCCAGCGTGCCTTCCGGCAGCGGTTCGAGGCGGCGCACGCAGAGCTCGGCGGGCAGCTGGCCTTCCAGCGCCGGCTGCGACAGGCGCGCACGCAGCGGATCGAGGCGGAAGGCGAAGAAACGCTCGGCGGCGCTGAACACGCGGTCTTCCCAGCCCTCGGCGCGCATCACCAGGTGACCGTCGGTGCCGACCACGTCCCAGCGCGCTTCCAGCTGGGTGTCGCCGCTCATGGTGATGGCGCCATGGCAGAGGAAGCGCAGGCCGGCGGCCGGCGGCGGCGCGTAGAGCGTCAGCTTGCGCACGCGGAACGGGAAGCAGTTGGGCACGCCGACGCTGCGTTCGCGCAGCCAGAAGCCGGCGATCTGTCCGGCGGCATCGAGCAGCGCGGCGTCGAACTGGAAGCGCGGCGTGGTGCTGCCGGCGAAATAATCCCGGGTCGGGATCGTCGCCAGCTCGGCAACCATGCCTTCCTCGGCGTAGCCGACCACGCGGGAGCAGCCCTGCAGGCGCGGGCCATGGAACATGCCGTGGCTGTAGAGCTGGCCCGGCAGGTGGATATGCGGCGGCTGCAGTGCGCCCGTCAGCGGCTGTGGTGCCGGCGCGACGGGGTAGGCCGTTGCCAGCTGCACCGTGCCCTCGAACACCAGCAGGCCGCCGGGAGATGAGCCTTCGCCGACCAGGAACACCCGGCAAGCGACCTGATCCGGGTTGCCGTCGGCGCTCTCGGCGACGATGCGCAGCGTCACGCCGCCATCGTCCAGCGACAGCCAGCGGCTGCCGCGCGAGTTGTCGATCGCCACCACCACGCGGTCGCTGCGGCCGCAGAGATGCACCGCGGCCTGCGCCACCAGCTCCATGCTGAAGGTGAAGGGAATCACCGGCAGCCCGCAGAGCGTCGGGTCGCTGGCACTGGGCGCATTGCCCAGGGTGTGGTCGCGCAGGAACAGGTCCTGGCGAATGTCGTAACGCCGCTCGAATACGCGACGCCCCGGGGCCTGCTCGGTGATGCGACCGAGCAGCGGGAAGGCCGGATCGAAACCTTCAGCCGCAGGTACGGCGGCGACGGCAGCCGCTGCAGGCATTGCCATCGGCAGCGTCGGCGCTGCGGCCGGCGCCGTGCCGGTGGCCAGCCCGAGCACGCGGGCCTGGCTGTCGAGGAAATCCTGCATCAGCGCGAAGTGCGCGTTGAGCATCGTCAGGCGCGGGTCGGCGGCTGCGGCTGGCGCCACTGGGGCGGCCGCAACCGGCGCTGGCGCAGCAGGGGCGGCGACCGCTGCGGGCGCTGCGGGAGCCACAGGTGCAATCGCGGCCGGCACCGTGCCCTGCGGCAGCGGCCGGCGGAACTCCTCCGGCAGCTTCCACACCGGGCTGATCAGCTTCAGCGGTGTCAGCGGCTTGGCCAGGGGCTTGGGGGTGGCCAGCAGGTCGAGATCGGCGATCTCGCGCTGCGCGTAGAGCCGCGCCGGCTCGAAGTCGATGCCGGCGGCGAACAGCTGTGCCAGGGTCTGGTGCAGGTGGCCGAGGCCGGACTTGCGGCGGCTGTTGCTCGACACCGCCAGCACGTCGTCCTTGTCGCGCAGCGTGTCGCTGACGAAGGAGGTCAGGTTGCCGCTGGGGCCGACCTCGAGGAACACGCGGTAGCCGTCCTCGTAGAGCCGCTGGATGGTCTCGGTGAAGCGCACCGGGTGTTCCCACTGGCGCGCGGCCAGTTCGCGGATGCCATCGGCATCCTCGGGAAAGGGCGCGCAGGTCGAGGCGCTGTACAGCGTGGTACGACCGGGGCCGAGGTCCAGGGTCTGGAAGTACTTGCGGAAGGCATCCGCCAGCGGCTTGAACAGCGCGGTGTGATAGGCGCGACCGAACGGCAGCTCCTGGCAGATCGCGCCCTCGGCGCTGAGACGCTCGTGCAGGCGCCTGGCTTCTTCGGGCGGCCCGAACAGCACCAGCTGGTTGGGGCAGTTGTCCATTGCCAGGTGCATCTGGCCGAGGTCGACCAGCAGCTCGCGGCGCACGGCCGGGGTCAGGCCGCCGATGGTCAGCAGGGTGCCCTCGGCGATCTGGCCGGCGGCTTCGAGCTCGCGGTAGATGCGGTTGAAGTCCTGCACCGCGTCGGCGGTTTCCTCGCGGTGACGCACGCGGTTGACGCCGGCGGCAGTCAGCACGGTGTTTTCGCCGGTGCTGTGGCCCAGCATCGCGTCGGGCCTGAAGCCGAGTTCCTGCAGCAGTGCGTGCAGGCCGAGGCTGGCGGCGAACACACTTTCCGCGGCCACGTCCATTTCGTAGAGCCGGTCTTCCAGTGCCTTGCGCGCGGCTTCGTCGAGCACGGTCGGCGGCGGGAACAGCATCGGCACGCGTGAGTCGCTGCCGCGGCGCGTGGCGTTGCGCTCGATGAAGTCGAACCAGTCGCGCACCTGCGGGAAGTGCATGCACAGGTCGGCCAGCATGTTGGGGTACTGCGAGCCCTCGCCGGGGAATAGCAGGCACAGCTTGCCGGCCGGTTCGCCGACGCCGTAGTGCATGCCGGAGCGGGTCTTGAAGGGCTTGGCGTCGGCGCGGTCGAGCTTCTCGATCGCCTGCTCCAGCTTGCGCCGCAGGTCCTCGGCGCCGTGGCAGACGATCGCCAGGCGCTGCGGGCCGCGGGCATAGGTGCTGCAGGCCTTGGCCACTTCCGGCAGCGTGGCGACCTGCAACTGCGCCAGCGCGGCATGGGCACGGGACAGCAGTTCCCCGCGGGTCTCGGCAGACAGCGTGATCAGCTCGGAATGGGTCGGGGCATGCAGCACCTGCACCGCGGTGACGCGGCGCTCGCGTGCTTCCTCGAGGATCACGTGCGAGTTGATGCCGCCGAAGCCGAAGGCGTTGACGCCGGCGCGGCGCGGGTGCGACTTGCCATGGATCCAGGGCCGCGCCTCGGTGTTGAGGTAGAACGGCGTCTTTTCCAGCTCCAGCTCGGGATCCGGCGTGTCGCAGAGCATCGGCGGCAGCACCTTGTGGTACAGCGCCAGCGCGGTCTTGATCAGCGACGCTCCGCCGCTGGCGGGCATGCAGTGGCCGATCATCGACTTGACCGCGGTGATCGCGATCTCGGGATTGCGGCCACGCGCGCCGAAGACATGGGTCAGCGATTCGATTTCGGTCTTGTCGCCGACCGCGGTGCCGGTGCCGTGGGCCTCGATCAGGTCGATGCTCATCGGGTCGAGGCCGCTGCTGCGATACGCGCGCTGCACGGCGAGGATCTCGCCCTCCAGACGCGGCGCCAGCAGGCCCTTGGCACGGCCGTCGGAGGCGGTGCCGATGCCCTGGACCACGGCGTAGATGCGGTCGCCGTCGCGCTCGGCATCCTCGCGGCGCTTCAGCACCAGCACGCCGACGCCTTCGCCCAGCAGGGTGCCGTCCGAGCCCTTCTGGAACGGCCGGATGCGGTCGCGCGACAGCGCGCCGATGCGGCAGAACTGCATGAAGATCTGCGGCGGCGTGTGCACCTGCGAGCCGCCGACCAGCATCAGGTCGCAGCGGCCGCTGTGCAGCTC
>DATILC010000391.1:0-2448 GCA_035476855.1 Solimonas sp. | reverse complement strand
CGCCGGATCGCGGCTGTCAGAGCTCATCGAGAAGCCCCAGGAAGCCATCACGGTAGGCCGCCACCGACAGCCGTTCCGCAACGAATCGGCGGCGGCGCGCGGCATGCGGCGCGTCGTTGAGCGCGGGATCGGCCAGGTGATGTTCCACCGCTGCGGCAATGCCCTCCGGCGTCAGCGGATGCACCACGCTGCCGAAGCCCGGATCCTGCAGCAGTTCGCGGGTACCGCCGGCGTCGGAAGCAACGATTGCGCGTCCCATCGACAGCGCCTCGGGCACCACCCGCGGCAGGCCCTCGGCCTTGCTCGGCAGCACCACCAGGTCCGCTGCGGCATACAGCGCCGGCACATCGGAGCGATAGCCCAGCCAGAACACCCGCCCGGCGAGTCCGGCGTCGCCGATACGCGCCTGCAACTGCGCCAGGAAACCCTGGGCCTCGGCCGCAGGATCACCCGCGATCGCCAGGCACAGCTCGGGGCGGGCCGGCGCCAGTTGCAGGAAGGCATCGACCAGCACGTCGTGTCCCTTGCGCTCCGAGACCGATCCTACCGCCAGCAGCAGACGCTGCCCGGGGCCCAGGCCGAGTTCCCCGCGGACCGCCGTTCGCAGGGCATCGCCCTGATCCGACGGCGGCAGCGGGAAGCCGGTCCACAGCACCTCGAAACGCCTAGCGTAATCGCGACGTTCCTGCGCCGTAAAGGCACGCTCGCCCACTGCGGCAGTGATGCAGATGACCTTGTCCGCCACCCGCAGGGCCAGCGGAAACAAGCCGCGCAGGCGCTGGTCGATGCGCACGTACCAGATCACCGGCAGCCGCAGCAGCAGGGCCGGCAGCAGGAAGTAGGTCAGCGCGCGCGCGTTGTTGGCGTAAAGCACGTCGATCTTCTGCTGGCGCACCCAGCGCAGGGATGCGAGGTTCACCCGGCACAGCCCGAGCAGCAGTGCAGCCAGGCGCAATGGGCCGGGACGCGAACGCGTCATCCCGGAAACCGACACCCCCGCCCCGCCCGCCAGGACGTGGACCGGAATGCCTTGCGCCGCTGCGCCGGTGGCCAGGGCACCGGGCGCGGTGGTCACGATGATCGCCTCGGCGCGCTCGGCAGGCAGTGCCTGGATCAGCGTCGCCAGGCTGCGCTGTGCGCCATACCAGCTGTCGTAGCCGGCCTCGAAGCAGGCGATCCTGCGCGGCGCCGCTGCGCGATCGGACGCAATGTGCTTGCTCAAGCTTGCTTCCACCCAGGCAGCGCCCGGCCCGAAAGCCGCTCGACCAACTCGATATCACGGCGGAACATGCCGACCAGCCGCTCGCGGTCACCTGTGCCCAGGCGCGGCAGATTGTTACCCTCGCGCCCGAAGAATATTTGCTTGAGACCGGCACGCTTGGCCAGGTTGACGGCGGAGTACAGGCCTGCGCGACGCAGCAGGTCGGCGCTGCGCGAGCCCAGCTTCGCCAGCTTGCGGTTGGTCGGCACGCTGCCCTCGTTGACGCGCGCGCGCAGCATCTCGGGGACCGGTCCGGCGTCGATGCCGATGAAGCCACAGAACTCGCGGACGAAGGCCTCCGGATCGCGATCCAGGTCCTCCTGGAAGAAGATCCGCAGATTCTCGGGCGCAAAGAACTGCAGCCACCGATCCAGGTGACGGCCGTAGTAGCTGCTCTCGACGATCTCGGGTTGCTGCCGTACCGCCTCCCAGAATCCGCCCTCGATCCGGCCCTTGCGCTGCTCATGCAGGTACAGCGAAAACGAACGCTCTGCTGGATCGCGCAACAGGCAGGCCAGCTTCACCGTGCCGAGGGTCTCGCGCACGCGCGCCGGCGCCTCGAGGCTGTGCAGGTAGGTCGGCGCGATTTCGCCCCGTGGCTGCGCAGCTCCGGAAAAGTGCCCCAGGTACCAACCCGGACCACGCTCGAACTGGCGATCGAAGAAGAATGTCTCCTTGACGCCCTGTGGCAGGCCGACGCTGCCGAGGCTGGCCAGATACTCATGCAGCCAGGTCGTGCCCGCGCGCTGCGAGCCGATCACCAGGAAGGCCGGGGCCTGAGGCCGCTCTGCAACTGGCATGGCTCAGGCCACCCCGGACTTGGCCGGCTGGCCTTGGCCGCCGGGCAAGCTGCGCTGGAATTGCGGGGAGCGCCGTATCGGCAGGGTCACGAAGTACATGAAGAAAATCATCGGAAGGGCGTAGCGGACCAGACCGATCAGCGTCAACGAGGACACCCCGGACAGGAACACGCGGAACAGCAGCACGCAAACCAGCGTCGCATGGCCGACCGTCAACACCGAGCGGGCGAGGATATCCAGTTCCTTCAGCACGCAGCCGGTCAGGAACAGGCCGAAGATCACGCCGGCGATGCCGAAATTGATCAGCCAGATGCCCTCGGTGGTAAAGGGACGGCCACCACGGGCCTCCGGCATGAAGGTCTGGCGGAACCAGGCGCCGGGGGTGAT
>DATILC010000390.1:0-11077 GCA_035476855.1 Solimonas sp. | reverse complement strand
CGCGACGCCACAGTCGGCTCACTCCGCGCAGACCCGCGCCCGCCCGGCGTTCTTGGCGCGGTAGGCCATCGACAAACGCCATCTGGCGCAGCTGGTCGGATGGCTGCTTCAGCGTCAGATGCGTCTTCACGCGGGCGCTTCATCCGTTCGGGCAGATCCCGACCTATGAAGAAGGCGATCTGGTGCTGTTCGAGTCGGGCGCGATCGTCCTTCATCTTCTGGTACCCGCAGCGCCTGCCGCTCGTCGTGGATCGCATCCATACCCGGCTGGGCGAACTCTCTGGTCACCTCGGCGATGCCGATTGGCTCGATGCTGGGTTCAGCGCGGGCGAGCTGATGATGGTGTCGGTGCTGCAGACGTTGAAACCCTCGGGCCTGCTGGACGAGCATCCGAAGCTCGCCGCCTATGTCGCCCGCCGCCTGCGCCGTCCGGCCAGCGGGCCGGCCGCGACGCAGGGCCAGGCCTTGCCGCCGGCCGCTTGCTGCGCCAGTTGCTTCAGCACTTCATCCGCCAGCCATTGCATCAGCAGGCGCACGCGGGCGTTGCCGCGCACGTCGGGATGGTGCAACAGCCACAGGCCCATCACCTGCCCCCCCGATCGGCGGCGTGATGCGCAGCAGCCGCGGCTCCTGGGCCGCGGCGAACATCGGCAGCACGACAGCGCCGATGCCGGCTGCGGCCGTCTTCAGCATGGCCGGCAGCGAGTCGGCCTTCATGCGCGGTTGCACGTCAGGCAGCGTCTGGCTGAACCACTGCGCGGTGCCGGTGTAGGCCATGCGAGCGTCGAAGCCGATCCAGGGCCGCGCCTGAAGCACCGGCTGTCCGTCTCGCTGCCGAGGCAGCAGCGCTCGCGTGGCTGGACGAGGCTTTCTTCAATGCCGGCTTCGGCCGGTTCCAGCCGCTGTAAGCGCTGACCGCCGAGGAGTTCGACGCGAAGTACGCCGTCAACGTGCGCGGCCCGCTGCTGCAGGCCAGCGTCTTGTCGCCGTTGCTGGCCGATGGCGGCGCGCTGCTGCTGAACACCTCGGTGGCGCGTGAGAAAGGATCCGCGTCGATGGCGATCTACGCCTCGACCAAGGGCGCGGTGCGCACGCTGACCCGCGTGCTGGCGCGTGAACTGGCGCCGCGCGGCATCCGCATCAACGCGGTCAGCCCCGGTGGCGAGCTTCCTGCTGTCGGACGATGCGTCCTTCGTCACCGGGGCCGAGTACGCGGTGGACGGGGGCATCGCGCAGGTTTAACAGGCGGCGGTCGAGGGCGCGGCCGTTGGCCCGGCCGTGCAGCGCTTTCTGCCGGGCGTGTGACATCCCGCACAGGTCCCGCGCAGACCCCTCGAACCGGGGCCTAACACACCTGCTATACAAGGTGAAGCGTTCCGTACAATTCGCCACATACAAAGAACATCGTGGGCTGCCGCCGGTTGCCCGGGAGGGCATGCGGCGTTGGGAGCACATCAGGACAATCCGCCGCAGGCGCCCGTCGAAGCCTGGCTGCGTGCCGGCGATTGGCCCCGCGTGCACGCTCACTTCCAGCGGCACCCGCCGGATACCGCCGCGGGCTTCGAGGCCCGGGCCCTCGCGCTGATCCAGTCGTCGCCCAGCGCAGAGCAGCGCCGGCAAGCCATTGCCGACCTGCAACAGGCGGTGGCGCTGAAGCCGGACCATCTGCTCTACCGAGCCAACCTGACCCAGGCACTGATCGACCTGCCGCGACCGGCGGAGGCCGTCCAGGCGGCGCAGGCCATGCTTGCACGGTGGCCGGACTCGGCCATCGCCGCCGAGAAGCACTGCCTCGCGCTGCACGCAGCCGGCCGCTGGAACGAGGCACTTCAAGCGGCCCTTCGCGCCGAGGCGCTGGCGCAGCGGCACGGAAGTGCTCCGCCCGAGCCGCTGCGCAGGGCGGTAGCTGAATTGGCCTCGCGTTGGTGGGAGCCGCTCACCTTGGGCGGTATCACCTTGCGCCTGCCCACAGGGGCCGACCAGCCCTTCATTCATGCCTGCTTCAGCGATGCCGCGTTCATGGCGCGCTATCACCGGTTCCAGCGGCATGACGAATCGTCCATCGCCGAGTTCGTTCGCCGTGCATCGCGTCGGCCGGCGGCCACGGGGCGCCATGAATGGATCGTGCTTGATCGTGGCGGCCAGCCGGCCGGCCTCACCGCATTGGTCGACATCGATCTCGGCCACCGGCGCGGCGAATTGCTCGTCGGCCTGCCGCGCCCCTCGGACTCGGCGAACCTGGCGCTGAAGGCTGCCCTCGCAGCCATGGTGTTCGGATTCGAGCGCCTGAGCCTGGAGAAGCTCGTCAGCTACGTCTACGGTGACAACCCCTGGGCCCAGCGGAACACGCGGCACCTCGGCTTCACCGAGGAAGGGCTGCTGCGCGCCCACCTGCTCATCGGCAACCAGCGCCTGGATCTGCGCGTCAACGGCCTGCTGTCCACGGAGTTCGCGGCGGATCAGCGGCTGCAGCGCATGCGTGCACGCTGGACCTGAGGACCGGGGCGCAATGCGATCCCTGAACCTACTTCACACTCTCACTGGACTTTGACTCGACCATGGCAACCGACGACTTTCCCGCCACCACCGGCACCAAGGGCAGCGTGACGGTCAACGGCATCGGGACCAACGGCGCACTGCAGTTCGCGGGCGATGTCGATTACTTCAAGGTGTCGCTCATCGCGGGACAGTCCTATCTGTTCGACCTGGTCGGCGATGCGATCAGCGGATTGTCGGACACCTATCTGTCGCTGCTCAGTTCGACCGGCAACCAGCTCGCCTTCAACGACGACCGTGTGGTCGCTGGCGTGGGCGGGTCGTCCGCGATCGCGTACACGGCAACCCAGTCTGGCACGTTCTTCCTCGCCGCGAGCACGGACACCGGCAGCGAGTTGGGCAACTACGTCCTGTCAGCCACCAGCGTAGTCGACGACCTGCCTGCTTCCCGCAGCACGAGCGCGGTCGTCACCGTGAACACGGATCAATGGAGCGGCTCGATCGACTACGTGGGCGACGCGGACTACATCAAGGTTGATCTGCGTGCCGGCACGACGTACTCGTTCTGGCTGAGCAGCGACGGCAGCCAGGATGCCGGCCTCATCAACAGCTACATGATTCTGCGCGGCCCGTCCGGCACGGTCCTGACCAGCGACGGCAGTTCAAAGAATACGCGGATCAACTACGCGCCAAGCACCACCGGAACCTATTACATCGAGGCCAGCAGCTACGACCTTGCAATCGGGGACTACTTCGTGTCCGTGACCACACTGTCCGATGACTTCGCGGGCAACGCGGGCACGACGGGCAAAATCAAGGTCGATGGGAGCGCCGTCTTCGGCATGCTCGAGGTGGCGAACGATGCGGACTGGTTCAAGGTCACGCTCGAGGCGGGCAAGCGCTACGTCTTCGACCTGGCACCGGATGGTCCGAGGGTCGTCTACCTTCCGGTACTCTCCCTCTACGGCACGGACAAGGCCACGCTGCTCGCATCGAACGAGTCCGGCGGCGACAGCGAAGAAACGCCGAGGGCCGCGCGCATCGAGTTCACGGCCACCGTCTCGGGCACGTACTACCTGGGCGCCAACGAGTTTGACGGCATCCCTGGCAGCTACAGCATCCAGGCCAGCAGGCTCATCGACAACGACAGGCCCACGCTCGTCTCTCGCGTTCCGGAGGATGACGCGACCAGCGTGCTCACCGCGTCCGACCTCCGCTTCACGTTCTCCGAGCCCGTGCAGGCCGGCCGCGGTTCCATCATGATCCGCAGCGTCGACGGATCCGACGTTCGCACCATCGCCCTTGACGACGACACACAGGTGCGCATCGACGGTCGGGTGCTGACCGTCGATCCGGCCGCTGAGCTCGAACCCGGCACCGGGTACTCCGTGACGATGGCAAGCGGGGTCATCGAAGACCTGGCCGGCAATGACTTCCTGGGTCTGGCGGGCAGCGGGTCATACAACTTCCGGACCACGGTCGACGACTACGCCTCCTCAGCCGAGACGATTGGTTGGCTGGTGCCAGACGGCCCGGCCGTGACCGGTAGCCTCGAAGTCGCCGGTGATCGCGACTTGTTCCGGATCGAGCTCAAGGCAGGGCAGTTTTACGTCATCCGTCCGCCGGTCGACGTCGCGACTGGATTCGCGGGCATCGACTTGACGATCTACGACTCGGAGCTGCAGCAGCTCGATCGCATGGAACGGTCCGCAGACAGCGGTCCTGCCGCGAGCTTGGCATTCTGGGCCCAGTCGTCCGGCACGTACTACATCGGCATCGACGATGCGGACTCCGGCACTGGCGAGTACCTGGTCGGTGTCGAGATCTACGACCAGCTTCCGCCGGTTCTGTTGAGCACGTCGCCTTCGCATGGCGCAGCGGGCATACCGAGATCCGGCAAGCTGACGTTCTCGTTCGACGAGGACGTATTCGCCTCCTCCGGCGATGTCCTGGTGTACCGCGACGATGGCGTGCTGGCGCAGCGCATCGGCGTCCAGGACGAAAGCCAGGTCGGCTTCGCGGGACGCCAGATGACCATTGACCCCGCCGAGGATTTCACCGCGGGGTCCCGCTATTACGTCGTCATTCCCGCCGGCGCCGTGCGGGACAAGACGGGCTACACCTTCGCCGGGATCGATGCAGGCGCCGCTGCGCGCTTCACGACCCTCGAGGGCAACGGCAGTCCCCAGGCCGCGGACTTTGCCATTCAAGCGACGGAGGACGAGGGGTTCGTCGGGACCTATCCGACGGTCGTGGATCCGGACGCCGACAGCGTGCACGTCACCGCGCCGCTGTCGCGGTTGGGCGAGTTCTGGTTCGGCGAATCGGGCGCATTCACGTTCATGCCACGCGCCAACGTCAGCGGCATCGAGCAGGTCGAGTACACGGTCGCCGACAGCCAGGGTGCCTCGAACACCTACGTCGTGACGCTGGAGATCGCCTCGGTCGAAGATCTATTCATTGGCAGCGACTCGGCCGACCAGATCTGGCATACCGAGTCCCCCGGTGCTGACACCTACGAGCTGCTGGGCGGCAATGACACCGTCAACACCGGCGGCGGCGCCGACCGCATCGACGGCGGGGCCGGCATCGATACCGTCCTGATCGACGCGACCCGCACCGACTGCGTGGTCGCAGCCAGCGACGCGGCCTGGATCGTCACGGCAGGCGGATCGATGGTCGCCACGCTCACCCAGGTCGAACGCCTGCAGTTCTTGGGCGAGTCGCTGGCACTGGATCTCGGCGGTGCTGCCGGCTATGCGGCCAAGCTGATCGGCGGCCTGTTCGGCGCGGACAAGCTCTCTGACGCGACCCTGGTCGGCCAATGGCTGCAGCGCGTCGACGACAGCACGAGCTTCGAGGCGATCGTGAACCAGGCGCTGGGCTCGCCGCTGTTCCTGCAGCTCGCCGGCTCGACGTCGAACACGGACTTCGTCGACCTGGTGTTCACGAACGTGGTCGGCCGGGCACCCGATGCAGGTGAACTGGCCAGTTTCGTCAGCCTGCTGGACAGCGGCGCTTTCACCCAGGCCTCGCTGGGCGTGCTGGCCTGCGAGACCGAACTCAATGCGGCACATATCGGCCTGGCCGGACTGGCCGAAACCGGCCTCGCCTACTTGCCGGACTTCTGAGTCGGAACCGGCTTCCATTCCCCCTGACTGGCAATCACCATGGCAGATGACTTTCCCGCCACGACAGGCACCAACGGCAGTGTCTCGGTCAACGGCAATGCCAGCAGCGGCAGCCTTCAGTTCGCTGGCGACGCCGACTACTTCAATGTCCGGCTCACCGCCGGAAAGACCTACGTGTTCGACCTGTCCGGCGCCGCGAACGGCACGTTGACGGACACCTATCTGTCCTTGATGAATCCGCAAGGAAGCCCGCTGGCATTCGATGACGACAAGGCGGGCAGCAAGTCGGGGCCTTCCCGCCTGGCCTACACGCCCACAGAAGGCGGCACCTACTACCTCGCAGCCAGTTCGGACACCAACCAGCAGGGCAGCTACCTGCTGTCAGCGGTCACCGTGGACGACGACCTGCCGGCGAGCCGCAGCACGCACGCGGCCGTCACCGTGAACGGCGACGGGTGGAGCGGCACCATCGACTACGAGGGCGACACCGACTACGTCAAGGTGGACCTGCGTGCCGGGACCACCTACGCGTTGTGGGTGCGGCCCGGTGGCGTCAGCACCACCACGCTCGAACAGACGGCCCTCACACTGCGTGACGGCTCCGGCGCCGCCATCGGCTCGGCCAGCGGATCGAAATATTCGCGGATGACCTATGCGCCGACGTCCAACGGCACCTACTACATCGAAGCAAGCGGGCTTGGCGACTATCCCACGGGAGACTATGTGGTCGCGGTCACCTCCCTGTCGGACGACTATCCGGCCAGCGACCGGACGACCGGCCGGGTACTGCCGAACGGCGAGCCCAGCATCGGTGGCCTTGAGATTGCCAACGACGTGGACTGGTTCCGCGTGTCGCTGACGGCCGGCATGCGCTACGTGTTCGACCTGGCCCCTGACGGCTCACTGCCGCTGAACGCGCCCCGCCTGTCGCTCTACGGCACCGATCGTGTCACGGTGATCGCGAGCAACACCTACGGCGGTGACAGCGAGGAGACGCCCAGGGCGGCACGCATCGAGCTCACCCCCACGGTCTCCGGCACCTACTACCTGGATGTCACGGAGTACTACGGCGGCATAGGCACCTACAGCCTGCACGCGACGTCCTTCGCCGACACCGAGCATCCCTCGCTTGCGAGCACGAGCCCTGTGGACAACGCCCAGGCGGTGCCTACCACGGACACGCTGGTGCTGACGTTCTCCGAGCTCGTTCATGCCGGCGAAGGCTCCGTCGTGATCCGCAGCGCGGACGGCGCCGACATTCGCACGATCGACATCGACGACGATACCCAGCTTCAGCTCGAAGGGCAGGTGCTGACCATCGATCCGATCGCCGACCTCGAACCGAACACGAGCTACCACGTGGATCTGCCGGAGGGCATCGTCGTGGACGGCGCGGGCAATGCGTTCGAAGGCCTCGTCGGAAGCGGTGCCTACAACTTCCGGACCACGCCCGACGACTACCGCTGGTCCGCGGACACCCAAGGGGTGCTGGTGCCGAACGGGCCGACCATTGCTGGCGGACTTGAAGTGGCCGGCGACCGCGACCTGTTCAGGGTCGACCTGGTTGCCGGCGTGACCTACGACATGCACGTCTCGCCTCAACCCTATGGCGGCCTCGCGGGCGGCGACCTGGCGCTCTATGGCGCCGAGCTGCAGTTCCTCGCCCGCATCGAGAATAACGGTTCGAAGAACGCGTTCACGGAACTGAGGTACACCGCGATCTCGTCAGGCAGCTACTACCTCGGCGTCCATGAGCTCGGCCAGGGTTCAGGCGGCTACTTCGTCGACGTCCGATTCGTCGACCAGACGCCGCCCATGCTGCTCGGTGTTTCACCTTCGGACGATGCGACCGATGTCCCACGGTCCGGCAGGGTCACCTTCAGCTTCGACGAGAACATCGCCCCGGGCACTGGTGCCGTGGAGTTGCGCCATCCCGATGGCAGCGTCGCGCAACTCGTGGACATCCGCAACAGTGCGCAGGCGATCTTTTCGGGCCATCAGCTGATCATCGATCCGGTGTACGACCTGCAGCCGGGAGCGAGCTACGCCCTTGTCGTTCCGGCAGGAGCCGTTGTCGACGGCGCGGGCAACGCGTTCGCCGGCATGCCCGCCAGCGCGGGCTACAGCTTCACCACGCTCGCTACCAACTCCAGTCCGCAGGCGTCCGACCTGATCATCACGCTGCCGGAAGACACCGAGTTCCATGGCGCGCTTCCCGCCGCGTTCGACGTGGACGGCGACAGCATCTCCTACAGCCTGCCGGCGCCCGGCCTGGGCGCCCTGATCCGCACCGGAAACGAATTCGTGTTCCGGCCGGTGGCCAACGCCAGCCGCACCGAGGAGATGACTTACACGGTCACCGACAGCCAGGGTGCATCGAGCAGCTATCGCCTGTCGATCCAGGTCATTCCGGTCCACGACCATTTCATCGGTACGGCTGACGCTGACCACCTGCAGTTCGACAGTGTCGGTCCCGACACCTACGAACTCGCGGGCGGCGATGACTGGGTGTTTTCGGCAGGCTCCGGCGATCTGATCGATGGCGGCGCGGGCCGCGATTCGGTGAGCTTCGAGCGCGAGCGGAGCAGCTACACCGTCGCACATGGCGAAACGGGCTGGACCGTCAGCACCGATGGCGTGCTGGACGCCTCGCTCACCGGGGTGGAGCGCGCGCAGTTCAGCAACGATGCGCTGGCGATCGATGTCGAGGGCGCGGCCGGTGCGGCCGCCAAGCTGGTGGGCGCGCTGTTCGGCAGCAGCAAGCTCGCGGACTTCGCCCTGGTCGGCCTCTGGCTGGCGCGGGTCGATGCGAGTGACAGTTTCGAAGCCGTCCTCGAAGCGGCGCTCGATTCGCCGCCCTTCCTCGAACTCGCCGGCTCACGCGCCAACGCCGACTTCGTCGACCTGGTCTTCACGAACCTCGTCGGCCGCGCCCCCGATGCGGCCGAGACGGCCCACTTCGTCGGTCTGCTGGACAGCGGCGCCTTCACGCAGACCTCGCTCGCGGCCCTCGCCTGCGAGACCGAGATGAACCTGGGCAACATCGATTTCGCCGGGCTGGCAGAAACCGGTCTCGTGTACCTGCCGTACTGATCGCCCTGAAAAAGCCAGCCCCGACCCGGGGCTGGTGTTCAGTGGGTAGCGCTGACAGCGCGCCGGCTCGTCCCTTCAGCGCCCGCCAGTCGCGGTGCCGAAGAGCGTCCCGCGGCTGCCGCCGATCCACGCACGCTGGGCGTCGAGCGCGAACACGCTGGTCAGCGCCTGCTGCGTGCTCACGGGCTGCAACTGCCAGCTCTCGCCGCCATCGGTGGTGGCCATGACGATGCCGTCTTCGCCGACCAGCCAGCCGCGGTTGGCGTCGGCAAATGCCAGGTCGCGCAAGAACGGCTGCGCGGTTTGCCCCGGTCGTTCCGGCAGTTCCTGCACAGTGACGCTGGCCCAGGTTCGACCGCCATCGCGGCTGCGGGCCAGGCCCCGGAAGTTCACCATCCACACCAGGTTCTCGTCGACCCAGGTGATCTTGGTGGCGGCCAGCCCGAAGGGCGCGTCGACGCTTGCCGCAGGCCAGGTGATGCCGCCGTCGTGGCTCCATTCGACGATCCCGCTGCCGTCGTTGCGCACGCGCACGCCGCGCAGCGCGGATCCGAAGGCCATCGCGGCCACCGAGTTGCCGGCCGGACTGGCGCGGCGCTGCCAGGTCTTGCCGCCATCTTGCGTCGCGTGGGCCCACAGGTCGCACACGCGTCCGATGTCCTGCTCGACACAGGCCAGCGTGGTGGCCACGCCTTCGCTTGCCGTGAAGAAGCGCAGCGCCACCACGGGTTCGCTGCCCGCCGAGGAGACCGCCACGGCGCCCCATGTCAACCCGCCGTCGGCCGAGCGCTGTATCCGGGCATCGCCGTCCACCAGCCACCACTGCCCGGCGGCGACATGCAAGTGCCCGGCGCCAGTGGCCTTCGATCCCAGGCGTGTGCGCCGTGCCCAGCTGAGTCCCGCGTCCGCGGTGGCCAGCAGCACGCCGTCGCTGGCCAGGGCCATGCCCTGCGTCGCGCTGATGAAGGACAGGGCGGTGATGGCGGCATCGCCAGCGGTCGCGCCGGGGACGGGCATCCAGTGCCCGCCGTC
Source organism: Solimonas sp. (assembly GCA_035476855.1). GTDB lineage: Bacteria > Pseudomonadota > Gammaproteobacteria > Nevskiales > Nevskiaceae > Solimonas_A. The sequence continues at coordinate 1,325 of DATILC010000390.1, read as the reverse complement.
ATCGGCGGAACGCCAGCTGCGGCCGTCGCTGTCGCGCAGCACGATCGCCCCGGCCGAGTCGCGACTTCCTGAACTCCCGAACGGACCGCTGACGAATCCGGGCGGCAGCGCGAAGGCCGAAAATCCTTGCCCGCCGTCGCGCGTGATCCAGGCGCCGCTCGTGTCAGCGAACCACAGGGTCTTGCCATCGATGCGAACACCACCCGACAGGGCCTGCGGGTCGACACCGGCGGGCAAGGCCAATGGCTGCCAGGTACGCCCGGCATCGTTGGTGTGCCCCCAGAACTCGTTCTCGATCAGGCCGCCTCGAACATAGCCCCAGCCGGTGCCGTCGGCATACAGCCAGGCGGGCTCCACGCGACGCGTGTCCAGGCCCGCCGGCGTCTCCACAGGCCAGAAACGCCAGGTCTCGCCATCGTCCTCGCTCCAGCCCACCGCCTGGTGGAACGGGGCCGTGTCGACATCCACCACGGCCCACACGCGACGGCCTTCGCTGCCGATCACGCCGCCCAATCGGAGCGCGGGAAAGGCCGGGTGGCGCTCGAAGGTCCGGCCGCCATCCTGCGAGCGCTGCGCGCCTTGCCAGATCACGCCGCTGTCGGTGACCACGTCACCCGTTCCGGCGCCGGCGGGCACACGCCAGGTGTTGCCGCCATCCTCACTGAGCACGGTCAGCCCGATCCGAAAGCGCCCGACCAGCGTGCCGCCGCTGAGCACCAGCATGCCGCTGCGCGTCAGCTGCAGAGTCTCGGGAAACAGGATGGGGGGTGCGGCTGTCGCGGCCCAGCTGCGCCCGCCATCGCTGGTGCGCAGCAGCTGTGCGTCTTGTGCCACCAGGGCCCAGCCGTTCAAGGCGTCGGCAAAGCGGATTTGCGACAGCCGCGAGCGACGCCCGGCGCTGAAGGTCAGCCAAGTGCCACCGCCGTCGTCGGTGCGCAGCACGGTGCCGTTCTCGCCCGCGGCCCAACCGCGCTGCGCATCCAGAAAGAACAAGTCGTGCACGTCGAAGGCGGTGGCCAAGGGGCGTTGCCAGCACCAGCCGGCACCGGCCGGCGCACTGCACGACAGGCCGCTGAACGGGCTGGGCGGCGGGTCGCTGGCGCCGGCCGTGCCGCCGTCACCGCCGCAGGCGGCAAGCGCCGCGAAGGCGATAGCGATCGCGACTCGGCGCGCATGCAAACCTCGGATGACGGCAGTCACTTTGTCGTGCTCCTTGCGCAGCGGTCTTGTGGGTCCCGGTCGGCGTCGATAACGCGTCAGGGCATCGGCAGCGCCATCCTACTGTTCCCGGCGGCTCGTGCGCGCCGATCTTGAAAGCCGTCCAG
>DATILC010000389.1:0-13863 GCA_035476855.1 Solimonas sp. | reverse complement strand
AACTTGGCCACCGCCGAGGCGATGTAGAGCTGGCTCAGCACATCGCCGAGGCGCGCCGACAGCCGCTCCATGAACTTCAGCTTGCCGCCGAGCACGCCCATGGTGAGATCGGAGCAGAAGGCCAGGCAGGAGGAGTAGCGTTCCATCCGGCGGAAGTACGGCGCCATCTCGCCCTCCACCGGCGAACGCGCCAGCCGCGCGCCGCTCAGGCCCAGGGTGAAGGCACGGACCGCGCGGTTGATCGAGAAGCCGATGTGGCCGAACAGCAGCTGGTCGAACTTCTTGAGGTCGTCGTCGCGCGCCGCCTCCATCTCCGGGAACACGTACTCATGGCAGCGGATGGCGCCCTGGCCGAAGATCATGAGATTCCGCGTCAGGATATTCGCGCCTTCCACCGTGATCGCCACCGGCGTGGTCTTGTAGGCGGTGGCCATGAAATTGCGCGGGCCCTGCTGGATCGCCTTGCCGGCCATCACGTCCATGCCGTCGCTGACGATCTTCCGCAGCAACTCGGTCATGTGGTACTTGGCGATCGCGGTGACCACCGACGGCGCGCAGTGGTCGACTGCCGAGGCGGTCAGCACACGCAGCGCTTCCAGCGTGTAGGCGTAACCGGCGATGCGGCCGGTGGCTTCCTGCACGCCCTCGAACTTGCCGACCGAGACCTTGAACTGGCGACGGAAGCGGCCGTAGACGCCGGTCATGCGATACGTGGTCTGGCCGCCGGCCGCCGACAGCGCCGGCAGCGAGATGCCGCGGCCGGCCGACAGGCATTCGACCAGCATGCGCCAGCCCTTCCCCGCCATCGCGGGGCCACCGATGATCCAGTCGACCGGGATGAACACGCCGCGGCCGTGGATGGTGCCGTTGTGGAAGGCCGCCCCCGGGTAATGGCGGCGGCCGATCTCGACGCCCTCGTGCTTCGCCGGGATCAGCGCGCAGGTGATGCCGTAGTCGGTGCGGGTCTTGTCGCCGAGCAGGCCGTCGGGATCCCGCAGGCGGAAGGCTAGGCCGACCACCGTGGCGATCGGCGCCAGCGTGATGTAGCGCTTGGAGAAATCGAGGCGGATGCCAAGGGTCTTGCGGCCCTCGTGCTGGCCGTAGCAGACGGTGCCGAGGTCCGGCATCGCGGTGGCATCCGAGCCGACCTCGGGGCCGGTCAGGCCGAAGCAGGGAATTTCCTTGCCGGACACCAGGCCCGGCAGCCACTGCTTCTTCTGCTCGTCGGTGCCGTAGTGCATCAGCAGCTCGCCGGGGCCCAGCGAGTTGGGCACCATCACCGTCACCGCCATGGTGATCGACTTGGTCGCCAGCTTGGTCACCACCGCCGACTGCGCGTTGGCGGAAAAGCCGAGGCCGCCGTATTCCTTCTTGATCAGCATCGCGAGAAACTTTTTCTCGCGGATATAGGACCAGACCTGCGGCGACAGGTCCTTGTCCTCGAACTCGATCTTCCAGTCGTCGCAGAGCTTGCACAGCTCCTCGCACTCGTTGTCGAGGAAGGACTGCTCCTCGGCGGTCAGCACGGTGTACTTGAACTCCAGCAGCTTCTGCCAGGCCGGGCGGCCGCGGAACATCTCGGCCTCCCACCAGGTGTCGCCGGCCTCCAGCGCCTCGCGCTCGGTCGAGGACATCTCCGGCAGCACCTTCTTGAACAGGCCGAACACCGGGCCGGTGATGACGGCTCGGCGTAGCGGGCGCAGGTTCAGCAGCAGGGCCAGCGGCAGGAAGATCGCGGCGCAAACGATGAAGGCGGTGGCGCCGATCGCGCCGACCGCCTTCATTACCGCCAGCAACAGGCCGACGGCGAAGGTCCAGGCCAGCAGGGGGACGCCAACATAGGCCATCAGCCAAGCGGCGATGACAGCGATCAAGACAATCGAAAAGCCAGACATGGGCAGCTCCCGTAAAGGAACAGCAACGAGCTAGGCACCCGGTCGTCGCAAGGCCACGACATGCGGGTGGTCCGCGCCCTCATCCCTCGCCTCCCGGGGAATGAGCGTCTTGATCATCAGTTTCACATAATCGCTGAAGGCTGCGCCGTCCGGCATCATCTGCGGCGTGTCGCGCCGGATCTGCAGGTTGCCCATGAAGGTGGCAAAGGCGAACAGGGCCCATTGCCGCGCCTGCGGCTTGCTGTAGCCGAGCGCGCGGTAGCTGTCGTCGAGGTAGCCGATCCAGCGCTCCGACAGGCGCTGCACGAAGGCCTGCACCATCGGGTTGTCGGCGGCAGCGGCAATCGCCAGGTAGAGGCGGCCATCGCGCACGCTCATGTTGGCCGCCTTGAACAGGCGCACGATGCGCTCGTAGGGCTCGGCGGACTGGTCGACCTTCGACAGGACCTCGTCGATCTGGTGACGCTCCCACAGCTGCAGCGCGGCGCGCAGCAGGGCGTCGCGATTCTGGAAGTGCCAATAGAAGGAACCCTTGGTCACGCCCAGCCCGCGCGCCAGCGGCTCCACCGCCACGGCGTCGAGCCCGCCGATGGCGATGGCATCGAGGGCGGCCTCGGCCCAGTCATCGGCGCTGAGGCTCTGCCTGGAATCGGTACTGGCGCCGGAGGCGGCCGGGGGCTTCATGAATCGCGATACATACGGTGGCGTATTGACTGGTGAGTCTAGGCATACGCGGGCGTACGGGCAAGCTGGCGTGCCGCCAGCCGCGGACCCCATGCTATAAGCCAGCCGCAGCCGGGAAAATATCCGGCGACACGGGGGTACGATGAAAACGATCCTGCAAGCTGGCGCGTGGGCGCTGCTGGGCCTGGCCTTGCTGCCGGCCGCAGCCTGGGCGGCAGCGGATGATGTCGACGGCGATGGCGTGGCCGATGCCGGCGACCAGTGCCCGGACAGCCGGGCCGGCACGCTGATCGATCCGCGCGGCTGTGCCGCCGAGATCCCGCCGATGCCGACGGCCGACGAGGCCGCCGATGCGACGGGCATCGCCAGTGCGCCCGCCGCCGTCGCGCCCGCACCGGTGACGCCCGCCGCCACGCCGGCGCCCGCATCGATGCCGCCTGCGCTGCGCAAGCTCAGCTTCGAGGCGGAGTCGTTCAAGCTGGGCGCCGACAACCGCCGCATCCTCGACGGCATCTACGCCAGCCTGCGCCGCGAACCGCAACTCAGGCTCGAGATCATCGGCCATGCCGACAGCGCCGAGCGCTACGGCCGCCGGCTGGCGCAGGCCCGTGCCGCCGCCGCCCGTGCCTTCCTGGTCGACCTGGGCATCGACGGCTCGCGCCTCAAGGACAGCAGCGCCGGCAGCAAGTCGCCGCTGGCCGGCAGCGACAGCGAGGGCGGCCGCGCCCTCAACCGCCGCGTCGAGCTCCGCGCCCTGCCGCAGTAGCCGCAGCGGCTTCAAGCCCGCCAAGCGCCTGTGCTATAAGCCCAGACGACCGGCAACGCTGCCGGACCACCGCCGGGGAAGAACATGAAGAAGTGGGTCCAGTCCGCCGTATCGATCCTGTTCTGTGTTGCCGCGACGCCTGCGCTCGCCGCCGAGGGCGATCGCTACGTCGGCCTGATGGGCAGCTACGTCAGCCCCGACAGCGCCCGCAATGTCGACGACGGCATCGGCGCCCGCGCCCTGTTCGGCTACATGTTCAACGAGCGCACCAGCTGGGAGGTCAGCATCGCCGGCTACCAGGCCGATCACGACTACGACAGCGAAAGCCTGACCGTCGGCACGCTGGGCGCCGACCTGCGTTACCTGCTGGGCAGCGGCGGCATCGCGCCCTTCCTGATCGGCGGCTTCGCCTACGGCTACAACGACGAGCCCGACAATACGCAGACCGTGCCCTCGGCCAATGTCGGCCTGGGCCTGCTGGCGCAGTTCAGCGAACGCCTGTCGCTGCGTGCCGAGGCGCGCTACGTCGGCATGTTCCGCGAGGACCTGGTCCCCGGCGAGAACCAGCTGTTCGACGCCCGCGCCGACATCGGCCTGCAGATGCATTTCGCCGCCGCGCAGGTGCCGGCCTATACCCCGCCGCCCGCGCCGCCGGTCGAGGTGGTGCAGTTGCCGGACAACGACGCCGATGGCGTCCCCGATGGCAGCGACCAGTGCCACGACACGCCGGCCGGCATCCAGGTCGATGCGGTGGGCTGCCCGCTGCCGCCGCCGGTGGTGACGGTCGACAGCGACGCCGACACGGTGGTCGACGCCGTCGACACCTGCTCCGACACGCCGAACGGCATGCAGGTCGACACCAACGGCTGCGCCAAGAAGGAACAGACCCTGGTGCTGCGCAACATCCATTTCGAAAGCGATTCGGCGCAGCTGATCGGCGACAGCAAGTCGGTGCTCGACGGCATCTACAACGGCATGGTCGGCCAGCCCGGCATGCGGCTGCACATCACCGGCCACACCGACAGCACCGCCGACGACGACCACAACCTGCTGCTGTCCAGGGCCCGCGCCGTCTCCGTGCGCAGCTACCTGATGGGGCGTGGCATCGACCGCTCGCGCCTGTCCTCCGACGGCAAGGGCGAAAGCGAGCCGGTCTCCACCAACGACACCGAGGAAGGCAAGGCACTCAATCGCCGCGTCGAGTTCAAGGTGCTGGAGCAGTAAGACTCATCCCCGAGGCGGCCCGCCGGCGACGGCGGGCCGCCAACATTCAGGTCCGATTCAGCGCCCCGACCTACGATCCGCCTTGTAAAGCACCCCAGCCACCGGCGGCCACGCCGGGCCGCGCCTTGCGCTTCAGGTTCTGGGCAGCATCAATGCATCCAAAGAAGGGACGTTCGATGAACAAGAAAAGAATCGCACTGGCCATGGCACTGCTGTCCGCAGTGGCCACCGCCAGTCACGCCGCCGAGTCCTCGCCCTACCTGGGCCTGATGGGCAGCTGGGTCGATCCGGACAACGGCCGCACGACCGATGACGAAGCCATGGGCGGCCAGCTGCTGTTCGGCTTTCCCTTCAATCCCTGGCTCGCCGGCGAACTGAACTTCTTCGGCCACCAGGTCCGCAACACCGGCTCCGGCAACAACGACCAGAGCTACGGCCTCGGCGGCGACCTGGTGTTCTCGCTGGCGCCGCGTGCCCGCATCAATCCCTTCCTGCTGGTCGGCGGCGGCGCCACCTACGAGGAAGCCATTGTCGGCGACCGCAACGAAAGTACCGTCGGCTACGCCAATGCCGGCGGCGGCGTGATGATCCCGCTGGGCGATTCGCGCCATACCGCGCTGCGCCTCGAAGGCCGCCGCTACGGCATCTACGCCGACAACAACCAGCTGGCCGCCGGCCACGACACGGTTTACGACACCCGCGTCAGCGCCGGCGTGCAGTTCAACTTCGTCGCCGACGAGCCGCCTCCGCCGCCTCCGCCGCCGGCTCCGCCGGTGGTCGGCGACTCCGACCGCGACGGCGTACCCGACAATCTCGACCGCTGCCCCGGCACGCCGGCCGGCGTGCGCGTCGACGCCTACGGCTGCGCGCTGCCGCTGCCTCCGCCGCGCGATTCCGACGGTGACGGCGTGGTCGACTCGATGGATGCCTGCCCCGACACGCCGCGCGGCATGCGCGTCGACGAGCGTGGCTGCGCGATCAAGGCCCAGCGCCTGGTGCTGCGCAATATCAACTTCGAGTTCAACAAGGCCACGCTGACGGCGGACGGCCGCTCGATCCTCGACGGCATCGCCGCCGGCCTGCGCGGCCAGCCGACGATGGAAATCGAGATCGAGGGCCACACCGACCACATCGGCACCGATGCCTACAACCTGAAGCTGTCGAAGGGCCGCGCCAACTCCGTGCGCGACTACCTGATCAGCCAGGGCGTGCAGGCCTCGCGCCTGGCGGCGCAGGGCTACGGCGAATCGCATCCGGTGGCGAGCAACAAGACCGACGAAGGCCGCGCGGAAAACCGCCGCGTGGAGTTCAAGGTCATCAAGCAGTAGGCCCGCGAGGGTTCAGGACCAGACCGGCGGCCGCGAGGCCGCCGGTTTTTGTTTGCCTGCAACAAAAACCTCAGCCACGGATTTACACGGAATGACACGGAATCTTCGCGGATTCACCAGGCGCGAGGGAATCACCAGGACGGTGCGACTACAGCAACGGAAAAGTTTCTGGTTTTCCGTGTTTGTCCGTGTAAATCCGTGGCGAAATTCGGTTTTTCGGTTGAACCGCTTATGTCTTGATCCGCGTGTATCCGCGCAATCCGCGGCAAAAAGCTTTTTCAGCTCTTCAGCAACTGATCCCGTACCGCCGTCAGCTTCTCCAGCGAATGGCGATAGCCGCGCTCGACCAGGTCGTCGATCTTCTTCCAGTCGAACAGACCCACACCGCTGACCGGCATGCGCACATAGGCGTCGGCGCGAGCGGCGCGCAGCGCCACGCCGCTTTCGCTGGTCAGCGTCGCGGTGCGGAATACGATGGCGAACAGACCCGGCCGCTCGGAGTCACCCTTGTAGTTGAACAGGGCCTCCGGATCCGGGCCGACCACGCCGGGCGCGGCGATGCCGCCCTCGGTGCTGACATCGGAGGCGACGATCGGCCCGCGCCCCCAACTCTGCATCACATCGGTCGGCAGGCTGTTGATCACCGCGCCGTCGGCCAGCAGGTCGCCGTTCCAGGCCACCGGTGGCGCCACGCCCGGCACGCACATGCTGGTCGCCACCCACAGATGCAGCGGCCCCTGGTCGTGCACCATCGCCTTGCCGCGCGTCAGGTTGGTGGTAACGCAGAAATACGGCGTGCGCAGGTCCTCGATGCGCCGCTCCTCGAACAGCTCGTGCATGCGCCGCGAGAACTTGCGGCCGCGGATCAGCGCGACGCTGGGGAACAGGTAGTCGTTGAGATAGTTGTTCTTGACGAAGGTCTCGCGCGCGACGTGCAGCATCTCGGCGTCGGTATAGCCGCAGGCGGTCATGGCACCGATGAAGGCGCCCATGCTGGCGCCGCCGACCACGTCGATCGGGATGTCCAGCTCGCGCAGCGCGCGGATCAGGCCGATGTGGGCGAAGCCGCGCGCGCCGCCGCCGCCCAGCACCACGCCGATGCCACGTCCGCTGAGCTGGCGCGCCAGCGAGGCACAATCGTCGCGGCTGCCCGGGCGCAGGTAGTAATGCGCCGTCGCGCCGCTGAGCTCGCGCCACTTGAGGATGTGCTCGGCCGACTCGCCCTCGCCGCGCAGCATCACCACCTCGATCGACGCGCGCGTGCCGCTCTTGCGCAGCTCGTCGATCATGGCGCTGACCTGCGGGTAGGAGCGGTGGCTCACCACCACCAGGATGCGATCGGCCTGGCGGATGCAGCGCTGCGCCCAGGCATCGGCATCGCGGCCGGCGAGGTAGACCAGATAGCGCTGCTCGCACTCGATGCGGTCCAGGTACTCGATGATTCGCGCGTTGATCTCGCCATCACGCGACTGCGCGGTGCCGACACCGAGCGCGCCGTCGACCAGCACGTCATCGACCAGGCGCACCGCGTAGTGCTGGCCCAGCGCGTCGCGCAGGCCAGTGGCCACCGCGGCGGCATCGGCATCGGCCACCGCCGGGATCACCGCGAAGCTGCGCACGCTGCGCGCTGCCGCCAGCTGCTGAAGGTGCTGGTTCTGGCGCAGGCGATGGATGATGACGCGCGTCATCTCGATCATCGCGCCGGGGTAGGTCTCGATCAGCGCATAGAGATCCTCGCGCGGGATGCGCAGCAGGATGCTGTCGCGCACCGCGTAGACCGAGACACTGCGCTTCTCGCCGGAGATCACGCCGATCTCGCCGATCGGTTCGTGATGGCCGATGTCGCCGAGGATGCTGCCGTCCTTGTTGATCGCGCGCAGGCGGCCGGTGCTGACGATGTACAGCGAATCCGCCGGCTCGCCGGCTTCGAACAGCACGCTGCCGCTGCGGATGCCGAGCAGTTCGGTCTGCAGCGCGAGCGCGTCCAGTGCCTCGGGCGTGAGCCGCGAGAACAATGGTGTCTGCGAAAGGATCGTGCGGGTGTCCATCGCGTCCCTGTCTTTTCGGCCAGTCTATCGTCGGCGCGCCGCCCTCTCCAGCGGCGCGGGTCGTACCGGGCTTCATCCCCGTGACATGATCGTCCCATGCCGCACCGCCTGCTGATGCTCCTGCTGCTGTGGCCGGCCGCGCTGGGCGCGGCCGAGCGCCTGAGCCTGCAGGTCGGGCGCATCGAGGGCGACGGCTGGAGGCTGCAGAACCTGCAGGCCGAGCTGTCCACCGACAGCCGCCTCAGCGCCCGCAGCGGCCGCATCGAGGCCGCGGCCCTGCCCAAACCCCTGCAACAGGCCCGTCTGGACTGCCGCCTCGCCGCCGCTGCGGCCGGCTGGCGCTGCGGCGAGGGCCGGCTGGCGCTGCAGGGCGGCGCCCTGGGCAGCGCGCAGGGCCGCTTCAGCCTGGAATCCGGCGCCGCTGGCTGGCGCCTGCAGCTGCCGGAACTGCGCGGTGAACTCAGCGCACAGGATGCCGGCGAGCGCTTCGTCGCCGAAAAGCTCGGCTTCCTGCTGGCAACCGACCTGCAACAGCGCAGCAACGGCTGGCAGGGACAGACCCGGCTGGAGCTCACCGGCGGCCAGGGCTATGCCGATCCGGTCTATGGCGATTTCAGCGCCCACCCGCTGCAGCTGCAGGCCGACTGGCAGCTGCAGCTGCCGACCCGGCAGCTGTCCCTGTCGAAACTGCAGCTGCAACAGCAGGGCGTCGGCCAGCTGCAGGGCAGCGCCGCACTGTCGCTGCGCGCGCCCAAGACCAGCCTGCAGGCACAGCTGCAGGCCAGCGGGCTGCAGCTGGCACCGGTCGCCGAGCTGTACCTGCAACCCTTCCTCGCCGGCAGCCGCATGGCCGGCATGACCGCCAGCGGCACGGGATCGGCGGGCGTCGAGATCCGCGACGGCGCCCCGCGACAGCTGTCGCTGCAGCTGCAGCAGGCCGGCGTCGATGCGGCCAAGCCGGGCGTGAAGATCGAGGGGCTGGACGGCGAGCTGCACTGGAACGCGCAGGCGCCCTCACCCGATTCGCGACTGCGCTGGGACAGCCTGCGCTACGGCAAGCTCGAAACCGCCGGCGCCGAGCTGGCTTTCCGCCTGGCCGCACGCGACTTCGATCTGCTGGCGCCGCTGCGCATCGCGCTCTACGGCGGCGCCCTGAACCTGCGCCAGCTGCGCCTGCAGCGCGCCGGCCAGCCGCAGATGAGCGCGGCCTTCGACGCCGACATCGAGCCGATCGACCTGGCCGGCCTCAGCCGCGCCTTCGGCTGGCCGGAATTCCAGGGCACCCTGTCCGGCCACCTGCCCGGCATGCGTCTGGAAAACGAGGTGCTGTCACTGGACGGCGCGCTCAGCGCCAAGGTCTTCGACGGCGATGTCACCATCGACGGCCTGCGCGTGATCCAGCCCTTCGGCGTGCTGCCACGGGTTGCCGCCGATCTGCGCCTGCGCAACCTCGACCTGAAGACGGTCACCAGCGCCTTTTCCTTCGGCCGCATGGAAGGCCGGCTCAGCGGCGATTTCCTCGGCCTGCGCCTGCTCGGCTGGCGACCGGTGGCGATGAATGCGCGACTCTACACGCCACCCGGCGACCGCTCGCGCCACCGCATCTCGCAGCGCGCCATCGACAGCATCTCGCGCGCCGGCGGCGGCCCGTCCGGCTTGCTGCAGCGCAGCGCACTGCGCCTGTTCGACGACTTCGCCTATGAACGCATCGGCTGGAGCTGCCGGCTCGACAACGGCATCTGCGAAATGGACGGCATCGAACCGGCCAAGGCCGGCGGCTACGTCCTGGTCAAGGGCCGCCTGCTGCCGCGCATCGACGTGGTCGGCTATTCGCGGCGGGTCGGCTGGGACACCTTCCTGTCGCAGCTGAAGGCGGCGATGGACGCCGACCGCGCCGAGGTCCGCCGCGAATAGTCATGATCGGTTCAGGGCCGCGCCCTATACTCCGGTATACCGAATACAGGAGAAGATCATGACCCGCTGGCTTCGCGCCTCGCTGCTGACCTCCGGCCTTGCGCTGGCCGCCTGCGTCACGATCAACGTCTACTTCCCCGCCGCCGCCGCCGAGAAAGCCGCCGACCGCATCATCGACGACGTCTGGGGCAACCAGAACGCGCCGCAGCAGACCCCGCCCCCGGGTCCGACCTCGCAGCTCGACGCCGGCCGCCTGCTGGTCGCCGTGCTCGACGCCCTGGTGCCGCCGGCCGCGGCGCAGGAGCCGAACATCGACATCTCCTCGCCGGAGATCACGCACCTGAAGCAGCAGATGGAAACCCGCTTCGGCGAGCTCAAGCCCTTCCTCGACTCCGGCGCCATCGGCCTGTCCAACGACGGCGACCTCGCCACCCGCGAGGTGCCGCTGGCGCAGCGCACCGCGGTGCGCAACCTGATCGGCAACGAGAACTCCGACCGCGCCGCGCTGTACCGCGAGATCGCCACCGCCAACAAGCAGCCGCAGTGGGAGAAGGACATCCGCGCGGTGTTCGCGCAGCGCTGGATCGCCAAGGCCGCACCGGGCTGGTGGTACCAGGACGCCAACGGGGCGTGGAAGCAGCGCTGAAGCCATTCTTGCCACGGATGACACGGATCAGCACGGATCAGCACGGATAAGAGGACCAAGCCCTGTGGTCTTGCCGTGGTATCCGTGTCAGTCCGTGGCTAATGCTGTTGCGGTGTCCTCGACCGCGTAGGTCACCACCGGCAGCGCGATGCCCTTCACCGCCTGCGCCGGCATCGCGCGCAGCACGATGGCCGGATCGAGTTCAGCGCGCACCTCGTCGGTGACCAGGATGTCGACGCCCAGCGGACGCGTCAGGCCCTGCACCCGCGCCGCCAGGTTCACCGTGCGCCCCACCACCGAGTATTCGCGCCGGTCGCGGCTGCCGATCAGGCCGGCCAGCCCGCTGCCGTAGTGGATGCCGATGCCGACCGCCACCGGCGGCAGGCCCTCGCGCTGCAGTTCCTCGCTGTAGGCCCGCAGTGCCGCGCGCATCTGCAGCGCCGCACGCACCGCGTCGTTGCACTGCCAGGGATTGGGTTCCAGCGCGCCGAAGTAGGCGAGGACACCGTCGCCGAGGAAGGTGCTGAGATGGCCGCGATGCGCGCCGATGGCATCGGCGGCGCGCTCGAAATAGCCGTTGAGCACGCGCGCCAGCTGCGGCGCGTCGAGCTTCTCCGACAGCGCGGTGTAGCCGACCAGGTCGGCGAACAGCGCCGTCACCTGCTTGTGTTCGGCCAGGGCCTCGTCGTCCTGCTCCGAGGCCAGGCGCTGTACCAGGCCGGCCGGCGCCAGCCGCGCGCAGGACTGCTGCAACTGCTGCAGCTCGGCGGCCATCAGCTCCAAGCGGCGGCGCAGGCGCGCGCTGCACTGCTGCTCGCGCCTCAGCAGGAAGCCCAGCAGCGCCAGCAGCGCCGCCAGCGACAGCACGAGCAGCTCAGCCATCGACCTGGCGCAGGGCCATGTCCAGGCGGCACAGGCCGTTGGCCAGCGCCAGCACGCCCAAGGCCTCGGTGAACTGTTCCGGACTGAGTTCGGCGCGCAGCTGGCGCGCATGCTGCTGCAGCCGCTGCGGCTCGTAGCGGATGGTTTCGCGCGCGAAACCCACCAGCCGGCGCTGCAACGGGGTCAGCGCCGGCGCGTCGAGGTGCGCCAGCACCTGCGGCAGCAACCCGGCTTCCTCGCCGGCTTCACCGAGCTTCTGCGCGACCTCCTGTTCGATCGCCGTGCAACCGAGGCCGCGCGCAATCACCGCGAACAGCAGCAGGCGGCTGCGCAGGTCCAGCAAGGCGCTGCCCCACAGGTCTTGCAGCGTGCGCGCCAGCATCGGCGCCAGCGGCGAGCCGCCACAGGCCGCAAGCAGCTGCGCGCCCGGTCCGCTGATCGGCGGCGGCGCCGGCTCGGCATGGCCGCGGTGCTGGCGACGATGACGCTCCATCGACCAGGCGATCACGGGGCGCAGCCAGCGCACCAGCAACTGGTCGGGCAGCTGCTCGAAGCCGCCCGGCGGGGTTGCGGCGATGGTGTGGACGCGGTTGAGCATCACCGAGCAGACCACGCTGAGGGCGATCTCGCGGATCTCCACCGCGCCGTAGCCGGCCTCGCGCAGGCGTTGCACCGCGGCCGCATCCGGCGGCGGATTGCAGTGCGACAGTGCGCGCGAATAGCGCGCCACCGCCGCCAGCCGCGGATCGACCTCGAGCTGCTGCAGTTGCTGCTCCAGCTGGTCGATGCGCAGCTCGCTCATGCCCTGGATGCGCAGCATCGCGCGCACCGCGGCATAGCAGTAGCGGCAGGAGTTCTCCTGGCTGACGATCAGGGCGATGAGGTCGGCGGTGCGATCGTCGAGTTCCACCAGCAGGCCGTTGTCCGGCATCCAGTCGACCATCGCCCGCACCAGCCAGGGACTGCGCGCGAAGTAGCGTACGCCCGGGTTCGGGCCGCCCATCGCGCGGCGCGCATAAGCCTCCAGCGCAGGATCGTGCAGCGGCTCCAGCAGGCAGGCTTCCCAGGGTATCGTGGACAGGTTTCCCATGCCCGCGATTCTATGCCTGTCAGCCGTGGATCGCCGCTCTTGCCCTGGCCCTGACCGGCGCCTCGACGGCGCCCCCGGCTCAGCAGGCCTGGCCCATCGCCCTGCAGGCATCGCTGCCCGGCAGCACCGGGACCTGCAGGCGCGACGGCGTGTCGCCGCCAATGGAAATGATGTTCAGGTTCGGCGCCGGCAAGCTGTAGGTCGCAGCACCCACCAGGTAGAGACGCAGGCGGTGGCCGGCGGCGAAGCGATTGCCGATCGGCCAGAACTCGACGTGGTACTCGCGCAGCTGTCCGGGCAGCGCGTAGGTCTTGTGGCTGAAGTCGGCATAGGGCTGCACGATCTCGCCGCGTGAGTCGCGCAGCGTGCGCTCCTCGACCAGATCCGGATAGCTGCTGCGCAGGCGGCCGATGCCAACGGCATGGGCACTGCCATCGGGCCAGACGTCGGCAATGACGGCATGCAGGTCGGCCTCGGGCAGCGCGCTGGCGGCGTGCACGGTCAGCGCGGCAGGGCCGACCACATCGACGTCCTCGGCGAACTCCGTCGTGGTGTAGGTCAGCGACAGCGGCTCCATCAGCTGCAGCTGCGTCAGGATCGGGAAGACCTTGAACAGCGTCAGCGCGCCGGCGGCGCCCACGGTGCCGGTGGTATTGGGATCGGTGGCGGTGGGCAGCGAGGTGACGGCGACATAGGGCTGCAGCGCCTGCTGTTGCGGCGCGCTGACCGACAGGCCGCCGTCATTGGACGAGTACGCGCCGTGACCGCGTGCGGGATCGAGGAACAAGCTCTGCCAGCGCGTGCCCGGCACCGGCCAGTCGCTGGCATCGACCCTGGTCACGGCACCGCCGATCTGCGCCTCGTAGCTGCCGTGGCCCATCAGCAGCTGCACACGCGGCTCGCGATCGATGCCGTTGTCGATGCCCAGCAGGTAGCGGTCGAACCAGCGCTGATACTCGGGGAACGGCCCCGGTGTTCCCACGGGAAAGCCATCGTGCGCGCCGAACACGCGCAGGTGCACCTGCGCGCCCTGCTGGCGCAGCAGCTTGTAGCTCTCGAAGGGACCGCGCGATTCGACGTCGTAGAAGCCGGTGTCGGCCAGCACCGGGAAACGGTTGGGCCCCGTGCGTTGCGTGCGGTCCAGCCAGAACCCGTCCTCGGTGACATGCGTCATCACCTGCAGGATCGTGCCCATGAAGCCGGTGCCGGACAGGATCGCGTCGATCGGCAGCCGGCCGCTGCTGAAGAAGTCGATGAAGCCCGCGGCGATCAGCGGCAGACCGGCACCAAAGGCGACGACGGCGCCGGGCACCAGGTTGAACATGCCGCCGGGATACAGCAGGTCGCGGTAGAGGTCGGCGCTGCCGGCCATCAGCGTGGCGGCCT
>DATILC010000388.1:0-2196 GCA_035476855.1 Solimonas sp. | reverse complement strand
GGCCGACGGCGGCACCCTGTTCCTCGACGAGGTCGGCGAGATGCCGGCGGCTATGCAGGTCAAGCTGCTGCGCTTCCTGCAGGAGGGGACCTACCTGCCGGTGGGCGGCCGCGAGCCGCGCCGCGCCGAGGTGCGCGTGGTCTGCGCCACGCATCGCGACCTGCAGGCGATGGTCGCCGAGGGCACGTTCCGCGAGGACCTCTACTACCGCCTCAAGGGCATCGTGCTGCGCACGCCCGCGCTGGCCGAGCGCCGCGAGGACATTCCGCTGCTGGCCGCGCTGTTCCTCAAGCGCAGCCTGGGCAAGCGCCGCACGCGGATCACAGCCGAGGCTGCGCTGTGGCTGGGACAGCAGCCCTGGCCTGGCAATGTGCGCGAACTGCAGTCGCTGATGGACTGCGTCGCGGCACTGGCGCAACCCGAGATCGGCGAGGTCTTGGTCGACGCCGAGGCCCTGGCCTTCGCGCAGGGCAGCAGTACCGGCACGGCCGTGCCGCCGCAACCGCGTAGCCTCGATGAGGCCATCGCCGCGTTGGAAGTGCAGATGATCACCGCCGCCCTGCAACAGACCGGCAACAACCGCTCCGAAGCGGCGCGCCTGCTGGGGATTTCGCGCATGGGCCTGCTGAAGAAGCTGGACCGGCTGGGTTTGCGATAGCAAGGCCTGGAGGAGTCGGCAACCGGGCAGACGCCCAAGCTGCGCACCGGGACAAGTGGCCAAGGCAGCGTCGACAAGACCGGAGCGCCGGTCTCGTCCTTGTGGTGGATGGCAGCGGGCTCGCCCTGGCGCAAGCTGGCCTTGCCCGCTGCACCAGCGGGCCGGGCCTGCAGGCCCGCAACGAAACCGCTGCACCAGCGCTGGCCCCGTCCCCGCCATGAACAAAGTCGAATTCGCCACTCTCGAGAGCGCCTACTGGCGCCACATCGAGCAGCAATGCCCGCATCCCAAGGACTCGCGGCATCGCTACACCTGGATGCGCCACAACCTGCGCTTCAGCCTCCACGGCATCGTCTACGAGCGCCAGCGCAGTACCGCCATCGGCGTCACCGGGCAACCGATGCATGTCATCGCCTATCGCGGCGCCGACGGATCGCTGCACGAGGGCGAGCAGGAGAGGCGTTCGATCGCCTGAGCGGCCGCGGCGCCAGACGGCTGATGCCGGGTGACGCCGTTTCCGCCTCTGCTAGCGGGGTAGGGTTTCGGTCGCGGTATTGCCGGATCATGAATGCCCCTCAAAGCCTGTCAGCCGCTGGCGAGCGGCTCCTGATTTCACCATGAAGAAAGTCGAATTCCAGCATCTTGAGAGCGCCTATTGGCGCCACGTCGAACAGAGCTGTCCTCACCCCCAGGACTCGCGGCATCGCTACACCTGGATGCGGCAGAACCCCAAGTTCGACTACGAAGGCATTGCCTACGAGCGCCGCCGCAGCACCGGCATCGGGGTGACTGGCCGGCCCATGCACGTCATCGCCTACCACGGCGGGGACGGTACGGTGCACGAAGGCGAGCAGGAGATGCGGTCGGTGGCCTGAGCCTCGGGCGGATCGCCGCGCGAGCGCCCGCCAGGGCGCGGTCGAAGAACCCCGGCCAGCGTCTGCGCGGAGTCCGGGCGCTCACCGGGGTCGACTGCAACCCGCTAGAATCCCGGCCATCGGGGGCTGCGCGTGGCCTTGGGGCGACGCCGCGCAGTCGGGCGGCCGCGTGGCGTGCAAGGCACACATGAACGACTTCGAAGAACCGCGGCGCAACGCGTTGCGCGCACTGCGCGAGATGATCCCGCCCGAGTTGACGCGCGTGATGGTCGAAGCCGACTTTGCGGGCCGCTACGAGCAGGTATGCGAGCGGCATCCGCCGCGGCTGCAAAGCCTGGCGGGATCCCAGCGGCATGCCGCGGCGCTTGCCCTGCAGGGTCTGGGGACAGTGCACAGGAGCCCGGGAGGCAACCATGCGATCACCGTTGCCGATCAACCCGCGGGGATGGTTTTCGAAGTCAGCTGGCGCGCCGATACCCGAGTCGAAGCCTTCCTGAGCCTCTCCGAAGCGGAACTGCGCTGTGGCAGCAACTTCGCGATCCTGACCCATGCCGCGCGAACCCATCCGGTTTCGCCCGGCAAGCCGACGCATCCGCGCCCCTATGCGGCGGACGGCGATGAGCTGCATGCCGTGGTGGCGGAACTGCTGGCGCTCGCAGTGGA
>DATILC010000387.1:0-3855 GCA_035476855.1 Solimonas sp. | reverse complement strand
GTTGTTTCCGTAATCGGCAACATGGATGTTGGACTCGGCGTCCACCGCCACAGAGTGCGGCATCCAGAACTGCGCGGCCTCTGCCATGCCGTCCGTGGTGCCTGGCTCGCCGGTTCCCGCGACCGTGGTGACGCAAGCACTTCCTGCGCTGCATGCTTTGACAGCCTGGGGCGCAGGCGGACTGTCGGATCCGCCGCAACTGGACATCAGCAGCGCGACAAAGCCCGCGCTCGCCGCGTAAACAATGACTTTGCGCTTGACCATGGCTCATCCCTTCAAGGACTTGCGAATCGTCGCACCATACCTAAGCCCATGAGCGCGACCGCGGCAATCGCCAGCCAGGGCAGCAGCACCAGATTCATTGACTGCCACCCCAGAAGCTGCAGCAACGGCGCCGCGACGAGCGAGCCCAGCAGGCCCACCACGAAGATAGTCATGTCGTTGGCGGCCTGCGCGCGTCCCTTCTCGGCAGGCGTGTAGGTGGTCGTCAGCAGGGTAGTGCCGCCGATATACAGGAAGTTCCAGCCCACGCCCAGCAGGACCAGGGCGCCGGCGAAGTAGTGGAAGTCCGTCCCCGTCAGGCTGATCAGCACATGGCCGGCCAGCAGGGCCACACCGGCCAGCATGATGGGCAAGACCCCGAAGCGTGAGATCAGCGAGCCGGTGAAGAACGATGGCACGAACATGCCGAGGACGTGCAGCTGGATCACCGTCGTCGCCTCGGAGAGATGATGCTGGTGGTGAACCATGGCCAGCGGCGTCGCCGTCATGGCGAGGATCATCACGCCGAAGCCGGTGGCGGCGCCGAAGAGCGCAACAAGGTAGGCCGGTTGCCGGACGATCTCCGCCAAGGGTCGCCCGGCTTGTGCCGCTGCGGCGGCTGGAGGCTGCGGAATCTTCAAGCCCAGCAGCAGACCCGCGGCCAGGACCGAGACGAGCGAGAGCAGCAGGAAGGAACCCATGTATGCCGTTTGAAGCAAAGGGCCGCCCCAACGCGCGAGCAATGGCCCCAGCAAAGCGGCAACCACGCCGCCCGCCAGCACCAGCGAGATGGCGCGCGGTCGGAACGCTTCATTGGCCACCTCCCCGGCTGCAAAGCGATAGAACTGGGCGAAGGCCTGGTAGGCGCCGACCAGGAATGTGCCGGCGGACAGCAGCCACAACGATCCCAGCCATACGCCGAGCGCCGCCAGAATTCCAGCGGCCACCCCGAGCAGAGCGCCGGCGAGAAACCCTAGCCTGCGGCCCGAACGGGCCATCCACGTCGCGGCGGGGACGGTGACTGCCGCCGTGCCCAGGAACATGGCCGCGATCGGCAACGTGGCAAGCTCGGGCGACGGCGCCACCAACGCGCCGGCCAATCCCCCGATCGTCATGACCATGACCGACGCCGACTGAAACAGCGCCTGTGCGGTAGAGAGCAGGAGCACCTGCCGGTGCATGGGATTGGAGAGCATGAGTTACTCCTTGTGAGGCTGCCATCTGGTTTTTTTGGGGGTCGCTTGCAGCTGCAACTCCTCAGCCGCCGGCGGCCAGGCAGCAGGATTGAGCCGCGGATGCGTTTCCTCGCCTAGTAGAAACAGCACGGCACCCGAGATCAACATGCAGACCGCAACGAAGCCGAATGCTGACTCGATATGCCCTGTGAAGTGCCCTGCCAAGCCAAGGCCAAGGGCGCCGATCCCGTACCCCAGGTCGCGCCAGAATCGATAGATGCCGATCGCGGTGCCGCGCCAGGATGGGTGAGATATGTCGGCGACGGCGGCCGACAGGTTCGGATAGAGCAAGGCCATGCCGAAGCCGGTCAGGGCGGCGGAAGCCGACCACCAGGCGATTCCCTCGCCGATCAGCATCATGGCCACCCCCGCTCCACACAACCACATCCCCCAAACGTTGGGCATGTGCCGCCCGATCCGGTCAGACAGACGGCCAGTGAATAGTTGGGAGCCGCCCCACACAAAGCCGTAGATGCCGATGATCCAGCCAATCTGCGCCAGGCTCACGCCTCGCTGGTACAGGAACACTGGATAGAAGACCCACACCAGGGCATCGACGAATTTCTCGACCAGGCCGGCTTGGCTAAGCGCCGCGAGCCGGCGGTCCCGCCAGCTAACCAGGGCGAACATTTCCCAGGTCGTCGGTTGCGCCGGGACGCCCGCCGGATAACGGGGCATCGGACGGTTCGGGGCTGCTGCTTGATACCCGGCAATTTCAGCATGGGCCCACGGCAGGGTTTCGCGCACCGCGACAGCCGTGTGCACCAGCGCAAGGACGACGACAGTCAGGCCGAACACGAGAAGCCCCATGCGCGGACCGAGTGCTGTAGCCAGGTAGGCTGTTGCGATTCCGGCGACAGCCACACCGACGTATCCGGCAAGTTCATTCAGGCCCAAGGTCAGCCCGCGTTCTTCGGCGCGGGTGACGTCCAGCTTCGCAGTCTGCGTCATCGACCAGCACAACCCTTGGTTGAACCCAAGCAATACGGTGGCGAATACGATCCAGTTCCAACTGGGTGCCAGCCAGACGATAAACGGGATGGGCACGGCCACCACCCACCCTAGCAGGAGCACTTTCTTGCGGCCGATGTGTTCGGAAAGTCGCCCTGCCACAAAATTCAGCGCTCCCTTCACCAAGCCAAACGCCAGCACGAAAGCCGACAGTAGCACGAACGAATTTCGCTGCACACCGTACTCGGCCTCGGCCAGCGCCGGCACCACGGTGCGCATCATCCCCATGGTCAGGCCAACCAGCAGCACCTGCAGCAGCAAGTGCGTAAACTGGCCGGCGTTGCGCCGGATACCGTGCTCAACCGGCATGGCGCAGTGCGAGAATGAAGAGCCATTCGCTATGACGCCGGAGGATTGCCGACCTCATACGCAGCCGCGCGCTCCCCGCAGCGTGATGGCGTGCGCGCCCAGGGTGTGGGCAGCGCGGCGGGTATCCGCGTTCACGCTGCCGCTGAAGTAGTCTTGGCGGCCGATGACCTCGACTTCGAGGCCGGCCTCGCGCAGCAGCGCGAGGTAGTCCTCCTCGAGCACCGCGCCCACCACGCATTCGGCCCACAGCTGGGGATCGGCTCGCGATTTCTCCGTCACTCGGGTGCGCAGTGCGATATCCGAGATCTGCAGGCGGCCTTGCGGCCTGAGGACCCGCGCGATCTCGGCGAAGGCGCGGCGCTTGTCGGGCACCAGATTGAGCACGCCGTTGCTGGTGACGACGTCGACACTGGCGCTGGGCAGCGGAATTTCCTCCGCGTTGCCATCGAGCGCCTGCACTCGGTCGGCACCCATAGTCGCGGCGTTTCGGCGCAGCTTGTCGAGCATCGCGTCGGTCATGTCCAGGGCATACACCCTGCCGTCGCCCGCCAGCGTGCTGACCAGCAGGGAGTCGGTGCCGGAACCGGAGCCGATGTCGAGCACCACGTCGCCGGCCTGGATCACTTGCGCTGCAAACGGATAGCCGACGCCGGCGAAACACTCGACCGCGGCCGGCGGCAGCAGGTCGAGCTGGGCCGCGGGATAGCCGACGAACAGGCAGGCCAGCCGGCCGGTTGGAAAGTGGAACACCTTGCCCGGATGCAGCGCCAAATCGCTGTACATGTCGCGCACGGCCTTGAAGATGAACTCCTTCTTGTCGGACAGGATCGCCACCATTTGCACCACCTCATCAGAAGTTTTCCAGCAGGCGCTTGACGCGCTCCGTCGCGGCGGCGTCGGCCTCATCCCGCCGCAGGTCATGCAGTTTCTGCTTGAGCCGCCGTTCGAAGTCGGCGCGCGAGAAGCAGCTTCGGCAGGTGGACAGGTGGTACTGCACGGCGTCTCGCTCTTGCGCGTCGAGCTCGTGGTCGAGGAACTC
>DATILC010000386.1:0-8197 GCA_035476855.1 Solimonas sp. | reverse complement strand
AGGCCCTCCGCGGACAGCGGGGTCGTCCCCGGAAAAAAGCAGCGGCGGGGTCGTCCCCGCGGCGTGCATTTTACCCGCCGGGGGTGTCGCTGTACTCGGCGTGGTACTGCATGCCCTCGATGATCTTCTGCCGGCCGGAAGGATCGTCGCCGTAGGGCGCGGCGCCCTGCCACTGCCCCCAGTCGCCGCGATACAGGCCGGAGGCCTGCTGGGCCCAGCCGGCCCAGCGCAGCAGCAGTTCGTCGGGCAGGCCCAGGGCGCGGCCGTGGGCGCCGTAGTTGCGGCTGGAGTCCTCCAGCGTGCTGCGGGCGGTCGGCGTCGCTGCCGGGCCGAGTTCGACATGGGAGATGCCGATCCCGGCGATGCGGCTGAGCTGGCGGAAGACATGTTCCCGCGGCAGCGGTGAGTGCACGATCTGCAGGCGGCGGCCGTTCCAGCCGACACGGATCTGGGGGCGCCCCTGCAACACCGCCACCGGTTCCTCGAAGTTGCGGCCGCGGACGATCACCTGGGTGGCGTAGTCGACGGTGGCGCCGCAGTTGCGCTCGATCACCGACACCTCCAGGCCGCGGCGCTGGCTGCGCTGCAGCAGGCGGTCCTGGCATTCGCCCAGCACCTGCTCGCTGCCCTGCCAGAGGATCAGCAGGCGGTGACGGTCGGCTGACTCGCGCAGGGCGTAGCCGGGCCCCTGGTCCGCCGGAATCCCGACGGGTTGCGGGGCGGGCGTGCCGCTGGAAAACGCGCCGAGCAGCAGCGCCAGCGCAGCGCCGGTGGGACCACCGGGGATCACGGGAGCCGCTCCGGGCAGCGGAGGGCGGGACTATGCGACATCAGGACCATGACAGCTTCCCCCGGCAGGGCCGGAGCAACGAAAAATCCATCGACTGCAAAGGTAGCTTGCAGGAGCCGTGCCTTGCCGACTGTGCGTTGGCGCTCAAGTCGGAGGCCGGCTGGCCGATACCTGTACCAGACGCTTCCAGGAGTCTCCCATGAATGCCTACCCCCACGGTGCCCTTCGGCACTACCAGAATGCCGCGGTCGTCGGCGCGGCCAACAGCGACGTCGCCCCGCAGAAGCTGATCGACATGCTGCTGGACGGGGCCCTGCAGCGCCTCAACACCGCACGCGGCTGTGTGCTGGTCGGCGATACCGTGCGCAAGGTGCCGCTGCTGGCCTCGGCGCTGGGCATCATCGAGCACCTGCGCCTGTGCCTGGACCACCAGGCCGGCGGCGAGATTGCACGCAACCTCGATGCCCTCTACGACTACATGGGCCGGCGCCTGTTGAAGGCCAACCTCGACAACGACGCCGCCGGCATCGAGGAAGTCGCCGACTTGCTGCGCACGGTCAAGTCCGCCTGGGAGCAGGTTGGCACCCCGCGCCGCTGAACCCCTGGCACAGGGAATGCACGGTCCCTGCTTAAACCCTGCAGGATGCATGTCATGACTTCGAACGATCCGTTGGCCGACCGCCTCGCCTACCACGACCGCCTGCCGCTGGGCTGGGCGCCGCTGGAGGTGCTGCCGGCCCCCGAGCAGCTGCAGCAGATGGCGGAACAGAACCTGCGCGTACTGGCGGTGGTTTCCTCGCTGGAGGAGCGCCACCTGCCGCGTGGCGAGGGTGACGAGCGCCTCGAACAGGAACTGGAGCGGGTCCACCAGAAGCTGGACATGCTGCTGGTGCTGTTCGGCCAGTTCCTGCGCCGCATGGATCCGCCGGCACCGATGCATCCGCTGCGCCTGACGGTGGCCGGCGTCAGCTGGGAGGCGGCACCGCCGGCCGGGAGCCTGGGCCTGCTGTCGCTGCACCTGCATCCCTGCATGCCCGAGGCCTTCATCTGGCCGGCACGCCTGCGCGACGGCGACATCGCCCGCAGCTGCGCCCTGTTCGAACCGATGGGCGAGGCACTCGAGGCGGCGCTGGAGAAGCACGTGTTCCTGCACCACCGCCGCTCGGTCGCCGGCTCGCGGCCGGTGACGGCACGCGCGAGCTGACGAATCCTCCAAGGCCTGCTGGCGCTACCGCGCTCGCTGCGATGCCCCCGGATTCGCCTAGAGGCGCCTACTGTTGGTGCGGCCAGGCAAGACGCGAGGAGGGCGCTTGGTGGGCCCAAGTAACCGAGGAGCAACGCCGCATGGCCGCAAATCCGGGGGCACCCCAAGGGGCGGGACCGTTTTGGCGCATGGCGGCGTTCCGAGCCGCTTATGTACTTCGAGTACACCGCGCGTCTCGGAACATAGCCCTGCGCCAAAACGGTCTCCGTCGCAGCGAGCGCGGTAGCGCCAACAGGCCCTACAATCCTCCGCATAACCAGAACGGAGGAGACCGGTCGCGATGCGGCTGATACTCGCAGACCCGCAAACCTTGGTGCGTGCCGGCCTGGCGCGCCTGATCGAACAGCTGACGCCGGGGCGCGTGATCGCCGAGACGGCCGATGGCCAGGAGTTGCTGGAACTGACCGGGCGCCTGCATCCGCAGCTGGTGATCAGCGAACTCGCCCTGGGTCGCATGAGTGGGCTGGAGGCGCTGTCGCAGCTGCGCCGCCACTATCCCGAGGTCGCCGTGGTGATGGTCTCGTCCCAGCTCGACAGCCACTCGGTGCGCACCGCGCTCAAGCTCGGCGCCGCCGGCTTCCTCGGCAAGAACGCCGAGCCGACGGAACTGGCGCTGGCCCTGCAGGCGGTCGAGCGCAGCCAAGTCTACCTCAGCCCCGGCATCGCCCACCTGGCCTTCGAGCGCCGCAACGCCTCGCAGCGCGCCGAGGACCATGTCGCGCTGACGCCACGGCAGAAGCAGGTGTTGCAGCTGATCGCCCGCGGCCGCTCGACCAAGGAGATCGCCGCGCTGATGGGCGTCAGCATCAAGACCGTGGAGACGCACCGCGCGCGCATGATGCAGTCGCTGGGGCTGTACGGCACCAACGCGCTGATGCGCTACGCCATCCGTATGAGCATGGACAGCGGCAGTCTCTAAAAAGGCTCTTCGCCGATCTGCGGGGGCTGTCTTGGTCTCGCCCCCCGTTTTGCCTCTCCCTCCGCCCCGTATGCACGGGGTAAAGGAGCCGGTCGGCGCGCAGCGCCGGGTGAGGGACGCGCGCGCAGCAAGAAGCGATGCCGGATTCGAGCCGCGTCCCTCACCTCGGCAACTGCTCCTGCGTTGCCCTACCTCGGGCATCCATGCCCTCGCCCAACCCCTCTCCCGGAGGGAGAGGGGAGTAGAGCAAGGGCTCCCCTCAGATGGGAGAAGAACCTAAAAAACCGCAGGCGAGGGAGCCGTGCGCGCGCAGGCACTGCCGGCGGCGCCATGGCGACGCAACTGCTGTGGAGTGGGAAGAATCGGTGACGGAAATGCCGTGTTAGATTTACTTTTAACACCTAATTTCTGGTTAGGCGCCATGACGGCAATCGCGGAACGCAAGCTCATCGCCCAATCGGCGGACGGCACGCGCTCGAACGTCATGGTCCGAGTTGAAGCCCCGAAGCCGGCGCCTCATGACTCTTGGGTGTGCGTCATATCGGTCGAAGGTATGTCTCATCGTCCGATAGATGCCCACGGTGCAGATTCATTGCAGGCTTTGCTGTTGGCCCTCGCCGGCTTGCGGAATCACTTCGCTCGGTTTGAAAAGGCCGGGGGCAAGCTATATTTGCCAGGCGACGGAGAGGATGAATCTATGTCTGTCTCGGAGCTATTCGGAAATGGCGCCTAACCAGCGGTTCCAGAGGGACGTCCTCGCCTTCGGCGAGGCCGCCCCTGAACCTGGGCGTTATATGGCGGAGGTGATGATATGGACCATGACGAACCGCCTGTAAAAATCATCGGGCGTCTGGCCGCGGCGAACGATACGACGAGCGACGATGAAGTGCTTACCCGTATCGCGTCCCTACCGTCACTAGCAGATGAGACGGACGCCTGCTGGGACTTAAACGAGTACTGGCACTCAGTCGCTTACCCATTCATCGCGATGGCGGATGTTGCTGCGAAGCGCCGACTCAAACCCGCGGTCCGGCTCCTGCTCGAACGAGCCTGCTACGGTGATCCGGGAGAGATCATGCGCGGGTTACGCCACTCGTTTGAAGCTATCTACAAACCGGACTGGAGGTCACTCGCCAATGAGTATTTAGCGCTAGCTCGTGCGGAGCGCATGGGGACACGGCTCTGGGCGATAGACAGTCTTATGGTATTGGACGACGCTCGCGCGGTTCCGGTATTCGAGGCATCGGTGCGAGAGGACCCCGAAGAAATTCGCTGGCGCGCGGAAATCGGATTGAAGCGTTTGTTGCATCCAGAAGAGATCGCCGCCGAGACCGAGAAGCGTCGCGCCGAGCAGCAGCGAGCGCGTCAAGAGTTCCTAGATCGTCAAGCAAGCGAGGATGCGAAACTCACGAACCTACGTTGTGCGGCCTGCGGGAAACCAATGCCCGAGTACCGACGCACGTGCAAGCATTGTGGCGCTCGTGCGTCCGCCATATAACCAGCGGTTCAATCCGACGTCCCTGCCGCCCTTCGGGCGTCAGTGCCTCTGAATGCAAAAGTCATACTGTCTAGAGCGCGCTTGGAGAGTGCATGAGAATCCCGGTCATTTTTGTGAGCATGTGCCTGGCAGCTATGTTTGCTGGCGCCTTCTGGGCAACATTTGCCCGGCCTCTGGAGGTCGAGCAGGCCGCAACGGGGTTTATTCGGGCTCAGCTTGAAGAGGAACTGCATGAGGAAATTACATCGCTCAAAGACTCGGCCCTCGTAAAGGCGGTTTCGAGGCTGGCAGCCTCTCATTCCAGCGAGATCGCGGAGGTGCAGCAGCAGATCGAAACAGATGCACCCAAACAGATCGCAGAGGCCATTGCACGAATGCAAAATCTTTCGTGTGAGTGCCGCAGGAAGCTAGAGCACTCGCTGAGTGACGGCCTCAACTGGAAGCTACTGGGCGCACAGCAAGCTCAAGCACACCTTGAGGCCTATCTTGAGAGCACGTATTCGGCTGTCGTAAACCGACTTCTAAAGGATCTGCGTATCTTCACAGGCATCAGCGCCTTGTCCCTCTTTCTGGTGGCGCTTGTGGCGCTTCGGAAAGCCCAGGCGTCCGCCCATCTTTTGTTCCCAGCAGCGCTGCTGCTATGTTCAACCATCATCAGTGCGTACTTCTATCTCTTTGAGCAGAACTGGTTCTTCACAATCGTCTACAACGACTATGTCGGGCTGGGCTACATGGCTTATGTCGCTGCGGTGTTTGCGTTCCTCTGCGATATCGCCCTGAACAGGGCACGCGTCACCACGGAAGCTATAAACGCAGGCCTAAGGGCTATCGGAAGCGCGGTTTCGGTCGTGCCGTGCTAGGGGCGCGCTCTAACCACAGGTTCCAGTGGGACGTCCTCGCCTTCGGCGAGGCCGCCTCTGAATCTGGGCGTTGAACTTGAGGCACGGCGAGCCCGAACACATCCTTCTGGCACGGCAATTTCCGTTGAGCAACTGACCGAGGCTGTTTTGGCGTAGCTCGGGCGAAAGCGTGAAGACGGTTCCGTAAGTCATCGCGCCTTGGGCGCAGCTGCCCGCCAGGGCCGCGCCCGGGCATCGGCCGACACGCGCGATTCCGGCGCCCGAAGAGGCTGCGTCCCGTTACGGGCTGGGATCGAATCCCTTGGTGACGCAGGGCTCGCTGCCGCAGACGTTGACGACCTTGCCGTCGCTCCGGAGGAACTCGCCTTTCTGCTGCTGCGCCTTCGCATCCTTGCGCGGGAAGCTGTGCGGATCGGCGCCGTAGCCCAGTTCCGGCCGCGGCGGGCGGTTGTCGATCGGTGGCGTGGCCACGCCATCCGGATTCGGCGAGCCGTCGGGCTTCAGCGTCGGGCCGCTGTCCCAGACCACCAGCGCCGAACCGTTGTGCGGATAGCCCATGCAGGGAATGCCGTAGTAGGGCTCGTCATCGGCATGGCGGCGGTGGATGTTGAGGCCCTCCGGTTCCATCTCCACCTGCGGATGCACCCCCGGCAGCACCTTGTCGCCGCGCTGCGCGCGTGAGCCGCCGACCACCGCGGGGCAGTGCATCGCTGCGCCGATCGTGCGCGCGGCGACCTCGGCCGTGGTCATCGTCACCTGGTGGTCGCCGAAGGCCGGATGCAGCAGCACGCGCTTGGACGGCGTGTTGGGCAGCGGATCGTCGGCGCGCAGGTGCTGCACGTAGCCGTTCATCTCCGAGCGATCCCACAGCAACTGGATCAGCGACAGCGTGAAGGCCTGGTCCAGCGAGGCCGGGTAGGCGGTGTAGAAGAAGGCGGCGTACTGGTCGAAGTCGACGCTGCGCTGCAGCAGGGTGGAGTAGTTCATGCCGGGCACGCCGAGCACGCCGGCGCGGATATCCGGCGACAGCGCCACCAGCGAGCCGCCCATGATGCCGCCCTGCGAGTTGCCGTCGTAGAACAGCTCGCGGCGGTCGATCAGGCACTGGTCACCGACGCGGAAGGCGGCGTTGCTGCAGAGGCCTTCGGCGTGGATCAGCGCGCGGCCGATGAACATGAAGTTGAGGAAGCCCTGCTGGCCGCGGTCGGTGAGGGTGGTGAAGTTGCTCATGTCCAGCAGCAGCGTCAGCACGTTGGGCACGTCGGCGGTGGCCATGCCGATCCAGTCGGCAGCGCAGAACATCAGGCGCTGGTTCTGCGCGGTGTCGCCGATGTGGCCGCCACCGACCTCGCCCTGGCCGCCGAGCAGGCCGTGACCGTAGAGCGAGGGGCGCACCAGGTTGACGCTGCTCGCCTCGGCGGCGTTGGCGGCGTCACCGAAGGCGATGCGCGGGATGCGGCAGGTGAAGGTCGCCGTCATCGTGCCGTCCTGCGTCGGCAGGCCGTCGCTGCTGCCCTGGTAGTTGAAGCGCGAACCGGGCACGCCGTTGAGCGTCAGGAAGCGCGGCACGGTGACGCTGCCGGTGACCTGGCGCGCGATCGTGGCGTTCTCCTCCGGCGTGAAGTCGGTGACGGCGTCGACCGCGAAGGCCGGTGCGGCGCTGCCGAGATCGCCGAAGGCGCTGTCGCGGAGCTTCAGTGCACGTTCGCTGAGGTTGCGCTCGCTGGCGACGGTGAAGTCCCAGGCGAGATAAAGGTCGGAACGCCCGATGCCGGCGCGGCCCAGCGTCGCGAAGATCTCCTCCATGTGGGCGCGGCGCTGGTTGATCGGGGCGCGCTCGCTGACATGGTTGTCACGGTAGATGCGGAAGCTGGTGGAGGGCTCGATGACATGGCCTTGCGTGTCCTTCATGCGGCGCAGCGCCACGATGTAGCGGTGGCCTTCCTCGAAGTTCTTCGCGGGACGCACGATCAGGGCGGGGCCGGTGTCGTTCAGCGGGTTCTCCGGCAGCGGCACGGTGTCGCAGAGCGATTCCAGCTGTTGCAGCACCGCGGTCGCCTGGTCGATCTCCAGCAGGCCGGTGACCACCGATGCCGGGTCGGGCAGGTCGCAGAGGCTGGCCTTGGTGAGGTTGGCGTCCAGCTCCGACCAGACCAGGTGGCGCTGCAGCGTGTCGGCGTCGATCACCACTATCGGCTGCTCGGCGCGCAGGCTGGCGCCGATGTCGGTGATCGGTACCGCGCCGGTCTTGCCCAGGTCCAGGCCCGGGATGCGCGCCAGGATGGCGTTGCCCGGCGAGAAGCCGTCGTTGCGGTTGAAGTCGGCCGGCGAGATCGGCTTGCCGGCGACGTTGCGCGGCATCGACAGCAGCTTGAGGTCGAGACGCCGGCCGGTGGCGGTGCTGTCGTCGGCGACGCTGAAGTGGTCGTTGGGCCAGGGGAACAGGCAGTAGTGCGGATCCAGCGGATCGCAGCGGCTGGCGAACAGCAGGTCGCTGCCGAGTTCGCCGTCGATCGAGGCCTGCGGCTCGGGGATGGCCGGGCTGCCGCCGGGGCCGGGCGTGCCGGGGCCAACCGCGGAGCTGCTGTGGCAGCCGGCGAAGGCGAGGGTGAGCGCGAGGACGGCATGGGCAATGGCCAGGCGGCGGGCGCCGCCACGGGTGATGATCGACACGAGGCTCTCCAAGGGGCTGCTAAGGCTATGGCGGTCGCTGCGACGGAGACCGTTTTGACGCAGGGCAAGGCGCGAGGAGCGCCAATGGCTTACTGGGAAGTGACATTGAGTCACTTCCCAGCTGGGGCCATTGGCTGTACTCGATGTACACGAGCGACGAGTAACACAGCCATGCGCCAAAACGGTCCCGCCC
>DATILC010000385.1:0-2529 GCA_035476855.1 Solimonas sp. | reverse complement strand
TCCTCGAACCAGGTGATGTCCGGCCGCAGCCAGGCGCCGCAGTCCGGGCACTTCCGTTGCTGGTACGGGCCGGCCTGCAGGTCCTCGCGCAGGCCGTGGCGGGCACAGCGCTGGCGCCATAGCGAACCGTGCAGTTCGGCGTCCACGGTCACGCCGGCGCGCTGCAGCAGGCCGTCGATGTTCTGCGTCACCACATGCACCTGCGGGAACGCCGCCTGCAGCCGCGCCAGGTGGCGATGACCGGCATGCGGCTGGCACTCCAGCGCGCGGCCGCGGCGCAGTTCGTGGAAGTCCAGCACCTGGACCGGGTCGCGCTCGAAGGCGCGCTGGCAGGCGTAGTCCTCGTAGTTGTACTGCGCCCAGATGCCGCCGCGGCCGCGGTAGGTGGGGACGCCGGATTCGGCCGACAGGCCGGCACCGGTGAAGAACAGGACGGAGCGGAAGTCGGCCAAGTCGATGGGCTGCATTACAGGTTCCGGTGGCAAGGTCCGCTTATACTTGCGCCCCTATGGACGCCGAACAACTCAAAGCCATGGGTCGGCGCGCGCTGGAGATCGAGCGCGACGCCCTGACCGCCCTGCTCCCCCGCATCGACGACAGCTTCGTCGCGGCCAGCCGCATCCTGCTCGCCTGTACCGGCCGCGTGGTCGTCACCGGCATGGGCAAGTCCGGCCATATCGGCGGCAAGCTGGCGGCGACCCTGGCCAGTACCGGCACGCCGGCCTTCTATGTGCATCCGGGCGAGGCCAGCCACGGCGACCTCGGCATGATCACGCGCCAGGATGCGGTGCTGGCGATCAGCTATTCCGGCGAGACCAACGAGATCGTCACCATCCTGCCGCTGATCAAGCGCCTGGGCGTGCCGCTGATCTCGATGACCGGCAAGCCGGCCTCGACCCTGGCCAAGGCCTCGAACGTGCACCTGGACGTGTCGGTCGCGGTGGAAGCCTGCCCGCTGAACCTGGCACCGACCTCCAGCACCACCGCCACCCTGGCGATGGGCGATGCCCTGGCTGTCGCCCTGCTGGAAGCCCGCGGCTTCACCCCCGAGGACTTCGCCATGTCGCACCCCGGCGGCTCGCTGGGGCGGCGCCTGCTGCTGAAGATCGCCGATGTCATGCACACCGGCAGCGACCTGCCCAAGGTCGGCCGCGACGCGCTGCTGACCGAGGCGCTGCTGGAGATGACCCGCAAGGGCCTGGGCGTGACCGCGATCGTCGACGCCGAGGACAAGGTGATCGGGGTCTACACCGACGGCGACCTGCGCCGCACGCTGGACCGCAACATCGACATCCGGCAAGCCCGGATCAGCGAGGTCATGACCCTCGGCGGCAAGTCGGTCAAGGCCGATCAGCTGGCCGCCGAGGCGGTGCACCTGATGGAGAAGCACAAGATCACCGCCCTGCTGGTGCTGGATGAGCACAAGCAGTTGCAGGGCGTCGTGCACATGCAGGACCTGCTGCGCGCGGGGGTGGTGTGATGGCGGCGCTGTCTTCAGCCGAAATTCAGCAGCGCGCAGCGAAGATACGCTGTGTGTTCCTCGATATCGACGGCGTCCTCACTGACGGCAAGCTCTACATCGGCCCCAACAGCGAGGAAACCAAGACCAACTACGTGCGCGACGGCTATGGCATCAAGCTGGCGCTCAAGCTCGGCCTGCAGGTCGCGGTGATCAGCGGCCGGCCCTCCGAGTCCATGCGCCGTCGCCTCGAATGGCTGGGCGTGAAGCACATCGCCCTCGACACCGAGGACAAGGAACCGGCCTACCTGCGCATGTGCGCCGAGATGGGCCTGTCCGACGAGCAATGCGCCCATGTCGGCGACGACGTGCCGGACGTGCCGCTGATGAAGCGCGTCGGCCTGGCCTGCACGGTGGCGGATGCGCACCCCAAGGCCTTTGCGGCCGCCCACTGGGTCAGCCGCTACACCGGCGGCAACGGCGCGGTGCGCGAGGCCATCGACCTGATCCTGGAAGCGCAGGGCCGCATCTGATGGCACGCGGCAGCCTGTTCCTGGGACTCGCGTCAGCGCTGGCACTGTTCGCCGTGCTGACCCTGCTGCGCGGCTTCCAGCCGGAGCCGCCGGCCGAGGTCGCCGCGCAGGCACAGCTGCCGCGCTACGAGCTGCGCGGCGTCGAATGGACGCGCCTGGATGCCCAGGGCCGTCCGCTGATCGAGGCGGTCGCCGGCACCATCCGCTACTACGACGACGAGTCGGCGCGCTTCGACACCCTGGAAGTGCGCAGGCTCGGCGCAAACGGCCCCTGGAACCTGACCTCGCCGGACGGCACGATGCCGGCCGGCGAAGAACGCCTGCGCCTCAACCCGCCGGTGCTGATCACCGGCAGGCTCAGCAACGGCGAACCGGTGCAGATCGACGCGGAGAGCCTCTGGGTCGACCTGCAGCGCAAGGAAATCCATACCGAGGACCGCGTGCAGCTGCATGCGCCCAACCGCCAGGCCCGCGCCCGCGGCCTGCGTGCGGACTGGGCCGGCACGCAGCTGCGGCTGCTCAACGATGTCGAGGTGG
>DATILC010000384.1:0-12189 GCA_035476855.1 Solimonas sp. | reverse complement strand
CCATAGCCGGTGCCACCGCCAATGATCAGGACCAGCCACCACTTGGCCTGCACCCACTCCGACATGCCGATCACCATCTTGGTGAAGGCCGGCAGATCGGCGCCAAAACCCTTGAACAGGTCGGCGAAGGTCGGCACGACGAAGTACAACAGGATGCCGGTGACGATGAAGGCAATGCACAGCACCGCGGTGGGGTAGGTCAGCGCCTTCTTGACCTTCTTCTTGATCGCTTCGGTCTTTTCCTTGTAGGTGGCGATCTTGTCGAGCAGCGTTTCCAGGGCGCCGGACTTTTCGCCGGCATCGACCAGGTTGACGAACAGGTCGTCGAACTGCAGGGGATACTTGCCGAGGCTGGCAGCGAAGGAGTTGCCGCCCTCGATATGGGTCTTGAGGCCGAGCACCATCTCCGACATGGATGGGTTATCGTGGCCGCGACCGATGATCTCCAGGGACTGAACCAACGGGACACCGGCCGCCATCATGGTCGACATCTGCCGGCTGAAGATGGCGATGTCGACTGCCGTGATCGCCTTCTTCTTCGCACCGGACAGCAGTGCGGACTGCTTGCGAACAGAGATCGGATTGACGCCCTGCTTGCGCAACTGGGCCTTGATCATGCTCTCGCTGGGGCCCTGGCTCTGGCCCTTTACACGCCCGCCCTTGCGATCCGTACCTTCCCACTTGAAGGTATATTCCTTGACCGGTTCGATCTTGGTCTTTGCCTTGACGGCTTGTGCCTGCGCCATTTACTTCCCCCAGAGCTTCAATCGCCGGTCGTGCAGGCATTGGCTTGCGCAAGGTCAATACTGCCGTCTCTGACCTTTCTCAACGCCGATTGCCGCAGGTCCATGACGCCTTCCTTGCGTGCCTGGTCCGCAATGTCGATTGCGTTCCCGCCTTCCATGATGATTCGTCCCATTGCATCGCTGAAGGGCATCACCTGGTAGATGCCGGTGCGGCCCTTGTAGCCATTGTCGCATTGATCGCAACCCACGGCTTCGTGGACGGCAAAGCCGGGCGAATCGATTTCCTTTTCGCTGAAGCCCTGGCGCAGCAACTCAGGCCGCGGGATGCTGGCTGGGCGCTTGCAGGTCTTGCACAGACGACGCGCGAGGCGCTGGGCGATGATCAGTGTCAACGTGGACGCAAGATTGTAGGCGGGAACGCCCATGTTCATCATGCGGACGATGGTTTGCGGTGCATCGTTGGTGTGCAGGGTCGACAACACAAGGTGGCCGGTCTGCGCAGCCTTGATGGCAATTTCCGCCGTTTCCAGGTCGCGGATTTCGCCGACCATGATCACGTCCGGATCCTGACGCAGGAAGGCCTTCAGCGCGGCCGCGAACGTCAGGCCGACCTTGGGCTGGACGTTGACCTGGTTGATGCCGGGCAGGTTGATTTCGGCCGGATCCTCCGCGGTCGAGATATTGATGTCGTCGGTGTTGAGGATGTTGAGACCGGTATACAGCGACACCGTCTTGCCTGAACCGGTGGGGCCGGTAACCAGAATCATGCCCTGCGGCTGCTGCAGGGCCTTCATGTAGGCGTCTTTCTGATCCGGTTCATAGCCCAGAGCGTCGATGCCCAGCTGCGCACTGCTGGGATCGAGAATACGGCAGCAGATCTTTTCGCCGAACAGCGTCGGGCAGGTGCTGACGCGAAAATCGATGGCCTTGGTCTTCGACAGCTGCAGCTTGATTCGACCGTCCTGGGGCACCCGGCGCTCCGCAAGGTCCAGGCGCGACATCACCTTTACACGCGCGGAAATGCGGACAGCCTGGCTTACCGGCGGCTGGGCAATGGTCTTGAGTTCGCCGTCCTTGCGATAGCGGATGCGGAAGATCTTCTCGTAAGGCTCGAAATGAATGTCGGACGCACCCTGCATGATGGCGTCGATCATGACCTTGTTGACGAACTTCACGATCGGGGCATCCTCGGCGTCCGATCGGGTGACTTCGGGGGCCTTGTCGGCGTCGTCTTCACCAATGTCGAGGTTGGCCAGATCCTCGTTGTCGACTCTCATGTCGGCAGCGGACATCTGGTTGATTGCCTGCTCGATCGCCCGGTTAAGCTTGTCCTCCTCCACCAGTACCGCCTCGGTCTGGTTGCCGGTGGCAAACTTGATTTCGTCGAGTGCCTGCAGGTTCGTCGGGTCCGACACGCAGACATACATCTTCTTGCCGCGCTTGAAGGCCGGGAGCGCGTGCGTCTTGCGAAGAATCTTCTCGCTGACTTCCTTGTAGGCTGCCGGATCGATGTCGATTGCCGACAAGTCCATCAGGGGGACGCCGAATTCGTTGCTCGCGGCTTCTGCCACGCGGGCCGGTGTCGTCAGCTTGGATTCGATTAACAGTTGAACAAAGGGGGTCCCGGAGCGAACGGCTTGCTGCTGCAGCTCACGCCCTTTGTCCTCGGTAATGAGCCCGTCTGCGATAAGTCGCCGAGCCAAGCCGCCGACAAATGCAGTCGGTGTCGCCGTCTGGGGGCTGATTGCCATGAACTGCCTCTATTGCAGGATCGACTTTGATCCTACCCTAAATGACCTTGCTGCGAAGCGGATTTGGCGGGATCGGGGTGCGTTATCGGACCCCAGCTAGGCTCCATCAGCACGATCTTGATGACCTTCGCTGACGCCCGGTCGATGACTACGGCGCCATCCCGGCTTTTTCCACGCAAGGGCAGGTAAGCCAGCTCCGATTCAGGCCGGCGCAGCGAGTGGAGAAACTCTTTCCACTGCTGTTTATTCAGACGGTTCACTTCCCTGAGCTCGGCAAGGGGGCGGGCCCGGGCAAGCACCGCAGGTGCTTCCGACTCGTAGGGAACCTGGAACTCCGGCAGCTGCGGCAGATCCGGACCGCCCTTGATGGCCGACATCAGCAGGGCGTTTCGCTGCTTGCGGTCGGAGGGGATGCGGGCCGCAACCACCCGGGGATGCCACCATGACAGCGGGGCATTTCCGGCTGCGACTGACTTGGCGAGACTGTCCGGATCGACGTCGACGGCGGGAACTACGTCGAACCGGTCCACATTGAATACAACCAGCGCCGGCCGGGCGATGTGGATCGCATGGAGACCGTAAAGTAGAGCTGCCAGCTGCAGCGCAGCCACCACGCAGAGATCGAATTTGAGTGACTTCTTGCCCCGATCGAAGACGATCAGGGTGATCAGCGGCCCGATCGCTACGTCAACTCCGATGAGTACGAGCGCCATCCGGCCGACGCCCTGCGCTCCGGAAAGCGGAGCGGGGTACCACACGATGAAGATCAGCGCCGCTGCGCAAAGGCCGACGACGCCGCAGATGGTCAGGTGCAGCAGGGCCGCCTTGAGGCGGTCAGCCAGCGAATCTCGCAATCGCATTGGGTCTATCTATTCGGATGAAAGGTATGGTTCGGGTCAGCGACCGCCACCAACAACAAACCCCTCGGAGAGAGGGGTTTGTTGGTGCCCCGGGCCAGCGGGCGTGCAGCGTACCGCACTAGGCGATTAGCGGCACTGCGAAGGAACGTACTTCGCCGGGACCGGCGCGGCAGCGGCGGCGCAAGCGCCCGCGGCGCCAGCACCCATGCAATCCCAGTCGATTTCGCCGTCGAGCGGCGGGCTGGCGGCAGCAGCGGCCGACAGGAGGCCGGCCTGGATGGTCGGGCACAGGATCAGCTCGTTCTGGCCAGCCAGCTGCGGAATGCCACCGGCGCCCGTCTGATAGGTGATGGTCAGGAAGCCGTCGGTCGGGTCGATGAGGATGCCCGTAACGAACTTGGTGCCAGTGAAGGTCCAGGCGGCGGTTGCGGAAGCGAGGCCGCCGGTCGACTGCCACGACTCGGACACCGCAATCTTGGCGGAGGCAGCGGTATTCAGACCTTCCGTCACCTTCGAGCGGACCGTGTAGTCCTGGTAGGCCGGGATGGCGATAGCCGCCAGGATGCCGATGATCGCGACCACGATCATCAGTTCGATCAGGGTGAAACCCTTCTGAATCTGTTTCATTTTTGAAAACTCCTTGGATCCAATTGGAATGAGCTAGGGCTCAAGCCAATCAGCAGCAGGGTCTGTGCCATGGCATTTTTGTTCAGTGCAGCGTTGTTATATCAATGACTTAGGCAATAGACCTGACGCCAGAACTGACACGGATTGTCGATGATTGACGTGACGTCGATGTCACTTTGGCGGTCGGGCGCCGCCGGACGCCCTCGCTGCTAGACTATGCCCCTTTTTTCAAGCCCTTAGCCGACGATGCAAGAGCAGTATCAAGCCGCAGCCGTGGAAAGCGCTGCACAGGCCCTGTGGTCCGAGCGCAAATCCTTCGAAGTGAAGGAGGAGCCGGGGCAGGAGAAGTACTACTGCCTGTCGATGTTCCCCTATCCCAGCGGCAAGCTGCACATGGGGCATGTCCGCAACTACACCATCGGCGACGTCATCAGCCGCTATCAGCGCATGCTGGGCAAGAACGTGCTGCAGCCGATGGGCTTCGATGCCTTCGGTCTGCCGGCCGAGAACGCCGCGATCGCCAACAACACCCAGCCGGCGAAGTGGACCTACGCCAACATCGAATACATGAAGGTCCAGCTGAAGCGGCTGGGCTTCGCCTATGACTGGTCGCGCGAGCTGGCGACCTGCCGGCCGGAGTACTACCGCTGGGAGCAGCTGCTGTTCACCCGCCTGCTGAAGAAGGGGCTGGTCTACCGCAAGAACGCGGTGGTGAACTGGGACCCGGTCGAGCAGACCGTGCTGGCCAACGAGCAGGTGGTCGACGGCCGCGGCTGGCGCTCCGGCGCCCTGGTCGAGCGCCGAGAGATCCCGCAGTGGTTCCTCAAGATCACCGCCTACGCCCAGGAACTGCTGGACGACCTCGACCAGCTGCCCGGCTGGCCGGAGGCGGTCAAGACCATGCAGCGCAACTGGATCGGCCGTTCCGAGGGTCTGGAACTGCAGTTCGCGGTGGAGGGCGAGGCCCAGCCGCTGACGGTCTACACCACGCGCCCGGACACGCTGATGGGCGTGACCTACGTGGCGGTCGCCGCGGAACACCCGCTGGCGCAGAAGGCGGCGGCGGGCCGGCCGGAACTGGCGGAGTTCCTCAAGGAGGCTTCGCGCTCCGGCGTGGCCGAGGCCGACATGGAGACGATGGAGAAGAAGGGCATGCCGCTGGGCATCTCGGCGATCCATCCGATTTCCGGCGAGAAGGTTCCCGTCTGGGTCGCCAACTTCGTGCTGATGGGCTATGGCACGGGCGCCGTGATGGCGGTGCCGGGGCATGACGAGCGCGACTTCGCCTTCGCACAGAAGTACGAGCTGCCGATCCGCCAGGTCATCGCGGTCGGCGACGCGGCCTATGACGTCTCGCGCTGGCAGGACTGGTATGCCGACAAGACGCACCCGCAGATGCGCGTCGTCAATTCCGGCCGCTACGACGGCCTGAACTACGCCCAGGCCTTCGAGGCCCTGGTGCAGCACTTCGAGGCTGCGGGCACCGGTAGCCGCCGCGTCAACTTCCGCCTGCGTGACTGGGGCGTCTCGCGCCAGCGCTACTGGGGCTGCCCGATCCCGGTCATCTATTGTGCAAAGTGCGACGCGGTGCCGGTGCCGGAAGACCAGCTGCCGGTGCGCCTGCCCGAGGACGTCGCCTTCACCGGCGTGAAGTCGCCGATCAAGGCCGATCCGGAATGGCGCAAGACCACGTGCCCGAATTGCGGTGGCGCCGCCGAGCGCGAGACCGACACCTTCGACACCTTCTTCGAATCCAGTTGGTACTTCGCCCGCTACACCAGCGTCGACAACGACAAGGCGATGCTGGATGAGCGCGCCAACTACTGGCTGCCGGTCGACCAGTACATCGGCGGAATCGAGCACGCGATCCTGCACCTGCTGTACGCGCGCTTCTTCCACAAGCTGATGCGCGACGAGGGCATGGTCACCAGCGACGAGCCCTTCACCAACCTGCTGACGCAGGGCATGGTGATCAAGGAGACCTATTACCGTGAAGCCGCCGACGGCAAGAAGACCTGGTACAGCCCGACCGATGTCGATCTCGAGCTGGACGCCAAGGGCCAGCCGCTCAAGGCGATCTGCCGCGCCGACGGCCAGCCGGTGGTGATCGGCGGCGTCGAGAAGATGTCCAAGTCCAAGAACAACGGTGTCGATCCGCAGGCCCTGGTCGATGAATATGGCGCCGACACCGCGCGCCTGTTCGCGATGTTCGCGGCGCCGCCGGAGCAGTCGCTGGAATGGCGCGACGATGGTGTCGAGGGCGCGGCGCGCTTCCTCAAGCGCGTCTGGCGCGGCGTGCACCAGCACGTGCAGAAGGGTGCGGCGCCGGCACTCGACAAGACGACACTCAACGAGGCGCAGAAGGCGCTGCGGCGCAAGCTGCATGAGACCATCGCCAAGGTCGGCGATGACTACGGTCGCCGCAAGACCTTCAACACCGCAATCGCTGCGGTGATGGAGCTGATGAACGACGCGCTGCGCTTCGACGACGAGTCGGCCCAGGGCCGCGCGGTGTCGCAGGAAGTCTGGCAGGGCGTCGCGCTGCTGCTGAATCCGGTCGTCCCGCACATCTGCCACGAGCTGTGGCAGGGCCTTACCGGCCGCGACGACCTGCTGGCCCAGCGCTGGCCGCAAGCCGACCCGTCGGCACTGGTGCGTGACAGCATCCCGATGGTCGTGCAGGTCAACGGCAAGTTGCGCGGTAACATCGAGGTGCCGTCGGCGGCGACGCAGGACGAGATCATCGCGATTGCGCTGGCCGACGAGAACGTGCGCAAATTCACCGACGGCCAGACCATCCGCAAGCAGGTGGTGGTGCCGAAGAAGCTGGTCAACTTCGTGGTCTAAACCGGGGCGCCCATACGATGCGCAGCAAGCTTCTGCTCACAACGTTGACGGCGCTGCTGCTGTCCGGCTGCGGCTTCAGCCTGGTCGGCAGCCGCCCGCTGCCCGAGCCGCTGCGCTCGGTCTACATCGACAGCGCGATGGCCTACCGCGTCTCCGAGCCGCCGGTGGAAACCGCGCTGCGTGCGGCGCTGCGCCGGCGCGGCGCAGAGGTCAGGGATGCGGCCGAGGGCGCCGCCACCGTGATCCGCCTCAGCGATTTCGGCGACCGTCGCGAGGTGCTGTCGCTCGGTCTCGACGGCAAGGCGATCGAGTACCAGCTGATCAACTCGGTGCGCTACGAGGTCATGGCCAACGGCCGCGCGCTGGTGATGCCGGATGTGCTGTCTGCCTCGCGCGACTACAGCTTCCAGCCGCAGCAGGTGCTGGCCAAGGAAGCCGAGGAGCAGCGCCTGCGCGAGTTCATCCAGAGCGAGCTCGCCGAGCTGATCATGCTGCGCCTCGAGGCACAGCTCAGCCGTCCGGCAGCTGCCGTGCCAGCAGCTCCAGCGGGTGCAGCACCGGCGGCGCCTTGAGTCCGCGCCGCCGCAGGCCGGCGGCCAGGTGCAAAGTGCAACCGATGTTGCTGCTGACGATGAAGTCCGGCTGCAGCTGCTCTGCCGCCTGCAGCTTGGGTTCCAGCAGGCGATCCGCGGCCTCCGGCTCGGTCAGGAAGTAGCTGCCGGCCGCGCCGCAGCAGGCGCCGCGGCGATCCAGCTCCACCAGTTCAATCCCCGGGATGCGGTGCAGCAGCGCCATCACTTGGTCCTGCGCGCCGACCACGAAGCGCTGGCTGCAGGGCGCGTGCACGGCGACCCGTGCGGGCAGCGGCTGCAGTGCCAGATCCTCACGCCAGTGCCGGGCGAGGAAGGCATGGATGTCCTGCACCTGTGCGCGCAGTCGCGCGCCGGCAGGTGGCGGCAGCAGGTCCGGTGCATCCAGCAGCGTCGCGGTGCAGCCGCTGGCGGTGCCGAGCACGGCCTCGAATCCGGCGAAGGCCTCCGCATTGTGCTGCGCGCAGGCCGTGGCGGCTTCGCGCATGCCGGCGTGCTGATGCAAGGCACCGCAGCAGCCCTGGTCCGGCGGCACTGAAAACTCGATGCCGAGGCGCTGCAGCAGCTGTGCGGCAGCCTGCAGCGTGCCGCCGTCGGCAAGGTCGGAGATGCAGCCGGTGAACAGCGCGACCTTTGCCTGCGGTGCCTGGCCGGTGCTGCGGGCGGACCAGGGCAGCGGCGGCAGCTTCGGCAGCAGCGATTCCAGCCGGGCGAGGCGGCCGCGCCCGAGCAGGCCGCTGCGCCGCAGCAACGCCTGCAGTCCGCTGGCCTGATAGAGCCACAGCAGGCTGCCCAACACCCGGCGCGGGTCGCGCCGGGTCAGCAGCCAACCCAGCAGCCTTGCGAAACGCGTGCGTGCTGGCCGCAGCTGGTTCAGCGCCAGCCGCCCGGCGTCGATCAGCCGGCCATAGGGAACCTTCGCCGGACACACGGCCTCGCAGGAACGGCAGCCCAGGCAGCCATCGAGATGCGCTTCCAGCTTCGGCGTCGCTGCCAGCTGGCCCAGTGCCAGTGCCTGCATCAGCGCGATGCGTCCGCGCGGCGAGTCGCCCTCGTGCTGGGTCAGCGGATAGGTCGGGCAATGCGGCAGGCACAGCCCGCACTTCACGCAGAGATCGGCATCGGCAAGCGGAAACGGCGGGGTGGTCTGACCGGGCATGGCGGCTATGATAGGCGCAGACATCACAGCCGGGCCGATCGGTTCTTCGGAGCGCTTCATTTCATGAGTTACTACCAGCACCACGTCTTCTTCTGCTGCAACCAGCGTCCGCCCGGCGACCGCACCTGCTGCAACGACAAGGGCGCGACGCGCGTGCGCGACTACGCCAAGAAGCAGGTCAAGAAGCTGGGCCTGGCCGCGCCCGGCAAGGTGCGCATCAACATGGCCGGCTGCCTGGAGCGCTGCGAGGAAGGCCCCTGCATCGTGGTCTACCCGGAAGCGGTCTGGTACACCTACGTCGATGAGGAAGACGTCGACGAGATCATCGAGCGGCATCTGCAGAAGGGCGAGATCGTCGAGCGCCTGCGGCTGAAGGACACGCCGGCGTGATCCGCCCGGTCCTGCGCATGGGTGATCCGCGCCTGCTGCGTCGGGCGGAGGAGGTGACGGCCTTCGACACGGCGGAGCTGCGCGAACTGGTGGCGGACATGTTCGACACCATGCGTCACCTGCAGGGCGCCGGCCTGGCGGCGCCGCAGATCGGCGTCAACCTGCGCGTGGTGATCTTCGGCTTCCAGGCCAATCCGCGCTATCCGCATGCCGAGGCGGTGCCGGAGACCATCCTGATCAACCCGGTGCTGACCCCGTTGTCCGAAGAGATGGAGGACGGCTGGGAGGGTTGCCTGTCGGTGCCCGGCCTGCGCGGCGTGGTGCCGCGCCATGCACAGCTGCGCTACCGCGGCCATTCGCTGGAGGGCGAGGCGATCGACCGCAGCGTCTCGGGTTTCCACGCCCGCGTGGTGCAGCATGAATGCGACCACCTCGACGGCATCCTCTACCCGATGCGCATCCGCGATTTCAGCCGCTTCGGCTTCAACGACGTGCTGTTTCCCGGAGAGGCAGTGAGCGACGACTGAGCCGCTTCAGAGCAGCGGCGAGTCGATGTTGAGCGGGTCCTTCTCCTGCTTCGGCGCTTCGGCCGGCGGTGCGGCCTGCTCGATGGTCGGCTCGCCGGTGAGGAAGGCCAGCATGTCGTAGTAGGTGCGGATATTGCCGACGTAGGTCATCGCCTCGTAGCCGCGCGCATAGCCGTAGCGGGTCTTGGCATGCCAGCGCGGCTTGGTCAGCAGCGCCAGCGTGGGGCGCACGTCGATCCAGTGATCGGGGTCGCCGCCATTGCGGCGCGTCAGCTCGCGCGCATCGAGCAGGTGGCCGATGCCGAGGTTGTACGAGGCCAGCCCCATCCAGGTGCGGTCCGGCTGCTGGATCTCCGGCGGCAGCTGCTCCATGAGATAACGGAAGTAGCCGGCACCGCCGCGGATGCTCTGCACGGGATCCTCGCGGTTGGTCAACTTCATGAAGCTGGCGGTGGCCATGGTCAGCTGCATCAGGCCGCGCACTCCGGTGGGGCTGACCGCGCGCGGATTCCACTGCGACTCCTGGTAGCCCATCGCCGCCAGCAGCCGCCAGTCGAGGCTCTCCTTGGTTGCCGCCTCCTCGAAATGCTTGCGGTACTGCGGCAGGCGGGTCTCGACATGCGTCGCCAGGGTCAGGGCGCCGAAGGCGTCGATCTGTTCGACATGGCCGAAGTGACGTTCCCGGATGCGCGCCAGCTCCTCGCGATCGAGCCCGCCGAGATATTCGACGGTCGGGCCGAACAGGCTGTCGTCGTCGCTCTTCGGGAAGGCCCAGGCGATGTCCTCTGACACCGCGATCGGGAAGGCGACGCGCAGGTTGGGGTAGTAGCGCTGGTTGATGGCCAGCAGGTCGGAATTGGCCACGGTGTAGGCCAGCTCATCGTTGGCCACGGCGTACAGCAGGTCTTCGGTCACCTGGTCCTCGGCTTCCTTCCACTGCAGGCCGGGAAACACGGTTTTCTGCAGCTGCCGCAGTCGCTCGGCGTGGACGCTGTCGCTGGCCACGGTCAGCATCCCGTGCAGGTCGCCGAGGTCCCTGGGCTTGGGCGCGCCGGTGCGATAAACCAGCTGTGGCACCACCTTCTGCACCGGCGCCGTGAAGCGCACCAGCTCGGCCCGGTTCTCGCTGACCGTCACCGCTGCGGCGGCAAAATGGGCCCGGCCCTGTTGCACCATGCGGATCGCGTCCGCGGCCGACTCGGCCAGCACCACCTCCAGCTTGACCTCCAGCCGCTCCGCCAGGGCCTTGGCGAGGTCGTACTCGTAGCCGGTTTCGCCGTCGCCGCTGACGTAGTAAGTGGTCGGGCTGTTGGTCATGGCCACCCGCAGCGTCCCCAGGATTCGCACCTGCTGCATGGCGTCCTGCGGCGGCGAGCAGGTCGACAGGCTGAAATACCCGCCCAGCACCACCCCGAGGCCGATCCAGGTCAGGACCCGGCGGACAATCGAGCGAGGAGTAGGCGTAGCGGCTGGCTTCATTTAGAATGCGCGCCTTCGCGGCGTCTGGTCTTGGATCGAACGCTAGCACAGGGCCCGCGGTTTCCGCAGGAAATCACGGCCCCAAGCACCTCCGGAGAGGTGGCAGAGTGGTTTAATGTACCTGACTCGAAATCAGGCGTACGTTCATAGCGTACCGGGGGTTCGAATCCCTCCCTCTCCGCCAAAAATGGAAAAGCCGACTCAATGTCGGCTTTTTTATTTTGAGCTTCAAATTCAAGAGGGAGGGATTCGAAGGCGCGGCAGCGCCCGGCCCGCAGGGGAATCCCTCCCTCCCTCCAAAAACCGAAAAGCCGGCTCAATGCCGGCTTTTTTGTTTCCGCCGTCCCGCGGTGGGTGGTGATGCGACTTCCAGTTGGGCAAAGACAAAGTCGCTCATCATTCCGACCAGGCGTTCCGCCATGGCGTCGCTGATCGGCCAGATCTCGTCGGCCGTGCTGCTGCCGTCCTGCTGCGCACTCAGTGCGATCTGCGGCGCGGCGACGACGCTGTAGAGCAGGGCGCCGACCAGGGCGCTGCGC
The DNA here is from genome assembly GCA_035476855.1 of Solimonas sp. Classification (GTDB taxonomy): domain Bacteria; phylum Pseudomonadota; class Gammaproteobacteria; order Nevskiales; family Nevskiaceae; genus Solimonas_A. Next base: position 674 of record DATILC010000384.1, on the reverse strand, counting down.
GGCAGCGTGACCTTCATCAGCAGCTTATGCAGCCGCGGGTCCTCGAAGCGGGCTTCGACGAAGGCGGAAGGGAAGTAGTGCTGGTGCAGCCACAGCAGGCGTCCCGAAGGATGCACGCCTTCGCTCAGCAGGATCTGCCCGTAGGCCGGCAGCTCGCGCAGCGCCAGCACGAAGGCACGCAACAGCCGTTTCAATTGCTGCTCATCACCCTTGGCCTTCAACGGCTGCCCGCAGTAGCCGCGATGCAGCTGGTCGAAGCGCTGCATCAGGCGTTCCGCGGCCTGCTCCCAGAGCCGTTCCTTGCTGCCGAAGTGATACATCAGCAGCGGCTGCTTGTAGCCGGACGCTGCCGCGATCTCCTGGATTGCGACGCTGTCGTAGCCGCGAGCGAACAGCGGGATGGCCGCATCGAGGATGGCCGCCTTGACCTCCTCCGCCTGCCGGGACCTCGGGGTGATGGCTCGCTGCATGTCGCGTCTCGGAAGGGCCGGCGGCCATCCTAGCATTTGACTGACCAAATGATTAGTGAAATAGTCCGCTGACCATTTGATCAGCGAAGTCGCATGAAAGCTGTCTGGCAGGGCGAGATTCCCGAGATTCCCGAGCGTTACCGTTACCTCGGTACGGGCTTCGTCGTGCTGTTCGCGCTGTGGTTCGCGCTGAGCTTCCTCGGC
>DATILC010000383.1:0-12215 GCA_035476855.1 Solimonas sp. | reverse complement strand
GCATGGTCAGGCGCAGCGGCGCGCCGTTCTGGTTGGGCAGCACGCGGCCGTACATGCCCACCGACATGAAGCTCAGCGGGTGCATGGCCTCGTCGATGCGCAGGCCCTCGACGTAAGGCAGCTCCAGCCCGCTCCAGCGCGCCCGCGGCATCTGCGCGGTGTCGTACAGCGTCTCGAAGGCCACGTACTTGGCCTTCGAGGTCGGCTTGAAGCGCTTCAGCAAATCGGCCAGCGGGAAGCCGACCCAGGGCACGACGATGCTCCAGGCCTCGACGCAGCGATGGCGGTAGATGCGTTCCTCCAGCGCATGCGGCTTGATCAGCGTGTCGAGGTCCAGCCGCCCCGGCGCCTCGCATTCGCCGTCCACCGCCACCGTCCAGGGGCGCGTCTTCAGCGTGTGCGCGTTCTGCGAGGGGTCTTCCTTGGAGGTGCCGAACTCGTAGTAGTTGTTGTAGGTGCTGGTGGTCTCGAAGGGCGTCACCGTCTCGCCGCCGGCCTGCTCGCTGCGCTTGCCGATCTTCAGCGGGCCGGCGGCGGCGGGCGGTGCCGCCTCGCCGCAGCCGCTGGTCAGCAGCGCGGCGGCACCCAGGCCGAGCTGGGCGAGGAACTCGCGGCGCCGGTAATAGACCGGCTCCGGCGTGATTTCGCTGGGGGGAACGGCGGACGGCGGCAGGATGCGGATCAGCATGGCGGGCTCCGGACAATGTCTAAAGCTACGCCAGTCTGACAGCCGCGGATGCCCGTGGTGCGCCGCTGCCATAATGTGCGGACGATTGGGTACAAATGACGGACGCGTGAGCATGGAGCTGGACGAGCTGGTCGAGACTTTCGAATTCCTCGGTGACTGGGAGGAGCGCTACCGTTACCTGATCGACCTCGGCCGCAAGCTGCCGCCGCTGCCGGCGGAGGAGCATACCGAGGCCAACAAGGTGCGCGGCTGCATGTCGCAGGTCTGGTTCACCCACCGCCTCGGCCCCGGCTCGCCGGCGACCCTGGAGTTCCTCGGCGACTCCGATGCCCACATCGTCAAGGGCCTGATTGCCCTGCTGTTTGCCCTGGTTTCCGGCAAGACCCCGCAGCAGATCCTGGAAACCGACATCGGCGCTGTGTTCACCCGGCTCGGGCTGGAGAATCACATCACGATGAACCGCCGCAACGGCTTCTACGCGATGGTCGAGCGCATCAAGGCGATTGCCGCCGCTCATCGGGCGGAAACCGCGTCCTGATCCTTCGGGATGTCTTGTCCATGGGCAGTCGCCGATTCCCGCCGCTACGGTGGGGGTCATGTTCCACCCCGTCGACGAGTGCCGTGCTGCTGCTGGCCGCGCAAGGGCCGCGGGGGCAGCGCCTGCCTGCCTGATTGCCGGTCGCGGACCGCGCGGGTCCCGATGGCCCACCGGCAACGGTGGACGGAGTACCATCGCATCGACGGGCACAACAACAAATAATCGATCGGCGGGAATCGCGGTCGCGATCCCGACGATCACTGGGGGCTGTTCGTGATGATGCTGGGCTACCACTTCCGGGCCGGGCCGCCATGACCACGACTTGCCGCAGCGGCACCCGGGCCAGTCAGGCAAGAGCCTGGATCGCGGCCTGCCTGCTGGTCTGCCTGGGCCTGTGCTGGCCGGCTGCCGGCAGCGCGGAAGCGGTCGCCGTGCTGGTGGCCCCCGACCATGCCGGCCAACCGATCAACCGCGCCCTGCTGCGCTCCATCTTCACCATGCGGGTACGCCAGTGGCCCGACGGCCGGCCGCTGCGGGTGTTCGTGCTCGCCGACGACCATCCGCTGCATGACCGCTTCAGTCGCGAACTGCTCGGCACCTACCCCTACGTGCTGCGCAATGCCTGGGATCGTGCCGTCTACACGGGTACGGGCCTGGCGCCGTCGGTGGTCAGTTCGGAAGATGAAATGCGCCGCCGCGTGCTCGCGACGCCTGGTGCAATCGGCTACATCTCCGGCCGCGGGCCGGATGGCCGTGGCGAGATCAGGGAGGAAACCAATTGAGCAAGATTCCGAAACCGCTCGCCGGCCTGCTGTGCTGCGGCCTCGCCTTGCTGGCGCTGCCCGCCCGGGCACTGGAGTACCAGGTCCACGGCTTCGCCGCCCAGGGCTTCGTGCTGAGCGAGGGCAACAACCTGTTCGGCAGCAGCCGCGACGGCAGCTTCGACCTCTACGAACTGGGGCTCAATGGCACGGTGGCATTCACGCCCGCGCTGATCGGCTCCGCCCAGGTGCTGTACCGCGATGCCGGCGCCACCGATGACGATGGCCTGCGCCTCGACTATGCGCTGCTGGACTGGCAGTTCCTCACCCGCACCGATGGCAGTGCCGGCATCCGCCTGGGCCGGGTGAAGAATCCGGTCGGGCTGTACAACGAAACCCGCGACGTGGTCTTCACCCGTCCGGGCATCCTGCTGCCGCAGTCGGTCTACTTCGACGGTGCCGGCATCCGCGGGCTGCTGTTCTCCAGCGACGGCGGCCAGCTCTATGGCCGTCGCAGCCTGGGCGAACACGAGTTGTCGGCCACACTGGGCTACGCGCCGGGCCGGGAGCTGCGCGACGAGGAGCGCCGCGTGCTCGGCGGCGGCATTCCCGGGGATCTGGAGCTCAAGGATTTCCATTTCTTCCGCCTGCAGGACGAGTGGGGCGGCTGGCTGGCGAGCCTCAGCTACCTGCAGGCCGGCGTCACCGTCGAGCAGGGCGGCAACAGGCTGGGCGAATTCGACTTCGACTTCTGGATCGGCTCGCTGCGCTACTCGGCGGAGCGCTATAGCGTCACCGCCGAATACCTCTACCTGCGCAGTGACGGCAACTCCGTCTTCACCGGCCCCTTCCGCAACAGCGGCGACGGCGGCTACATCCAGCTCGACTACCGGCTCACGCCGCGCTGGACCCCCTACGCCCGCCTCGACGCCACCTATTCCGACCGCAACGACCGCGACGGCAGCCGCTACGAGGCGCTCACCGGCGGGCACCGGCACGACCGCTTCGCCTACGACGGGACCCTCGGCGTCCGCTGGCTCCCCGACGAACACTGGGGCTTCTGGGCCGAGGGCCACCTGATCGAGGGCGGCGCCACGATCTCGGGCCTCGACAATGCGGGACGCGACACCGACGACCACTGGAGCGCATTGCTGCTGACGGCGGCCTACCGCTTCTGAGCGCCCCGGAACCGTCATGACCCCGCGCAGTTTCCGCGCGCGCTTCGGCCTCAAGGGGAAGGCCTTCGCCGTGCTGCTGGCGCTGCTGGCCACGGTGCACCTGACGGTCGGCGTGCTCGGCTATCGCGAGCTGGTCGCCGCCAGCGAGCGCGAGTTGCAGCTGCGCATGGCCGCCTATCCGGGTGTGTTCGAGGAGCTGCTGGCCGGTTCGGCCGACTCGCTGGCGAACGTCGCGGCGGTGCTGGCGTCCTCCATCCGTCAGGACGCTGCCGGGGTGCAGGAGGCACAGGCGCTGCCGCCGCAGGTGGGTGCCAACCTGGTCGGCGCGCAGTACTACGGGGCCGACGGACGCCTGCTCGGCCAGTGGGATCTGCCGACCCCGCCGGCGCTGGAGTCGGCCACCGCCAGGGCGGCGCTGGCCGAGGTACGGCGCAGCCATCACCCCGAGACGCGCGTGGTCTGCGACACCGAATGCCTGCAGCTGGTCTACGTGCCGGTGTTCGGCGAGGACGGCCGCGAACTGGTCATCGCGCTGGCGGCGCCGCTGGCCGATGTGCTGCCGGCCTTCCACCGCCTGACCGGCGCCTATGTCGGCATCCTCGCCGCACCCGGACAGCCGGGCGCGGGCAACGGCCTGGGAGAAGTCGATGGCCGCCAGGTGCTGGCGCTGACCGACGCCGCCAGCCTGCTGCCGCGACTGCAGCTTGCCCTGCGCCCCGGCAGGGCCGGCGATGCCGAGCTGCTGTTGCACCGCGCCCCCCTGCCGGGGATTGCCGCCGGGCAGGAGGTGCAGAGCCTGTTCATCGCCGATCGCGCCGAGACCCTGCGGCGCATCCAGCAGGCGTTCTGGCGCAGCATCCGCCTGGCCCTGGGTGGCCTGCTGCTGTCCGTCATCGTGCTGTACCTGCTGCTGTCGCCGCCGCTGACCCGGCTCAAGCACGTCACCAACCTGCTGCCGCTGCTGGCCGAGCGCCGCTTCGACGAGGTCCGCGGCAGCCTGTCGCAGACCCGTCGCAGCCTGCTGCCCGACGAGATCGACGCCCTGCACGCCACCGCCCAGGCCCTGACCGAGCGCCTGCAGAAACTCGACACGGCGGAAGCGGCCAGCGAAGCCAAGTCACGCTTCCTGGCGGTGATGAGCCACGAGATCCGCACGCCGATGAATGGCGTGGTCGGCATGCTGGAACTGCTGGACCGCTCGCAGCTGGATTCCAGCCAGCGCGACATGCTCCACGTCATCGGCGACTCGTCGCAGGCCCTGCTGCGGGTGATCGACGACATCCTCGATTTCTCCAAGGTCGAGGCCGGCCGCATCGAACTGGAGCAGCTGCCGTTCAGCCTGCCCGACGTCGTCGAGGGCGTGCTGGAGACGCTGGCGCCGGGTGCGCGCGGCCGCGAGCTGCGCCTGCTCAGCTATGTCGATCCGACCCTGCCGCGGCGCCTGCTCGGCGATCCGGTGCGCCTGCGCCAGATCCTGTTCAACCTGGTCGGCAACGCGGTCAAGTTCACCGAGCAGGGCCGCGTCGTGGTCCGTGCCGAGCGGCGCCCGGCACCGCGCGGTCGCGTCGGCCTGCTGCTGAGTATCGAGGACAGCGGCATCGGCATCTCCGAGGAAGCGCAGCAGCGCCTGTTCCAGCCCTTCATGCAGGCCGAGTCCTCGACCACGCGGCGCTACGGCGGCACCGGCCTGGGCCTGTCGATCGCCCGCGGACTGGTGACGCTGATGGGCGGCAAGCTGCAGCTGCGCAGCGCGCCGGGGCAGGGCAGCTGCTTCAGCTTCGAACTGCAGCTGGAGGCGCGGCCGGACACGGTCGAGCTGCCGGTGGCGCGGCTTGCCGAGGTCGGGCTGCAGCTGCAGCTCGACGATCCTGCCGAGGCCGCGATCCTGCGCGACTACGCCGAGGCCGAGGGTGCCGTGCCCGAGGGCGGCCGCCACGGTCCGCTGCTGCTGCAGCTGACCGAGGCGGCGCATGCCGGCGCACAGCGGCCGATGCTGGCGGCGCTGCGCATCGTCGGGCCCGGCGGCGTCGAGCAGCTGCTGCGTCGTCCGTATCGCCATGCGCAATTGAGCCAGGCCCTGGCGGTGGCGGCAGGCCGTGCGCTGGCGCCGGTGGCGGCGGCGGTGCCGAAGGCGATGGCTGCGGTGCCCGCCAGCGGCCTGCGCCTGCTGGTGGCGGAGGACCATCCGACCAACCAGCAGGTGATCGTCGCGCAGCTGGCGCGGCTGGGCCATGCCGCCGACATCGCCGAGGACGGCGAGGTGGCGCTGCAGATGCTGGCCAGCCAGCCTTATGCGGCGCTGCTGACCGACATCCACATGCCGCGCATGGACGGCTACACGCTGGCGCGGTGCCAGCGCGAACGCGAGGCCGCCGGCGCACCGCGCCTGCCGATCATCGCGCTGACCGCCAACGTCCTGCAGGGCCAGGTGCAGCGCTGCCTCGACGCCGGCATCGACGATTGCCTGTCCAAGCCGGTGGCGCTGGAGGAGCTGCGCCTGCGCCTGCAGGCCTGGCTCGGCACTGCTGCAGCGCCACCGCCGGCCGCCGCCGGCACGGAGACGCCGCCACAGGAGGCTGGCGTGCCGATCGACCTGGAGCTGCTGCGCGAATGTTTCGGCGACGATCCGCAGGCGATCCGCCAGCTGCTCGAGGATTTCCTGCGGATCAACACGCCGCTGATGGGCCAGCTGCAGGAGCTGTTGCGCAACGGCGCGCCGGCGGACATCGGCGCGCTGGCGCATCGCCTGCTCGGCTCGGCGCGTACCGCCGGCGCCAATGGGCTGGCGGGGGTGCTGGCCTGCATCGAGGCCTCCTCCGGCGCCAACCGCGAACTGCTGTCAGAACTCTGGACCCAGGCCGCGCGCGAGTACGCACTGGTGCGCGACTGGGCAGGGCGGTTCACGCAGCAGGCAGCTGGGTAGCCCCTGGGCGGCCATCCAGGCCGGCAGCAGCGCCGGCGCCATCGGCCGCGACACGCAGTAGCCCTGCACCGAATCGCAGCCCAGCTCGGCCATCAGGGCGATATCGCCGCTGGTTTCGACGCCCTCGGCGACGGTATGCAGGCCGAGGCGCTGCGCCAGGCTCAGGCTTGACTCGACGATGCCGCGGGCCTCGGCGTCCGCGACTGCGGCGGAAACAAAGCGGCGGTCGATCTTCAACTCGCTGAAGGCGATGCGCTGCAGGCGTTCCAGCGACGAGTAGCCGGTGCCGTAGTCGTCCATCGACACTTCCATGCCATGCAGGCGCAGGCGCGTCAGCACCTCCAGCGGCGTGCTCGACTCCTGCAGCAGGCCGTTCTCGGTGACTTCGACGACGACGCGTGAGACGTCGATGCCGGCGGCGTCCGCCAGGTCGTGGATGCGCGACGGCAGACGGCGGTCGCCGAGGCAGCCGGGACTGATGTTGACCGCGACGCGCAGGTCCAGTCCCTGGCGCAGCCACGCCGCACAGCAGTCGATCGCCTGCCGCAGCACCAGGTCGGTGAGCTGTTCCATCAGCCCGGCACGTTCCAGCTCGGGCAGGAAACGGTCCGGCGGCAGCTGTCCGAACAGCGGGCTGTGCCAGCGCACCAGCGCCTCGACACCCACCACGCGCCGGGTATGCAGGCACAGCTGTGGCTGCACATCGATGAGGAATTCGCCGGCCTGCAGTGCCGCACTCAGCTGCGATTCGTCCCAGGGCGGTGGCGGCCGTGGCGCGGGCGCCGCTGACGGCGCGGGCACGCTGCGTGCGGCCGGGGCCTGGCCCAGCAGGGCCGCCAGCTCGGCCTGGCGCACCGGCTTGCCCAGCACGCCCAGCACCTCGATGCCCTGGTGCTCGGCCAGCTCGCGGGCGCTGCGCAGCAGCTTGGGGCCGGAACTGCTGACCAGCACCACCCGTCCCTGCGGGCAGAGCCGCTGTACCTGGCCCATCAGCTCGATGCCGTCGCTGTCGGGCATCATCAGGTCGCAGACGATCAGTTCGGTAGGCCCCTCGTTCTCGAGACTGTCGCGGGCTTGCAGGCCGTTGTCGGCGGTACGGACCTCGGCCACGCCGAGCCGCTTCAGTATCTGCGCGATGGCGCCGCGCACGAAGTCGTCGTCGTCCACCACCAGCGCGCTGCGCGGCGGTGTGCGCGGGTCCAGGGCGTTCACGCGGCTGCCTCCAGCGCCGCCGCCGCTGTGACCGGCGGACGCTGCTGCGACCATTGGTCGAGCGTGTCGATGTCCATCGGTCCGGCGATATGGCTGCCCTGCAGCACCTCGCAGCCCAGCCCGGCCAGCAGCTGTGCCTGCGCCTCGGTCTCCACACCGACGGCGACGGTCTCCAGCCCCAGCGCGCGTGCCATCTTGACGCTGAACTCGACGATGGTGCTGGCGGTGCCGCTGTCGGGCAGGCAGCGGATGAAGCTGCGCGCGATCTTGACCTCGGTGATCGGCAACCGCTGCAGGCGTACCAGCGAGCCGTGGCTGGCACCGAAGTTGTCCAGCGACACCCGCACGCCCATCAGTCGCAGGCGCGCCAGCACGTCGAGGATCAGCGGATCATCGAGCAGGCTGCTTTCGCCGATCTCGACGATCAGCATCGACGGCTGCAGCTCGCAGGCGCGCAGCTGGCGCTGTATCAGGTCCGGCAGGTCCAGCCGGTTCAGGCCGCCGCTGCTGAGGTTGAGCGACACCGGTACCTGGCGCCCGGCCTGCCACCATTGCGCACAGCTGCGCAGCGCGATGCCGAGCATGTACTCGGTGAAGGCCGCGACCTGGCCGGAATGTTCGGCCAGCCTGACCAGCGTCAACGGTGCGACCGCGCCGAGGCGCGGGTCCTGCCAGCGCGCCAGCAGCTCGACGCTGTGCAGCCGCCCGTCGGCCGCCATGACCTTGGGTTGTACCTGGGCGCTGATGTTGCGCCGCTGCAGGGCCAGCGTCAGGTCGGCGGCGGTGGGCAGCACCACGGTACGGCCGGGTGTGGCCGTAGCAGGATTGGGGCGGCGCTTCTGCAGCAGCTCCTCCAGCGCCCCCATGCGCAGCGGCTTGCGCAGCGCGCCGAGCACGCGCAGGCCGCGCTCGCTGGACAGTACCGCGACGGTGCGCAGCACGCGCTCGTCCATCGAGCTGATCAGGATCAGGGCGGTACCCGGATGCAGCCTGGCGCTGTCGCGCAGCAGCTCGACGGCATCGGCGCCGGGCAGCAGCAGGTCGAGCACGATCAGGTCGTAGCGGCGGCCGCTTTGCAGCGCCTGGCGCGCGCTGGCGCCGTCCGCGGCGGTTTCCACGCTGGCCACCCCGAGGCTGGCGAGCTGCCGGCTGACGGCCGAGCGCACCAGCTCGTCGTCGTCGATCACCAGTGCCAATGCAATGTCCGACATTCGCCGCCCCGCCCGCTGGAAGATTGCGGCTGATCGGGAGGATCGGCCTGTCTTCACATAGCGGCCGCCGGCGGCGCCGGCGTATGGATATTTTGTCTACAGGCTTTTCGGCGCGTAGCGGCAGGGCCGCTGCCCGCAGCAGCCTGGCAGGCCGCGTTCCCGTGCCCAGGCGACCAGCTCGCCAGGCGGCATCGGCCGCGCGATGTGGTAGCCCTGCGCGACGTCGCAGCCCAGCCGGGTCATCAGGTCCAGGTCGGCCGCCGTCTCGACGCCCTCGGCCACGGCGCGCAGTTCCAGATCATGCGCCAGGCGGATGTTGGACTCGACGATGTGCCGGGCCTCCTCGTCGCGCCTTGCCGCCGCGGTGAAGCGCTGGTCGATCTTCAGCTCGGTGAAGGGCGTATCGCGCAGGCGCGCCAGCGAGGAATGCCCGGTGCCGAAGTCGTCGATCGACAGCTCCATGTCGCGCAGGCGCATGCGGGTCAGCGCCTCCAGCGGATCGTCCTGCCGGTGCAGCAGGTCGTGTTCGGTGACTTCGATCACCACCGCCGCGACCGGCAGGCCGGCGGCGGCAGTCAGGGCGAGAATCTGGTCGAGCAGCCCGCGCTGCCCCAGCGTGACGGGATTGAAGTTCACCGCGATCTTGACCGCCAGGCCCCGGCGGTGCCAGTCGCTGCAGGCCTCGATCGCCGCAGCCAGCACGACGTCGGTGAGGCGGTCGAGCAGGTCGTATTGTTCGACCAGGGCCAGGAAGCGCTCGGGGAGGAGCATGCCCAGGGTCGGGCTGTGCCAGCGCACCAGGGCCTCGGCGCCGACCAGATGTCGCTGCGTGTGCAGGCACAGCTGTGGCTGCACCAGGATGCCGAACTCGCCGGCATCGAGCGCGGCCCGCAGCTGTGCGGCGCTGATATCCGGCTGCCGGCCAGGCAAGTCGGCCTGCTGTGCCCGGGGCAGGTTCTCCAGCAAGGCCCGCAGCTCGGGCAGGCGTACCGGCTTGCCGAGACAGCCCAGCACCCGCAGCCCGCGCCGTTCCGCCACTTCCTGTGCCGTGCGCAGCACCTTGGCCGCCACGCCGCTGATCAGGATCAGGGCCGCCGCCGGCTGGGTCTCGGCGATATCGCGCAGCAATTCGACGCCGTCGACGTCCGGCATCTGCAGGTCGCAGACGATCAGCCCCAGCGGCTCGCCGCGGCGCAGGATCTCGCGCGCCGCCCGGCCGCCTCCGGCGACCAGCAGCTGGCGCATGCCGAGTTGCCGCAACTGCTGCACGGTGGTGCCACGCACGAACTCGTCGTCGTCGATCACCAGCGCGGCCAGGTCGCCCCAGGGCATCAGCCAAGTCTCCAGGTTGATCTGCGGACAGGGCTCATCAGGTCATTCTAGTCCCGGCATCAGGATGGACCCTCAGGCAATCCGCAACAACTGCAAACGCCGTCACAAAACCGCTGTCATGAATGGCCGCTACAATCCGGCCATACCGCGGTCATCAAAGGAAAACGGTCATGGGTCCCATCTTCTTCTATGTGCTGGTCATTTTCGCGATCATCACCCTGGTCAAGGGCGTGGTGACGGTGCCGCAGGGCAAGGAATTCACGATCGAGCGCTTCGGCAAGTACGTCGCCACCTACCAGCCGGGCCTGCACTTCATGGTGCCGTACATGTACCGCATCGGCCGCAAGCTGTCGCTGATGGAACAGGTGCTGGACGTGCCCTCGCAGGAAGTCATCACCAAGGACAACGCCATGGTCGGCGTCGACGGCGTGGTGTTCTTCCAGATCCTCGACGCGCCCAAGGCCGCCTACGAGGTGCAGAACCTGGAAGTGGCGATCATGCAGCTGACCATGACCAACCTGCGCACGGTGATGGGCTCGATGGACCTCGACGAACTGCTGAGCCAGCGCGACCACATCAACTCGCGCCTGCTGTCGGTGGTGGACGAGGCGACCTCGCCCTGGGGCATCAAGGTCACCCGCGTCGAGATCAAGGACATCCGCCCGCCGACCGACCTGGTCGACTCGATGGCGCGACAGATGAAGGCCGAGCGCGAGAAGCGCGCCAACATCCTCGAGGCCGAGGGCTTCCGCCAGGCTGCGATCCTCAAGGCCGAGGGCGAGCGCCAGTCGCAGATCCTGCGCTCGGAGGGCGAGAAGCAGCAGGCGATCCTCGACGCCGAGGGCCGCAAGGAAGCCGCCTTCCGTGACGCCGAGGCCCGCGAGCGCCAGGCCGAGGCCGAGGCCCGCGCCGTCATGATGGTGTCGCAGGCGATCGAGAAGGGCGACGTGCAGGCGGTCAACTACTTCGTCGCCACCAAGTACATCGAGGCGCTGGGGCGCATCGCCACCAGCCCCAACCAGAAACTGGTGCTGATGCCGCTGGAAGCCAGCAGCGTCATCGGCGCGCTCGGCGGCATCGCCGAGCTGGCCAAGAGCGTGAAGTCCGCCTGATGGAGTCCGCGATGGAACTGCTCTACTGGCACTGGTGGGCGGTGGGCCTGGTGCTGCTGGTGGCCGAGATGCTGCTGCCGACCGGCTTCGTGCTGCTGTGGATCGGCGCCGCCGCGGTCCTGACAGGCGTGCTGAGCTGGCTGCTGCCGATGAGCTGGCAGCTCGAGCTGGTGCTGTTCAGCGTGCTGGCGCTGTCGAGCTTCTTCCTGTGGAAGCGCTTCCGCCGCGAGCCGGTGGGAAGCGACCGGCCGACGCTGAACCGCCGCGGCCAGTCCTACGTCGACCGCAGCTTCACCCTCAGCGAGCCGATCGTGAACGGCGTCGGCAAGCTGCGCGTCGACGACTCGCAGTGGCGCATCACCGGCCCCGACGTGCCCGCCGGCACCCAGGTGCGGGTGACCCGGGCGGACGGCTCGACGCTGCACGTGGAGCGCTCCTGATCGACGCCGACGCCAAGGACGGCACGCCGCTGCGGCATCCGCTGAAGCCGCCGGCGATCACCGGCGCGGAGAACCTCTACTCGCTGGGCGAGGAGATCAGCCACGCCATCACCCACGGCCTCGGTGCGCTGCTGTCGATCGCCGGGCTGGTGATCCTGGTGGCCAAGGCGACGCTCTATGGCGACAACTGGCATATCGTCGCCGCCAGCATCTTCGGCAGCACCCTGGTGCTGATGTACAGCGCCTCGACCCTGTACCACTCGATCCCGTCGATGCTGCCGCGGGCCAAGCGCGTGCTGCGCGTGCTGGACCACTCGCTGATCTATTTCCTGATCGCCGGCACCTACACACCATTCACCCTGGTGACACTGCGCGGTCCCTGGGGCTGGGGCCTGTTCGCCTTCACCTGGGGCCTGGCGCTGGCCGGCGTGGTGTTCAAGATCTTCGCCACCGGCCGCTACGAGAAGGTGTCGCTGGCGATCTACCTGCTGATGGGCTGGTGCGCGCTGGTGGCGGTCAAGCCGCTGCTGGCGGCGCTGCCGGCCGGCGGCCTGTGGCTGGTACTCGGCGGCGGCCTGGTCTACAGCGGCGGCGTGGCGTTCTACACCTGGACCAGCCTGCGCTACCACCACGCGGTCTGGCATCTGTTCGTGCTGGGTGGCAGCGTGCTGCATTTCTTTGCCGTACTGCTTTACGTGATTCCCGGCGCAAACAGCTAGGGCCTGTTAACGCTATGGCGATCGCTGCGATGCCACCAGATTTGCGGCCAGGCAAGGCGCGACGAAGGACGTTTGGTGGTTCCAAATGACTGAGGAGCAAC
>DATILC010000382.1:0-7734 GCA_035476855.1 Solimonas sp. | reverse complement strand
AAGAGTGAGGTCAGCGTAGATGCTGTCTGTGGTTTTCCACGACTTAACTGGGAGGCGTGCCATGATTCTGGGCTCTAACGCCCAGGTTCAGGGGCGGCCTCGCCGAAGGCGAGGACGTCCCACTGCAACCGCTGGTTAGAGCTCCACTGCATGGCCACCTTCCGTGAAGTGGTAGATGTTTTCATGCTTGAAGCCCCAACGCTCGCCGCGCTTTCGGATGTGTGGCTCGAACGTGAACAGGCCGGCGTCGCCAAGCAACTGCAAGTTTCCTTGTTCTATGTAGCGTCTGGCCTCGCGGGTGCATTCTATGCTGTGCCCAACGTTGCCTAGAAAGTCGAGGTTCTCGAAGCCGAGACGTGCAATCTCGACATTCGCAAACTGGAATAGCTCTTCGAAGCTGGTGCGGGGCGTGACGAATTTTTGCATAGCTTCATGCAAGGCTATTTCAGCGTGCGCACCTTGCGAAAAGGCTTGCAATGAAGGGGTGGATGTCCAAGCGCCGTCTTCTACGAAAAATGATCGGGCGCAGTCACCCCAGATGCCGTTAAGCAGAGGACTCAGATCAACCGTGATGAGATTCGTGGAGCCCACGGTCTCCTCACTTGGCTTGTACTCGCGACCGGAAATCGAGAGGCAACTACGTGAACCGAGCAGAACGAAAGCGGGACAGTTGTAGTACCAGGTATCAGAAATGCCACGATCCGACAGCATAGTAGTGGCGCGCGCGGCGATAGTTTGCTCCGTGTCTTCGGGCGAGATGGTCGGGCCAAGCGCCGACAAGACGGACTTGGCGACTGCTTGTACTGCGCGATGTTCAGCTAGATCACCCATCTTGTGGAGCTCTAACGCCAATTAGACGTACACCGTACACCTATCACCTGACACCTAATTCGGGATGCAAACCTGCAGCGTATTGATGTAAATAGAGTTCGGCACAGATTAGACATACCGGGAGCGTCCTATGGAATTATCGCCGACTCCGCCGAAGCTGCTCGACCAGGTGCGTCTGAGAATTCGCACCCTGCACTACAGCCTGCGCACTGAAGAGGCGTATGTGCACTGGATTAAACGCTTCATCCTGTTCCATCGCAAGCGCCATCCGCGCGATATGGGCACGCCGGAGGTGGAGCAGTTCCTCTCGCATCTCGCATCTGAGCGCAACGTCTCGGCGAGTACCCAGAACGTCGCACTCGCCTCGGTGCTGTTCCTCTACAAGGAGGTGCTGGCGGTGCAGCTTCCCCTGCTCGAGGAGGTGACGCGGGCCAAGAAGCCAAAGCGCCTGCCGACGGTGCTGAGCCGGCAGGAGGTGAGCCTGCTGTTCCAGCATCTGAAGGACGACACCACGGGAATGATCGTGCAGCTGCTCTATGGTAGCGGCATGCGGTTGCTGGAATCGGTGCGGCTGCGCGTGAAGGATGTGGAGCTCGAGCGCCGGCATCTGGTCGTGCGCGATGGCAAGGGCGGCAAGGATCGCATGGTGATGCTGCCGGCGACGCTGGTCGAACCGCTGCGCCTGCAACTGGCGACGCGCCACGCGCTTTGGGAACAGGATCTCGCCGCTCGACGTGCCGCGGTGTGGCTACCCGATGCGCTGGCGGTGAAGTATCCGAACGCGGCTACCGATTGGGGCTGGCAATACGTGTTCGTCGCTCCGCGCTTCTCGCTCGATCCGCGTAGCCTCGCGCAGCGACGCCATCACTTCAACGAGCAGCTGATCCAGCGAGCCGTGCGGCAGGCAGCGCTCGCGGCCGGCATCAGCAAGCCGGTGTCGCCTCATGTGTTGCGGCATTCCTTTGCCACGCACTTGCTGGAGTCGGGTTATGACATCCGCACGGTGCAGGAGTTGCTGGGGCACGAGGATGTCAGCACCACGATGATCTACACCCACGTACTGAACCGTGGGCCGCGCGCGGTGCTGAGCCCCCTCGATGCGATGCCGCCGCCGCGCGAGATTCGTGAACCGCGTGCGGGCTATTCGGTGCTGCCGCCGACGGTCCTGATCAGTCCGCCAGCTGTCGTCCCCTGGTCTCGATCACCAGGGGCATGAAGAGCAGCGCCGCCAGCGGCACGAAGCCGACCCAGAACAGCACGCCGACCGCGGCGTCGACGCCACGCGCGGCGATGGTGCCGACGACGAAGGGGCCGATCGCCGCCAGCACGCGGCCGGCGTTGTAGCAGAAGCCGGCGCCGGTGCCGCGCAGTCGCGTCGGGAACAGCTCCGGCAGGTAGTAGGTGAAGCTGCCGAAGATGCCGAACACGGTCAGGCCGATGGCGAAGTACATGTACAGCCGCGTCTCGGCCGGCAGGTCGAGGCCGAAGGCGGCGAAGATCGCGGCGGCCGACAGCACGAAGTAGAGCCCGAACATGGTCCGGCGACCGAGCAGCTTGGCGGCGGGGATGGTCAGCAGCGTACCGATCAGGCCGCCGAGGTTGAAGCAGGTGGTCGCGGTCAGTTTCCAGTTTTCCACCAGCGCCAGCGTGCCGGCCTTGTCCAGGCCCAGCCGCGCGGCTTCGGTCTGCGCCAGGCCGCTCGACACTACCGGCAGGAAGGCGTTGCAGCTCCACCAGGTGACCAGCGCGGTCAGCGCCATCAGGAAGCCGCTGAGGGTGTAGCGCCGCATTTCCGGTCCGAACAGTTCAGCCAGGCGCGGCGGTGCGGTGGCGTTACGCACCTGCTGCCAGCGTTCCGGTTCCTTCAGGAAGATGCGCACCACGAAGGCGACGCCCGCCGGAATCAGGCCGAACAGGAAGACGTAGCGCCACGAGGTCTCGGGGCTGGCGGCCATCCAGTTGCCGGCGACCTGGAAGTTGACGAAGGTGGCGAGGAACAGGCCGAAGGGCGCAGCGGTGTAGAGCAGCGCGCCGGCCTCGACGCGTTTGTCCTCCGGCACCACCTCCGCGACCATCGAGGCGCCCGCGGCCCATTCGCCGCCGATGCCGAGCGCGGCGACGATGCGGAAGGCGACCAGCATCCAGATGTTTTCAGCGAAGGCGCAGGCGGCGGTGCCCAGCGCGTACATCAGCATGGTCAGCAGCAGCGTGCGGGTGCGGCCGATGCGGTCGCAGACCCAGCCGAAGATGATGCCGCCGGCGGCCCAGCCCAGCAGCAGCAGCGAGGTCAGGATGCCGGTCCAGTACAGCGTCGCCTGCTTGGCCTCGGGCGAGCCGATGGTCAGGTTCAGCAGCGTCGGCACGCAGTTGGGCGCGACGTAGTTGAACAGCAGGCTGTCGAAGATATCGAAGCCCCAGCCCAGCCAGGCGGCGAACAGGACGGTCCACTGGTAGCGGGTCATGTTGAGCATCGCAGGTGTTCTCCTAGAGAACGTCGTCCTTGGTTTCGCGCGACAGCCAGAGCGCACCCAGCGTCAGCAGCGCGGCGGCGCTGAGGTACCAGCCGACCGTGTGCAGTCCGTGCCTGGTTGCCAGCGTGGTGGCGATGTAGGGCGCCAGCGAGGCGCCGAAGATGCCGGCGAGGTTGAAGGTCAGCGAGGCGCCGGTGTAGCGCACCGTGGTCGGGAACAGTTCCGACAGCGCGGTGCCGAGGGGGCCGTAGGTCAGGCCCATCAGGCCCAGGCCCAGCGCCAGGAACAGCAGCACGCCGCCGAGGCTGCCGCTGCCGAACAGCGGCTGGAACGCCAGGCCGAACAGCGCGATCGCGGCGCTGGCCCACATCAGTGTGCGGCGCCGGCCGTAGCGGTCGGCCAGCAGGGCCGACAGCGGGATGGTCAGGCCGAAGAACAGGATGCCGAACAGCTGGATCAGCAGGAATTCCTGGCGCTTGTAGCCCAGCGCCGAGGTGCCCCAGGTCAGCGCGAACACGGTCATCAGGTAGAACAGCACGAAGGTGGCCAGCGCCATCACCGTGCCGATCAGCAGCGCGCGGCCATGCTCGCGCAGCACGGTGAGCACCGGCACCTCGACGCGCGCCTGCTGCTGCAGTGCCTTCTGGAACACCGGCGTTTCCTGGATCGACAGGCGCACCCACAGGCCGACCAGCACCAGCAGGCTGCTGGCGATGAACGGCAGGCGCAAGCCCCAGGCGAAGAACTGCTCGTCGTCGAGGAACTCGGTCAGCAGCAGGAAGGAGCCGCCGGAGAGGATGAAGCCGATCGGCGCGCCCAGCTGCGGGAACATGCCGTACCAGGCGCGCTTGCCCGGCGGTGCGTTCTCGGTGGCCAACAGCACCGCCCCGCCCCATTCGCCGCCCAGGCCCAGGCCCTGGCCGAAGCGGCACAGCGCCAGCAGTAGCGGCGCGGCGACGCCGATCTGCGCATGCGTCGGCAGCAGGCCGATGATCACGGTCGACAGGCCCATGGTCAGCAGCGCCGCCACCAGCGTGGCCTTGCGGCCGACGCGGTCGCCGAAGTGGCCGAACAGCGCCGAGCCCACCGGCCGGGCGAAGAAGGCGATGGCGAAGGTCGCCAGCGAAGACAGCATCGCGCTGGTCGGATCGGCCGACGGGAAGAACAGCTTGGGGAACACCAGCACCGCGGCGGTGGCGTAGATGTAGAAGTCGAAGAATTCGATCGTGGTGCCGATCAGGCTGGCGAACAGCACCTGTCCCGGCGTGTTGCGCGGTGTGTCCGCGCGAACCTCGTTCTGCATCCCGCTTCCCCTGAAAAAATCCGTTTGTGCTGAGCTTGTCGAAGCCTGCCCTGAGCTTGTCGAAGGGCACCGGAGGGTGACCGTTCACCCTTCGACAGGCTCAGGTCGAACGGCTGCGACCCCTGTCGTTCAACTCAGAACGACGGCGGCGGCGTGTTGCGATGATGTTCGAGGATGCGCCGGTACTGGTTCGGATCCTTGATGTGAACCACGTCGCCCTCGCGCGGGAACACCCAGTCGTGGACACGCGACAGCCAGAAGCGCAGCGCGGCGGCGCGCAGCACCAGCGGCCAGGCGGCGCGCTCGGCGGCGTTGAGCTCGCGGCGGCCGCGGTAGGCGGAGAGCATAGCCTCCCAGCGCGCCGGGTTGAGCTCGCCGTCCGGCTCGAAGCACCAGTCGTTGAGCGTCACCGCCAGGTCGTAGGCCAGCGCATCGTTGCAGGCGTAGTAGAAGTCGATCACGCCGGTGAGGCGCTCGTCGACGAACAGCACGTTGTCGCGGAACAGGTCGGCGTGGATCACGCCCTGCGGCAGCGCCGCGAGGTCCAGCTGCGCCTGCGCGGCCAGCTCGTCCTCGATCAGGGCACGGGCGTCGGCCTCGACCTTGGGGGCGATCAGCGCGCCGGTGTCGCGGCGCCAGGCGACGCCGCGCGAGTTGTCGCAGTGGCCGGCGTAGGACTGGCCGTCGATGTGCATCTCGGCCAGCACGCGGCCGACCTGGCGGCACTGCTCGATGCTGGGGAACAGCACGCTCTGGCCGGTCAGGCGCCGCACCAGGGCCGCCGGCTTGCCGTTGAGCGTGGTCAGCGCCTGCCCGGCCCGGGTATGCGCCGGCATCGCACCGGGGAAGCCGCGGGTGGCCAGGTGCTCCATCAGGCCGAGGAAGAACGGCAGGTCGGCGTAGTTGAGGCGCTCGAACAGGGTCAGCACCCAGCGGCCGTCGATGGTGTCGACGAAGTAGTTGGTGTTCTCGACGCCCTCGCCGATGCCCTGGAAACCCATCAGTTCGCCGACGGGATATTGCTGCAGGAACAGCTGCAGTTCGCTGTGGCTGACCTTGGTGAAGACGGACATAAAAGGGGCGGATGGCCGGGGAGAGGCCGAATTAGAGCAAAGTTCGCGGCGGGTCGTCACCCGCAAGCCACCCGTCGCGCGGGCAAAGCCGGGTTCAGCGACGCCAGAACGCCGGCGTGAACAGCACCAGCAGGGTGAACACTTCCAGGCGCCCGGCCAGCATCGCGAAGGTCAGCACCCACTTGCCGAAGGCCGAGACCGTGGAGACGTTGGCGTAAACCTCGCCGAGGCCGGGGCCGGCATTGTTGATGCAGGCGGCGACCGCCGAAAAAGCAGTCAGGGCATCGAGGCCGGACAGCTGCATCATGCCGGTCAGCACCAGGGTCATGCCGATGTAGACCGAGAAGAAACCGCCGATGGCATAGACCACGTCGTTGGGCACGACCCTGTCGTCGAGCTTGATCGCGACCTCAGCGCTGGGGTGGATCAGCAGCTTGAGCTCGCGCAGGGCCTGGCGCACGAACAGCATCAGGCGCACCACCTTGACGCCACCACCGGTGCCACCTGCGCAGCACATCATGAAGGTGCACAGCACCAGCAGGGTCGGCGTGTAGACTGGCCATTTCGACGGATCGGCGGTGCCGAAGCCGGCGTCGGTGCCGTAGGCGACTACCTGGAACATGCCCTTGCGGATCGCCATGCCGATGCTCGGATAGGTGCCGGACAGGATCAACGGCAGGCAGACCAGCGTACCCATGACCAGGAACAGCGCCAGGAAGGTCTTGAACTCCGTGTCGCGCAGATAGGCCTGCAGGCTGCGGCCGTTCCAGGCCACATAGTGCAGCGCGAAGTTGGAGGCGCCGACGATCATGAACACCATCGCGACCAGTTCGACCCACAGGCTGTTGAAGTACCCGATGCTGGCGTCATGGGTCGAGAATCCTCCCGTGCTCAGCGTGGCGAAGGCATGGCAGATCGCGTCGAAGGGGGTCATGCCGGCGAACCAGTAGGCCACGCCACAGGCGCCGGTCAAGATCACATAGATCACCCACAGCGCCCGCGCGGTGCTGGTGATGCGCGGCGTCAGCTTGGCGTCCTTCATCGGCCCCGGCGTCTCCGCCTTGTACAGGCCCATGCCGCCGACGCCGAGCATCGGTAGTACCGCCACCGCCAGCACGATGATGCCCATGCCGCCCAGCCAGTGAAGCTGTGCACGGTAGAACAGGAGCGAGTGCGGCATGCTGTCGAGGCCGCTGGCAACGGTCGTCGCCCCTGTGGTGGTGAGGCCGGAGACCGCCTCGAATACCGCATCGGTGTACGTGAACCAGCCCTGGTCCGAGAAGTACAGCGGGATCGCGCCGAACAGGCCCAGCACGGCCCAGAACAGCACGGTGACGAGGAAGCCGTCGCGCACCTTCAGCTCGCTGCGCACGCTGCGCACCGGCCACCACAGCAGGGCACCGGTGGTCAGGGTCATCCACAGGCCGCCGAGGAAGGGCGTGGTGGTTTCCTCCGCCCAGATGATGTCCATCAGCAGCGGCGGCAGCATGGTCAGGCTGAACAGCATCAACAGGATGCCCATGATGCGCTGCACGCCGGCGAAGCGGTGTCGACGCTGGGCGTAGCCGTTGGCCATGTGAAAAGTCAGAGGAAGCGCAGGCCGAGGTGGAACAGGCGCTCGACTTCCTTGGCGTGCTTCCGGTCGACGATGAACAGGATCACGTGGTCCTCGGCCTCCACCACGGTGTCGTGGTGGGCGATGATGACCTCGTCGCCGCGCACGATGGCGCCGATGGTGGTGCCGGGCGGCAGCTTGATCTCGTCGAGCCGGCGGCCGACCACCTTGGAGTTGTGGCGGTCGCCATGGGCCACGGCCTCGATCGCCTCGGCTGCGCCGCGGCGCAGCGAATGCACCTTGACCACGTCGCCGCGGCGCACGTGCGCCAGCAGCGCCGACACCGTGCTCTGCTGCGGCGAGATGGCGATGTCGATCGAGCTGCCTTCCACCAGGTCGACGTAGGCGACGCGGTTGATCAGGCACAGCGCCTTGCGCGCGCCCAGGCGCTTGGCCAGCATCGCCGAGAGGATGTTGGCCTCGTCGTCGTTGGTGACCGCG
>DATILC010000381.1:0-22698 GCA_035476855.1 Solimonas sp. | reverse complement strand
AACGCCGCCGACTGGTAGAAGCGCTGCAGCAGGCGGCGCACGGTCGGCTCCAGCAGTTTCTTCTTCTTCAGCGCCTGGATCGCGTGCGGCGCATAGCGCATGCCCTCGGCCAGCATCTGCTCACGGCCGATGCCGAGGTCGTCCAGCAGGGCCTTCAGCGTGACCTTGCCGTAGCGCTCGAAGAAGCTGTCGATGCCGGCATCGATCAGCTGGGTGTAGATCGGCGCCTTGCGCAGCTCGCGCCAGTATTCGTAGGCGGTGACGAAGATTTCCTCGAGGGTGCGATCGTCGATGTGCTTGCGCAGTTCGCCGAAGCGCAGGTGCTTGAGCTGCTTCCAGAAGCCCAGCGCCGCTTCGCGCAGGATCTCGTCGCCCTCCTGGTCCAGCAGCAGGTCGACGGCGCGCTGCGAGGCGCTGCCGACGCTCTTGCCGATGTAGCGCTTGAGCCCCTCCTCGACGGTGTCGTCGAGGCCCGACACCGAGGCGGCCTTGCTCAGCATTGCCTTGCCCAGCTTCATCATCGAGCGCGCGCCGGGGATGTTCTCGCCCAGCGTGCTCTGCGCGAGGTAGCCGCGGATGCCGCTGAACAGCAGCTCCGAGGCAATGCGCCCGTACAGCGGGCTGGCGACGAAGCCGCGCACCAGCGCCTCGCGCGCCGACTTCTGCTCCAGCGCGAGGTCGAGGAACTGCTTGAACTGGCGATCGCTGAGCACGTCGCCGAGGCAGGTATGGTCCGCCGCCGGGTGGCCGTGGATGGCGCGCGCGATGTCGCCGACCAGCTCCGGGATGCCGCTGCCCAGTTCGAGGTTGGCGGCATAGGTATGCGCGGTGTCCTTGATCTGCCGCGGGTTGACCACGTCGTTGAGCTTGAGCTTGGCCGCATCGGCCAGCGCCTCGTCGAGCAGCTCCTCGATCAGCGGCTGCAGCGTCTCGCCTTCGAGTTCGTGGAGGGTGAACTGCACATGCGCATCGAGCAGGGCTTCGGCCAGGGGGTGCTTGGTTTTTTTCATGTCTGTTCCTCTAGCCCGCATTTCTCACAGGGTCGCCGGAGAACCCCACGGACTGATTGATCGGCATGGTCATTTGACGGTTCATCTCGAAAACTCTCTGTAGTGGAGGATTCTCCGGCTGAATCGGCGCTGGCTGGTTCGGACCGCGCTGGACTGGGGCTTCGGTCGCCCAATAGCTACGGCTATTGCGCGCCCTCCAGCCCGGCGTCCAGCACGCTCCGCCCTGCGCCATCACTCGATTCCCCTGTGAGAAATGCGGGCTAGGGTCGGGGCGTCGAGCGCAGCCACAGTACGCCGCATAGTCCGATGCAGGCTATCGCGCCGGAAATCCACAGCACATGGCCGCCGAGCCGCTCCACCCCGATGCCAAACGCCAGCGGCGCGCTGGCCTGGGCGATGCGCGAGGGTGCTTCCAGCCAGCCGGAACGGCGGCCGAAGCCGGCGGGACCGAACAGCGCCAGCGGCAGCACGCCCTTGACGATGGTCATCAGGCCGATGCCGAAGCCGTGCAGGATGGTGAACACCGCCGCGAACGGCGCGCCGAACAGGCTGATCAGCAGCACGCCCAGCGGATGCAGGCCCAGCGCCAGGCGCGCCGCATTGAGCGGATGCAGGCGGTTGAGGAAACCGGCCTCGGCCAGCCGCCCGGCGACCTGCGAGATGCCGATCAGCGAGGCCGCCGCCACCGCCGCTGCCGGTGCGCAGCCCACCGCTTCGAGCACGCGCGGCAAATGCGTGGCCATGCTGGCGAAGACGAAGCCCGAGCAGGTGAAGCTGCCGGCGAGGATCCACATGGTCAGGCGCGGCGGCAGCGCACCGGGCGCCTCGGCGCTGGCGGCATGCATCTCCAGCGGCTTCTCGACCGGCGGCACCAGCCACCAGTGGATCGCCGCGCCGACCGTCAGGTGCAGCAAGGCCCAGCTGGCACAGGCGATGCGCCAGCCGAAATGCGCCTCCAGCGCCGCGGTCAGCGGCCAGCTGACCGAGCTGGCGAAG
Source organism: Solimonas sp. (assembly GCA_035476855.1). Classification (GTDB taxonomy): domain Bacteria; phylum Pseudomonadota; class Gammaproteobacteria; order Nevskiales; family Nevskiaceae; genus Solimonas_A. The sequence continues at coordinate 20,692 of DATILC010000381.1, read as the reverse complement.
CCGCCGACCAGGGTCACGCCGACGATCGAGCGCCGCGCGTCGTTGCGGTACAGGCTCACCAGGGTCGAGAAGGCGGCGTCGTAAAGGCCCATCGGCATCGCCGCGCCGATCAGCAGCCAGCCCAGCGCCAGCGTCAGCGGCCCCTGCGCGCAGGTCAGGCCCAGCAGGCCGGCGGCGAACACCGCGTTGGAAGCCAGCAGCACCCGGCGACCACCATGGCGATCGATCAGCCCGCCGACCTTGGGGCCCAGCAGCGCCGCCACCAGCAAGGCCAGCGAGAACATGCCGTAGACCGCGACCGGCTCGAGATCCAGGCCGCGTGCCATCGGCCGCGCCAGGGTGGCCAGCAGGTAGTAGCTGGAACCCCAGGCCAGCAGCTGGCCGAGGCCGACGGCGATGACGGTGCGGCGGCGGGAAGACCCGCTACCCCTTGGGCTCACGCCTGCGCCGTCTTGCGCGACCCGGCCTGGTCCGGGCGCGGGCCGTGGTCACGCTCGGCGTGCTTGGCGTGATGCAGGATCAGCTGTTCGATTTTCGGCAGCAGCGCGCGCGGCAGGTCATGGCCCATGCCCGGGATCACTTCCAGCTGCGCCCCGGGGATCAGCTTGGCCAGCTCGCGTCCGGCCGGCACCGGCACCAGCGGATCGTCGGCGCCGTGGATCACCAGGGTCGGCGTCTTGATCCGCGGCAGCAGCTTGACGCGGCTGCCGGAGGCCATGATCGCCAGCATCTGGCGCGCGAAGCCGCGCGGGTGCTGGTTGCGGTCGAGCTGGCGCGCCACCTTCTCGCGCAGCTCCTCTTCGCTGGCGGGATGGCCCGGGCTGCCGATCACGCGCCAGGTGTCCATGCCGAAGCGGATCAGGCTCTCGCGATCCAGCGCCCGCGGCCGCTTCATCATGCGCAGGCGCACGCGCAGCGAGGGCTGGCGCAGCCGCGGGTTGCTGCTGCTGGTCATGATCAGGGTCAGGCTGCGCAGGCGGCTGGCGTGTTTGGCTGCCAGCACCTGGCCGATCATGCCGCCCATCGACAGGCCGACGACGTGCGCGGTCTTGATCTTCAGCGCGTCGAGCAGGCCGACGGCGTCCGCGGCCATGTCGTCGATCAGGTAGGGCGCCTTCACCGGCAGGCCCAGGGTGAACATCACGCCGGCGCGCTTGATATCCGGCTTGCCGAGATGATCGAGCTTGTCCGACAGGCCAATGTCGCGGTTGTCGTAGCGGATCACGTAGTAGCCGCCGCGGGCCAGCGCCTCGCAGAACGAGTCGGGCCACATCACCAGCTGGCCGCCGAGGCCCATGATCAGCAGCAGTGCCGGGTGTTTGGCGCTGCCGAAGGTTTCGTAGCTGAGCTGCAGGCCATTGGCCCTGATGTGATGCATGTGCGGACTCGCCAAACCGGGATGCCCGGATTGTGTCACGGCCCGGCTATGCTTGGACTTGACCGTTCCGACCACCTGCCCGGCCTGCCAGCCACCCTGCCGATGAAGCACCTGCTGCTGATCTACCACAGCCAGAGCGGCCACACCGCGGCGCTGGCGCAGGCCGTGCAGGCCGGCGCTGCCGAGTTCGCCGACGAGGTGGAATTGCGCGTGCGGCAGGCCTTCGACGCCGGTCTCGACGACCTGCTGTGGGCCAACGGACTGCTGATCGGCACGCCGGAGAACTTCGGTTATCTGTCTGGCGCGGTGAAGGATTTCCTCGACCGTACCTACTACCCGGCCGAGGGCAAGACCGTCGGCCTGCCCTGGGCGATGTTCGTCGCCGCCGGCAACGACGGCAGCGGCGCGGTGCGGGCGCTGGAGCGCATCGCCACCGGCTACGGCTGGAATCGTGTGGCCGAGGCACTGATCGTGCGCGGCGAGGCCAGCGAGGCCCAGCTCGCGGCGGCGCGCGAACTGGGCCAGACGCTGGCCGCAGGCCTGGCCTGCGGGATCTTTTAGCCTAAAAAGCAGTTAGCCACGGATGAACACGGAACAACACGGATTTTTCGCGGCTTTATCGGCTTCGATGGCCGCTCCCGCGCATCACCCGATGGCTGCGCGCGCGAACCAGAAAAATCCTCGATCTTTCCGTGTTCATCCGTGTCATTCCGTGGCCAATTGCTGTTTCTGGGTTTAGTACTGCAGCGGATCGAGCCGCAGCAGGCGGTTGGACGAACCACTGCCGGGGCCACCGACCAGGCCGCTGCTGGCAGCGGCCTTCAGCGCTGCATCGACCGCGACCGCATCGGCACCACCATCGACCGTGAGATAGCGCGCTGCGGCGCCGGCGACATGCGGGCTGGCCATCGAGGTGCCGCTCAGCGTCGCGCTGCCGGTGTCGCTGTTGTAGGCCGCCGAGACGATGCTGGAGCCCGGTGCGAACAGGTCGAGGCAGCTGCCGAAGTTGGAGTACGAGGCCCGCGCATCGGTATTGGTGGTGGCGCCGACCGTGATTGCACGCGGCACGCGGCTGGGCGAGCCGTTGCAGGCATTGGCGTTCTCGTTGCCGGCCGCCACCACCACGGTGACGCCCGCGTTGATCAGGCCGTTGATCGCCGTGTCCAGCGCCTCCGAGGCGCCGCCGCCCAGCGACAGGTTGGCCACCGCCGGCAGGTCCGCATTCCCCGCCGCCCAGTCGACGCCGGCGATGATGGTCGAGGTCGAGGTGCTGTTGCCGCAGCCGAACACCCGCACCGGGTGCAGCATCGCGCGCTTGGCGACGCCGTAGCTGCTGCCGACCGCGGTGCCGGACACATGCGTGCCGTGGCCGTTGCAGTCGGCGGTGTCATCCGGGTTGGTCGGCGGGCAGCCCACGCCCAGCAGCGTGCACAGCAGGCCGGCATTGCCGTTGGGTGCGAAGTTCTTCCCGGGGATGACGCGCCCGGCGAAATCGACATGCGCGGCGCGCAGGCCGGTGTCGATGACGTAGACATGCACGCCCTGCCCGGCATTGGCCGGATAGTCGTACTCGTGGTCCAGCGGCAGCACGACCTGGTCGGTGCGATCGAGGCCCCAGGACGGCGGATCGAACTGCGTCTCGCTGAGGAACATCGTGCGGTCCTGCTCGATGCGGCGCACGCCCGGATGGCGCGCCAGTGCCTCGGCCGCGACTGCGGGCAGGCGCACGCTGAAGCCCTTCAGCGCATGGCTGTAGACCTGGCGCAGCTCGCCGCCGCCGACACCGGCGATCAGGCGCAGCGCGGCCTGGCGTACCGGACCGGCCGTCGCTTCGGCTGGCGCCAGTTCGACGATGTACTGCTCGGGGATCAGCCCGCCGGCGAGGCCCTGCAGCGCGGCAGGTTCCTTCGGCAGGGCTTGGGAATGGGACGCGCCGGCGACGGCGCACAGCAGCAACGCAACATGGCGTTTCATGCGACTCTCCTTGTCGACTGATGTGATTTGTAACGGGCCTTCCTGGCCCCTGAAGCGCAGGCAGCATAGCCGTGTGCCGGGCACAAAAAAAGCAGCGGCGCCAGAGCGCCGCTGCCGGGGGCCGCCGGGTCGGTCAGCGTGCCGCCATGCGGCGCGCCACGAAGTTGTAGCGCAGGCCGGCCTCGAGGCGATCGTCGTCACCGGCAGCCTGCACGGCACCGACCACATCCAGCGCCGGCGTCAGGCCGTACAGCGCACCGAGACGCAGCGAGGTGTCGGAATCGTCGAAGACGTCGATGTGGCGCACTTCCGGCGCCAGTTCGAAGCGCCCGTCAGCGGTCTGCCAGCGCAGGCCCGAACGCAGGCCGAAGCCGGTGTCGTCAGCCGAACCGACGTCGATGTGTTCGAGGGTCGCACCGGCGGTGAAATCCAGCTGGCTGTTGACCGGCGTGTGGAACAGGCCGCCGCCGCTGATCTGGTCGACGTCGCCGGTGTCGGCGTACTCGCCGATCAGGGCGATGTTGGGAACGATGTCGCCGGAACCGGCGATGCGGAAGCCAGACTCGTCATCGCGGCCGTAGTCGCGGTTGAGAAAGCCACCTTCGACATAGGTATAGCTATGCGCCGCCGCCAACGTCGGCAGCGCGATCAGCGCGGCTGCGGCGGCAAACTTTCGGATGGGAGCGTTGCTTTTCATGGGGGGACTCCTGTCTGGTGGGCGAGGCCGGACCAGCCGACATTCGCTGCCTCTATCCAAGGCAGGGGCGAGGACGGTGATCCGCCACTGAACCGCCTATGAACGCCTGTCACGCAAGCAGGGGATGACGAACCGTCGCCACTGGCCGACAATGCGCTCCCCGCAGCGCTGCCGGACTCAACCTGGCACGCTGCGTGCCGACGAAATTCCAGATCCCTGCCCGGCTTCGCCCATGTCCCGTTCCATCACCCTGCGCCGCTCGCCGATCCATGGCAACGGTGTCTTCGCTGCAAAGAAACTGTCCCCCGGCGTCGAACTGATCCATTACGGCGGCCGGCTGCTGACGCATGCGCAAGCCGACCGCATCTACGAAGGCGGCGTCGATACCGGACACACCTTCCTGTTCACGCTCAACGAGCGCTACATCATCGACGGCAACGTCGAGGGCAACAGCGCGCGCTGGCTCAACCACAGCTGCGCGCCGAACTGCCAGGCCTTGCTGGTCGAGAGCGGGAATGGCGATCGGCGCAAGGACCGCATCGTCCTCGAGACGCTGCGCGAGATCGCGCCGGGCGAAGAGCTGACCTACGACTACGGCATCCGCCTGCCGGTGCGCCACACCGCACGCATGCGGCAGCTGTGGGCCTGCCGCTGCGGCTCCCACGATTGCAGCGGCACCATGCTCAAGCCCAAGCGCTGAGCATCACCAGTGAGCGCGGCTCGCCCGCGCCTGTCGGTAAGGATCCGGCCCGCCAACAAAAAAGCCGCGGCACGGGGCCGCGGCTCTGGGACTGCCGGACAGCGTACTCAGTCGAGGTTGCGCACCAGGTCGTAGCCCTGGAGGGTGGCGTCGAAGGAGAAGGACACGCGGCCGAAGATGCTCATCGCGCCGCTGCTGCTGCCCGCCGGGATGTTGTCGGTGACCGGGTTCTCCGGGATCGGACGGTCCATGCCCGGCCAGTTGTGGCCGCTGTCCTTGACCGAAACCAGCGCCGTGCCGTGGCCGGAGCCGCAGTTGCGGCTGTACTCGATGTCCACCTGCTCGTTCAGCGCCACGGTCTTGCTGCCATCGCAGCCGTTGATCAGTTCGAAGTGGCCGTAGTTGAGCTTGGCGTCCTCATAGGCCGGATCGCGGGTGCCCTGGATCACGGCCACGGCCATCGACGAAGCCGCCTTCGAGGCTGCCGCCGAGGCGTCCGAGAGGCAGGCGGTGGATTCCGCCGCGCTGATCGAGCCGGAGGCGACCAGCAGCAGGCCATCGATCTGTGAGCCCTGCTCGCAGTAGAAACGGGTCGCTGCCGCAACGCCTGAGGAGACGCCCGCCAGCACCACCGGCACATTGCCGAGGCCGTTGCGGGCCTTGGCATCGGCGATGACCTGGGCGATGACCGCGGGGGCGCCGCTGTAGTCCCAGTCATGCAGGTAGCCCACGCCTTCGATGGCCGAGAAGATGTAGTTCGGCGAGGTCGGCACCGCAACGGTGAGGTCGCGCGCCTTGGCCAGTTCCGGCATGCGCATGTTGTTGGACATGGTGGGGCCGTTGCCGCCGCGCCAGTGCAGGCCGACGTAGAGGCCGCTCTTGCCGCCGCTGGCCGGCTTCAGCAGGACGTACTCGACGCCGCCGACCGTGACGGTTTCCGCCGAGACGCCGCCATCGGCGCCGTTCACGGTGCAAGCGGCAGGCTCGCTGGCGTTGTAGGGCGAGCGCGCACCGAGGGAATCGCACTGCTCGTTGTAGACCGGCTGGCACTGTTCCGGCGTAGTCGCCGCGGCGTCCGGGTTGAACTGCTCGGAGCAGGACTTCGCCGTGTTGCTGCTGCCGCCACCGCCGCCACCGCCACCGCCGCAGGCAGCCAGCAGAACGGTCGACACGGCGACGAGCGCAGCGCGACTCGCGCGAATGTGGTTGTAAAGCATGCGGAACCCCTCGAGATGATCAAACTTGAAGCAAAAAGCCCGATATCGGCTCTTTTACTGACTGGGCAGTGTAACGAAGACCTGGTTTTCACACCATGGCCCATTTCGCCCGCAGGCCTGTAGCCGCGCGCTGACAGATAAATTATCTACAAAAAGCCGCGGCACGGGGCCTCGGCTTTCTTCAGTATTGCCGCCCGATCGTCCCGCTCAGAGCGGCTTGATTGCGGCAGCCTGCAGGCCCTTGGGGCCGCGGCGCACTTCGTACTGCACCTTCTGGCCTTCCTTCAGGGTCTTGAAGCCGGTGCCCTGGATTTCGCGGAAGTGTGCGAACAAATCCTCACCGCCGCCATCCGGGGTAATGAAGCCGAAGCCCTTGGATTCATTGAACCATTTGACGGTGCCAGTAGAGACATTCGACATGTGGCGTTCCTTCTGAACCGAATCTGACGATGAAAAACCAGACCATTCAACTGCAGGACGCACGCCATCAGCAAACGCAGCCAGAGGACAGGACAGCACCGTCGGGAGACGGTTTACCGGATGCCGCAGTGAGCACATGACCTGACGCGACTGCGTAATGACTGTAGCGCGTTCAAAAACCCTTGTCGAACACCCGAATGTGCAATTTATCTCAGTTCGTCAGCAGCTTGGCGAGGGTCGCGCCGAGGTAGTGATCGACCAGCAGCAGGGTGAAAATCGCCATCAGGTAGACGATGGAATAGCCGAAGGTCCGCATCGGCAGGCCCGGCTGCGGGGCGTACTTGAGGCGGAAGGCGTAGTACAAAAACACCGCGTCCAGCACCAGGGTTCCGGCCAGGTACAGCCAACCGGACATGTGGATCGCGAAGGGCAGGATCGTCACCGCGGTCAGCAGCACGGTGTAGAGCAACACCTGGGTGCGGGTGAACTCCAGGCCATGGGTCACCGGCAGCATCGGGATGTCGGCCGCGGCGTATTCCTTGTGCCGTTCGATCGCCAGCGCCCAGAAATGCGGCGGGGTCCAGATGAAGATGATCAGGAACAGGATCAGGGCGTGGGCATGCACCTCGCCGGTGACCGCGGTCCAGCCCAGCACCGGCGGCGCGGCGCCGGCGGCACCGCCGATGACGATGTTCTGCGGCGTGGCGCGCTTGAGGTAGAGGGTGTAGATGCCGGCGTAGCCGATCAGGGTGAACTGGGTCAGCACCGCGGTCAGCGGGTTGACCAGGAACCACAGCAGCACGAAGCCGGAGATGCCCAGGCCGGTGGCAAAGGCGATCGACTCGGTCATGGTCAGGGTGCCGGTGACCAGCGGCCGGCCACAGGTGCGCGCCATGCGGGCGTCGATATTGCGGTCGATGATCTGGTTGACCGCCGCCGCCGAGGCCGCCTGCAGGGCGATGCCGATGGTGCCCCAGACCAGCCCCTGCCAGGGCGGCAGGCCGGGCACGGCGAGGAACATGCCGACGATCGCGGTGAACACGATCAGCATGACCACGCGCGGCTTGGTCAGCTCGTAGTACTCGTTGAGCCGCGCGCGCGGACTCAGGGGCGATTCCATCGTCGCGGCCATTGGCTATCGGCTGCCCTTCCAGGCAAAGAAGTTGAGGCTGATCAGGGTCAGCAATAGTAGCGCTGCACCGGCATTGTGCGCCGTGGCCAGGGCCAGCGGCAGCTGCAGCAGCACCACCGACAGGCCGATCGAGACCTGCAGTCCCAGCGCCACCCATACCGCGAGGCCATAGCCGCGCCACAGCCGCGATCCGCCGCGCTTCCACAGCAGCCAGCCCAGCAGCAGCAGGGCGGCGCTCACCACCACGGCACCGACGCGGTGGAAGTAATGGATGGTGACGCGGGCCCGCGCATCGAGGATGCCGTGCTCGTAGTCGATACCGAGGCCATGCCAGAGGGTGAAGGCGGTCCTGACGTCGAGTTCCGGCAGCCAGCGGCCATGGCAGGTCGGCAGGTCCGGGCAGGCCAGGGCGGAGTAGTTGGTGCTGGTCCAGCCGCCGAGGAAGATCTGGCCGATCAGCAGCAGCAGGGCCAGGCCGGCGGCCAGGCGCAGACCGCGCGGCGGCGGCGTGCCCGTCGGCAGCGGCTCGATGCCGACCTCGTGCTGGATCGCGAAAGCCACGTGGCGCTCGGAGCGGAACTCGCGCTCGCGCACCGGCGCCTCGGCGATCTCCGCCTGCGGGCGCGCCGACAGCCACATCCACAGCAGCAGCGACAGCGTGGTCATGCCGCCCAGCAGGTGGCCGGTGACGATCAGGGGCTTGAGCAGCTCGGTCACGGTCCACATGCCGAGCAGGCCCTGGAATACCACCAGCGCCACCAGGAACCAGGGCAGGCGCTGCGGCGTGCCCTGCTCACGCAGGCGTCGGCTCATGAACGCCAGGATCACGATCAGCAGGCCCAGGGTCGAGGCGAAGTAGCGGTGGATCATCTCCTTCCAGGCCTTGTGGGCCTCCACCGGACGCTGCGGGAAGTTCTGCTCGGCAGCGGCGACCTCCTGCTGAGCCTCGGGCACGCCGAGATGGCCGTAGCAGCCGGGCCAGTCCGGGCAACCCAGGCCGGCATGCGACAGGCGCACATAGGCGCCCAGCACGACGACGCCGAAGCAGAGGCACAAGGCCAGGAAATTGATGCGACGGAACCAGGACATGCTCGACTCGGACGACGGGGATGCCCGGCCTGGGGCCGGGGGCGCGGATTTTACTCGATTGACCAGGGCGGGGCCGTTCAGCCGATCTGGCTCAAGCGCAGCAGCTTCTTGATGTCCTTGAGGATGCCCGTCGAGTTGGCGTCGCCGGGGTAGACCATCAGCCAGTTGGCCAGCGGATCGGTCAGGTACAGCGCCTGCGGATCGCGGGCCTTGAAGAATTCGGCCGGGGCCGCGCCTTCGCCGGTCAGCGCGTAGAAGTGCAGGTCCGGATGGGTCGGCTTGAGCAGTGCCTGCGCCGCCTGCAGCGCGGCCAGGTCCGGGGCCAGGTAGATGCGACGCACGCGCGGGCGCTTCTCGTTGAGCAGGGTGCGGATCTGACGCATCTGGTAAAGCTTCTGCTGGCACTCGGTATCGCAGTCGCGGGCGGCGAGATAGACATAGCTCCAGTGGCCGCGCAGCACCGTGCGGTCCGCCGGCTTGCCCTCGGCGTCGACGAAGCGGAAGTCCGGCGCCGGTTGCGCCGGGGCGACCAGCTGTCCGTAGTTGGTATGCCCCGAGGGCTGCAACTGCGGCAGGAAGAAGTAGAACACCACCGCCAGCAGCAGGGGCGCGAAGAACAGCGCCGCCAGCAGCAGGAACTGCTGCCGGCCGCGCCGGATGGAGAGATCAGGATTGTTCATGACGACGTTTCAGGTTGAGCTTGATGAACAGGACCAGCAGCGTCGCGGTGAAAGCGAACCACTGCAGGGCATAGCCATAGTGCTTGGCCGGCGGCACCTCGACGCCGATATCCCAGCTGCGCTCGAAGCCGCCGGCAGCCTCGGGGCTCAGCAGCAGCAGGCCGGGGGCGACCCGCTCGCCCGGATACAGGCAGCGCAGTTCCTCCTGCCGCGGATACTGCACCAGCCGCGGGAACCCGCTGGCGGCGCAGGCCCGGTCGTCGACCCGCAGGCCGGGCTCCGGCAGGGGCCGCCAGTAGCCCTCCACCGTCACCGGCCCTTCCGGTGCCGGCAGCGACGGCAGACGGCTGCGGTCGGCGTCCGCCGGCAGCCAGCCGCGGTCGACCATCACCAGCGAGCCATCCTCGCGACGCAGCGGCGTCCAGGCGTGGTAGCCGGGCCGGTGCTTCAGGCTCTGGTTGTCGAGCAGCAGCTGCTGCTGCGCCAGATAGCTACCGGAGACGCTGCGCTTGTGCATCTGGCCCGCCTGCGGCGCCTCGCCGGCCTGCAGCGGCTGGGCGCTGCCGGCGGCAGCGGCCTGGTAGCGCTGCTGCAAGCCTTCCTTGTCCTGTCCGCGGTGGTACTGCCACAGGCCCAGACTGATCATCAGCGCGCTGAGCGCAGCGACCAGGGGCCAGGACCACAGCGGCGGACGGAAGGAATAACGGCTCATGGGTGACGATCTGTGTCCCGGCAGCGCAGCGGGCTAAGATGACCGCCCGCAGGTCCCGGCGTTCCCGCCAGGTCGTTCCAGGCACATCCGAAAACCCTTTCCATGCTCGTCAAAACCATCGTCATCGTGCTGCTGCTGGCCATCGTCGGCGCCCTGATCGCCGGCGGCACCTTCCTGGTCAAGGATCCCGGCAACCGCCGCCGCATGCTCAACAGCCTCAAGCTGCGCGTGGCACTGTCGGTCACGCTGATCCTGTTCCTGCTGCTGAGCTACTTCATGGGCTGGATCCAGCCGCACAGCGCCTACCGCGTACCCAAGCCGCCCGCCGCCGAAAGCGCGCCTTGAGCTTCCAGAAACGGAAAAAAGGGCGGCCGCCGGGCCGCCCTTTTTTCTTGCCTGGCCGTTACAGCCAGTAGACGACGATGAACAGGCCGATCCAGACCACGTCGACGAAGTGCCAGTACCAGGCCACGCCCTCGAAGCCGAAGTGCGAATCCGGCTTGAAGTGGCCGGACATCAGGCGGCAGGTGATCACGAACAGCATCAGCGTGCCGAGCGTCACGTGCATGCCGTGGAAGCCGGTCAGCATGAAGAAGGTCGAGCCGTAGATGCCGGAGGTGAGCTTCAGGTTGAGCTCGCCGTAGGCATGCATGTACTCCTCGGCCTGCAGGTAGAGGAAGGCGCAGCCCAGCAGCACGGTCACCCACATCCACAGGATCGTGGTGGTGCGGTGGCCAGCCTTCAGCGCATGGTGGGCCATGGTCAGGGTCACGCCCGAGGTCAGCAGGATCAGGGTGTTGACGAAGGGCACGTCGAAGGCCGGGATGGTCTCGAAGGCGCCGCCGACGTTGGCCGGGCCGTTCGACGGCCAGGCGTTTTCGAAGCCAGGCCACAGCTGCAGGTTCGTCTGGATCTTGCTGCCTTCGCCGGACAGCCAGGGCAGCGACAGGCCACGGGCGTAGTACAGGGCGCCGAAGAAGGCGGCGAAGAACATCACCTCGGAGAAGATGAACCAGGCCATCGACCAGCGGAAGGTGCGGTCGACCTGGGCGCCGTAGAAGCCGCCTTCGCTCTCGTGGGCGACGCCACGGAACCAGCTGAACACGACGTAGACGAACAGCGCCGCACCGAGGTAGATCGGCAGCGGCCCGATGTGCCGGTCTTCCAGGTAGCCGGCTGCGCCGATGACGATGGCGACGAGCGCGACCGTCAGCACGAATGGCCAGGCGCTGGGCGCAGGCACGAAATAACGGTCGGGGTTAGGAGTGGCTTGGCTGCCCATGACGATCCCTCTCTATCTCAAATCTTCGGTTTTTCCGGGTCGCCCTGCCGGGCTACCTCGGTCACATCAAAAAACGTGTACGACAGCGTGACGGTGTCGACGCCCTTCGGCAAGGCCGGATCGAGCATGAACACCACCGGCATGTGCTTCTCCTCGCCAGCCTTGAAGGGCTGCTTGTTGAAGCAGAAACAGTCGGTCTTGCGCATGTGCTTCGCAGCTTCCATCGGCGCCACGTTGGGCACCGCCTGGGCCACGAGATCACGTGCATCGGTATTGCGGGCGTAGAACTTCACCGTCGTCAGCTGACCCGGATGCACCTGCACCCGCGCCTGCTCGGCGTGGAACTTCCACGGACCGCCACCGTTGACGGTGGTCACGAACTCCACCGTCACCAGGCGACTTTCGTCCACCTGCACCGGTGTCGCAACCGCCGCCTGCATCTTTACCTTGCCGTTGAGGCCGATGGCATCGCACAGGGCGTTGTACATCGGCACCATCGCGTAGCCAAACCCGAACATGCCCGCCACCACCGCGGCCATCTTCCAGCTGCTGCGCAGCGCCGGTTTCATCAGCGCTGCGTCTGCACGTAGAAGAACAGGGCCACGATGCCGACCGCGACCAGGGCGTGTGCCACGCCCAGGATCACGTTGCGGCGGGCTCGTGCCGCTCGGTCCGACGGCTTCATCAGCTCAGCTTGTGGTGATCCAGCGCGTCGAACTCGTCGTGCACTGCGGTCACTTCACCCGCGCCAATCTGCGGCGGATCCTCGAAGGTGTGGTACGGCGCCGGCGAAGGCACGGTCCACTCCAGGCCATGCGCGCCTTCCCAGATGCGGTCCGGCAGGCCCTGCTTGCGGCCGAACCAGCCATAGCAGCAGGCCAGCATGTTGAAGATGAAGATGAACTGGGCGACGAAGAAGCCGAAGGCGCCGATCGACGACCAGATGTTCCAGTCGACGAACTGCACGGCGTAATCCGGCACGCGGCGCTGCATGCCGGCGAGGCCTGCGAAGTGCTGCGGGAAGAAGGTCAGGTTGATGAACACCGCCGAGAGCCAGAAATGGATCTTGCCCCAGCTCTCGTTGTACATGCGGCCGGTCCACTTCGGGATCCAGTAGTAGACGCCCGCGAGGATCGCGAACACCGCGCCCGGCACCAGCACGTAGTGGAAATGCGCGACCACGAAGTAGGTGTCGTGGTACTGGAAGTCCACCGGCGTGATCGCGAGCATCAGGCCCGAGAAGCCACCGATCGAGAACAGGAACACGAAGGCGATCGCGAACAGCATCGGGGTCTCGAAGGTCATCGAGCCCTTCCACATCGTCGCGATCCAGTTGAACACCTTCACGCCCGTCGGCACGGCGATCAGCATGGTCGCGAACATGAAGAACAGCTCACCGGCCAGCGGCATGCCGACGGTGAACATGTGGTGCGCCCACACGATGAACGACAGGAAGGCGATCGAGGCCACCGCGTAGACCATCGAGTCATAGCCGAACAGCGCCTTGCGGGCGAAGGTCGGGATGATGGTGCTGACGATGCCGAAGGCCGGCAGGATCAGGATGTAGACCTCGGGATGGCCGAAGAACCAGAAGATGTGCTGGAACATCACCGGGTCGCCGCCGCCGGACGCGGCGAAGAAGCTGGTGCCGAAGTACTTGTCGGTCAGCAGCATGGTGACGGCACCGGCGAGCACCGGCATGACTGCGATCAGCAGGTAGGCGGTGATCAGCCAGGTCCAGACGAACAGCGGCATCTTCAGCAGGCTCATGCCCGGGGCGCGCATGTTCAGGATCGTCACGGCGACGTTGATCGCGCCGGTGATCGAGGACACGCCCATGAGATGGACCGCGAAGATCAGGAACGGGAAGGCATCACCGGTCTGCATCACCAGCGGCGGGTACATGGTCCAGCCACCGGCCGGAGCGCCGCCGGCCATGAACAGGGTCGACAGCAGCAGGGCGAAGGCGAACGGCAGGATCCAGAAGCCCCAGTTGTTGATGCGCGGCAGCGCCAGGTCGGAGCAGCCGATCATCATCGGCACCATCCAGTTGGCGAGACCGACCCAACCCGGCATGACGCCGCCGAAGATCATCACCAGCGCGTGCATGGTGGTCATCTGGTTGAAGAATTCGGGATCGACGAACTGCAGGCCCGGCATCCACAGTTCCGCACGGATCACCAGCGACATCAGGCCGCCGATGAAGAACATGGTGAACGATAGGAACAGGTACAGCGTTCCCAGGTCCTTGTGATTGGTGGTCTTGATCCAGCGCATGATCCCCTTCTCGGGGCCATGGTGCTCGTGATCGTCGTGCGCGTGGTCGGCGTGGGCGTGGTCGTGATGAGCCATGTGACTTAACTCCTGAAGCTCTGTTTACTTGCGCGCGGCGGCGACGGCGGACGGCTGCACGAGGCCGCCGGAATTGCCCCACGAGTTGCGCTCGTAGGTGACGACGGCAGCGATGTCGAGATCGGACAGGTGCTTGAACGGCGGCATCACGTTCTTGCCGGCGAGCGTCTGCTTGACGTGTCCGGCGGCGGGGCCCTTGATCACCGGGCTGCCGATCAGCGAGGGGAAGGTCGGTGCCATGCCCGCGCCGGTGGCCTGGTGGCAGGCGGAGCAGTTGGCCGTGTAGACCTCCTGGCCCTTCTTCATCAGCTCGTCCTTCGACAGGTCCTTGGCGGCAGCGGGCGCAGCGGCAGCCGGAGCGGCGGCAACTTCGATCGCGGCGGCATCAGGCTTGGCGTCGGTGGCGGTCGCGGCCGGGGCGGCGGCCACTTCGACCACGGCCGGCGCAGCAGCGGCGGGAGCGGGCGCGGCTGCGCCACCCTTCTGCTTGGCCAGCCATTCCTTGTACTCGGCCTCGGTCACCGCCTTGACCACGATCGGCATGAAGCCATGATCGCGACCGCAGAGCTCGGCACAGACGCCGCGGTAGGTGCCCGGGGTGTTGATCTTGGCCCAGGTTTCGTTGACGTAGCCCGGGATGGCGTCCTTCTTGACGGCGATTTCCGGCACCCACCAGGCGTGGATGACGTCGGCCGAAGTCACCAGGAAACGCACCTTCTTGCCGACCGGCAGCACCAGTGGGTTGTCGACGTCGACCAGGTAGTTCGGCACCGTGTTGGGATCGATGCCCGAACCCAGCTGGCGCGCCTTGTTCGATTCGGCGCTCAGCGTCGAGTAGTAGCTGACGTTCTCGCCGAGGTAGTCGTACTGCCACTTCCACTGGTAGCCGGTGACCTTGACGGTCATGTCGGCGCCGCGGGTGTCTTCCATCTTGATCAGGGTGCCGGCGGCCGGGATCGCCATGCCGATCAGGATGATGAAGGGCGCCGAGGTCCACAGGATCTCGACCAGGGTCGATTCGTGGAAGTCGGCCGGCTTGTGGCCCTTGGACTTGCGGTGATGCAGGATCGACCAGAACATCACGCCGAACACGACCACGCCGATCGCCACGCAGACCCAGAAGATCAGCATGTGCAGGTCAAAGACCTCCTGGCTGAGGTCGGTGACGCCGGTCGGCAGGTTGTAGCCGCCGCTGCTTTCCGTGTAAGCCCCGGCGGAAACTGCCGCCAGAGCCAGTGTGGTACCTGCTGCGAGTCGCGCAAGCCATCCCATCTTCATCGCCTTACTCTCCCGAACATAAGCTTCGTGCCGGGGAAAAACCCCGACCATCTGTACCGCCGCACTCAGGGCAGCGGTTTCAGCAGTTCCCGGATGCGCTGCCCCAGGCGGCTGCGTTCCTCATCCGTCAGGCAGCGTCCGATCTCGATGCGCTGCCCTGCGTACATCAGCAACAACCTCAGCGGGTCGCTGGCGCGTTCACCGCGCTCCAGCACCACCTGTGTCCAGCTACGTGGCAGGACCACCCTGCGCTGCACGCCCGTATCGAGCGTGCCGAACTCCACCGCGAGCTGCCCGGCTGCGAAGCAGAGCACCTCACGGTAGTGATTGCGCTTCAGGGAAACCCACAAGGCCGCCCCCAGCGCCGTCAACTCCAGTCCCGCAAACGGAAAGATCGGCCAAAAGCCCAGAGCGGCAAAAACAGCTGCGATCCCGAGTCCGAACAGACTGGCCACGGCCATGAACCAGGCCGCCTGACGCGAGGTCAGCGAGGCATTGGGGCCTATAACCAGTCTCGTTTCAACGGGGGCAGTCATTTGCGACAGCGTCCAGCCGCGGAATTGTAGTGCAAGGGCCGGTCTGCGGAAAAGGTCGACCACCAGATTTCCGGAGCCTTTTCGCCATGCCGGACCGGTTTCCCCGCACCACGACGGCGTATATTCGCCGCCCCGCAAGCCGTCATCCCACCCGCGACATGAGCGCCGCACTCGCCCTGAAGCTGAGCCTGGTCCCGGCCCTGATCGCCGCGGTGACCCTGGCCGGCCGCCGCTGGGGACCCGGGGTGGCGGGCTGGCTGTCGGCATTTCCGGTCGTTTCCGGGCCGATCCTGTTCTTCATTGCCGCCGAACAGGGGCCTGCTTTCGCCGCCCAGGCCGCCGCGGCGACCCTGTCGGCGGTGCTGGCGATCCTGGTGTTCGGCGTGGTCTATGCCTGGTCGGCGACGCGCGGGTCCTGGCCGGCCAGCAGCGCCCTGGCCTTCCTGGCCTATGCCCCGGCGGTGGCCGCACTCGATGCCTGGGCGCCGCCGCTGGCGCTGTCGGCCGGCACGGTCGCCGTCGCCCTGCTGCTGGCTCCCCTGCTCTATCCCGATCCGCCGCCGCTGGCCGTGCCCGGCCGCCCGGCGCGCAGCGATATTCCCTGGCGCATGGTGGCGGGTGCACTGCTGGTGCTGCTGGTGACCGCCTTCGCCAGCCGCATGGGACCACGGCTCAGCGGCCTGCTGGCGATGTTCCCGGTGATGGCCTCGGTGCTGGCGCTGTTCTCGCACCGCCATGCCGGTGCCGGCTTCGCCATCGGCCTGCTGCGCGGCATGGTCTACGGCTACTTCGCCTTCGCCGGCTTCTGCCTGGTGCTGGCCCTGGGGTTGCCGCGGCTGGGCATCACCGGGGCCTTCGTCGCCGCCACCGGCGTGGCGCTGGCCCTGCAGGCGCTGACGCGGCTGGCGCTGCTGCGCCGCGCTCAGTCCTCGTCCGGATCCTCCGGCTGAGCCGGCTTCGACTCCAGCAGCCGCCGCAGTTGCGCGCGGTCCAGCGCTTTGGCCGCGGTGGCGACATCGGCGTTTTCCGGGATCACCCCGAGCAGCGGCGCCGCGAAGCGCCGGCGCAGCGTGTCGATATTGGCTTCCAGCAAGGGCATCGCCGGCGGCAACACGTTGGCGATCCAGCCGGCCAGGCGCGTGCGCCGCGTGATCGCCTCGGCGGTCAGCAGGGCGTGGTTGAGGCAACCCAGGCGCATGCCGACCACCAGGATCACCGGCCAGTCGTGTTCGGCCACCCAGTTGCCGAGGGTCCAGACCTCGTCCAGCGGCACCTGCCAACCGCCGGCGCCCTCGGCCACGATCACCTCGTGGCGCGCCGCCAGTTCGCGATGCGCGGCATCAAGTTCGGCGATGCGGATGCGCCGTCCTTCCATCGCCGCCGCCAGATGCGGCGCCGCCGGCTCGCGCAGCAGGCAGGGATTGAGCCGCGCATAGGGCTCGCGCGTGCCGGCCGCGGCCTGCAGCGCACGCACGTCCTCGTTCTGCAGTTCACCGTCATGGATCTCGCCGCCGGCCGCGACCGGCTTGAAGCCGCAGACCTTGCGGCCTTCCTTGCGCAGCGCATGCAGCAGCGCGCAGGAGGCCAGGGTCTTGCCGGCGCCGGTGTCAGTGGCGGTGACGAACAGCGTGTGGCTTTTCATGCCGGTCGACGCAGCACGGCGTAGACGATGTCCCAGGTCGCGCTGACGCCGGCATCCGTGGTCCAGGGCGCATAGGCCGCGGCCAGTCGTTGTAATGTCGTGCGGCCGAGCAGGCCGCGGCGGCGCTGCGCACTGCTGTTGCGCGCGCCGATGTCGCGCAGGCCCTGCATCAGCCGCCGCACATCGGCATGGAACTGGCGCAACTCCACGGTCTGCAGCAGTTCGACCTGCAGCCCGGCCTGCCCGGCACGCTGTGCCCAGGCCGCGGCCGGGTCGAAGCGGTGCACATGCTCGGCATCGTCGATGCAGCGCCAGGCGCTGCGCAGCTCCTGCAGCGTCGCCGGCCCCGGCACGCTGAACAACAGGCGCCCGCCGGGACGCAGCACGCGGGCGCATTCATCCAGCGCGCGCTGCGGCTGCGGACACCATTGCAGCACCAGGTTGGACAGGATCGCATCGCAGGACTGCGTCGCCAGCGGCAGGCACTGCGCATCGCCGATCAGCGCAGTGCCCGTGCCGGAGTCACGCGTGCTGCGCGCCATGCCCGGTGCGCGGTCCAGCGCCAGCACCGCGGCCTGCGGCCAGCGCGCCTGGAGGGCGCGCGCGCCGAGACCCGTGCCGCAGCCCAGATCGAGCAGGCGCTGCGGCGCCGCAACCCTGGCGAACAACTCCTCCAGCAGATGCTCGCGCGTCTGCTGCTGCAGCTGCGCGGCACGGTCGTAGCTGCCGGCGGCAGCGCAGAAGTTGCGCGTCGCCAGCCGCGGATCGATGCCTGCCGCTGCGGCTGCGTTCATCCGCGCAGGCCTTCCGCCAGGTCGGCCAGCAGGCGGTCGATCTGCGCCGCGGTATGTGTCGCCGCAAAGGTGATGCGCAGGCGCGAGGTGCCGTGCGGCACCGTCGGCGGACGGATCGCCGCCACCCAGTGACCGCGCTCGAACAGGTATTGCGACAGGTCGAGTGCGCGCTGCTCCTCGCCCATCAGCAAGGGCTGGATCGGCGTCTCGGAAGGCGCCAGTGGAATGCCGAGCTGGCGTGCGCCTTCGCGGAAGCGCCGCACGTTGTCCTGCAGCTGCGCACGACGCTGCGGCTCGTCCTGCACGATACGCAGCGCACGACGTGCGGCAGCGGCGATCGGCGGCGGCGGCGCGGTGGAGAACACCCAGGTGCGGGCGCGCTGGATCAGGAATTCGATCAGGGCCTCGGAGCCGGCAACGAAGGCACCGGCACAGCCCAACGACTTGCCCAGCGTGGCGACGTACACCGGCACCTCGTCGACACCCAGGCCGGCGGCCCGCACCGCACCTTGGCCGCCCTCCCCCAGCACGCCGAAACCATGCGCATCGTCGACCATCAGGGTCGCGCCGCGCATGGCACAGAGCTGCGCCAGTTGCGGCAGCGGTGCGAGGTCGCCGTCCATGCTGAACACCGAGTCCGTCACCAGCATGCGGTGCTGGCCGTCGGCGGCCGCCAGCGCGATCGCAAAGGCATTGAGGTCCGCATGGCTGGCCCGCAGGTACTGCGCGCCACTCAGACGACCGCCGTCGATCAGCGAGGCGTGGTTGAGCTCATCCGCCACCAGCGAATCGCCGCGGCCAGCCAGTGCGCGGATCACGCCGAGGTTCGCTGCCCAGCCGGAAGAGAACAGCAGTGCACGCGGCCGGCCGAGAAAGGCCGCCAGCTCCTCTTCCAGTGCCTGGTGTTCGCGGTTGTAGCCGGAGATCAGCGCCGCGGCACCGCTGCCCGTGCCATCGGCCAGTGCCGCGCGCGCGGCCTCGGCGACGCGCGGATCGGCGGCAAGGCCAAGGTAGTCGTTGCTGCAGAAGTTGATGCAGCGCTGGCCGTTGACCGTGATCTCGGCGCCATGCGCGCCCTCGATCACGCGACGCACGCGGTACAGCGAACGCTCGCGCAATGCATCGAGCTCGATACGCAGGCGTGCGTCGATGGCAGCGGCGTTCTGCGCCGCAGTCGGGACTGCAGGAATCAAGGCTTGCCCACCGTCTTCTGGAAGCGCGGCTGCAGCTGCGGCTGCGCAGCATAGGCTTCGAGCGTCACACCCATCGCCTTGTCCAGCGCATCAAGGCGCGCACCCGGTTCCGGATGCGTGGCGAACATCAGCGCCAGCGTCGAGTCCTGCGCGTTGAGCGCCTGCAGGGTCTGCAGCACCGCCGGCAGGCCGTAGGGGTCGTAGCCCGCGCGTGTCGCGATCACCACGCCCATGCGATCGGCCTCGTATTCGTCGCCTTTGTCGAGGCCGCGGCTCGCCACTTCCTTGACGCCGCCCAGCAGGCGATCGTTGACCGCGGCATTGCCCTTGTCCTTGATCGCGAACTGCTTCAGCAGGCCGGCACCGAGGCCAAGGCCCTGTGCCTTGCGCAGCGCCTCGAGGTGATGCTTCTCGACGACGTGGGCGATCTCGTGCGCCAGCACGCCGGCCAGCTCGGCCTCGTTGCGCATGCGCGCCAGCAGGCCGCGGGTGATGAAGACATAGCCGCCGGGCGTGGCGAAGGCATTGACGTTGGGCGAATCGAGCACGCCGAAGCGCCAGGCCAGCTGCGGCCGCTCGCTGTGCAGCGCCAGCCACAGGCCGACCTCGTTGACGTAACGCTGCGCCTTGTCGTTGGTCCACAGCGGCGCGGCACCGAGCAGGGTCGCGGCCCATTCGCTGCCGATCTGGCGTTCCTCGTCGACACCCTTGTCGGTGACGACGTCGGCGGCCTGCTGGCCGTAGGTGCCGATGGCATCCGAGGCCTGGTTGAGGAAGTCGCCGAAACCGGCGGCGGAGGCACTGCTGCTGCCCGCCAGCAGGGCCAGCGCGAACAGATTGCGTGTGATGTTCATGGTCGGCCTCCTACTGCAGGTACGGCACGGTCTGCTCGCCCAGCGGCGCGGCCGCGGCGAAGCTGCGCGCCTGCCCTTCGGCGGCGGCGTGGCGATCCATCTTCGCCAGCTCCGCCGGATTGGGCGAGGCGTTGGCGATCTGTTCCTTGTCGAGCCCACGCACGCCGGTGGCCACCGCGGTGCCGCTGGAGCCGCTGAGCGCGACGTTGGCCGCCTTCATCAGGCCCGACTCGCCGCTGCGCGCGGCGTTGGCGCCCATGCGCACCGCCAGCAGTCGCACCCAGCCGCTTTGTGCGCCGGCCTTGACCTGCATCCACGCACCCTTGCGCGCCAACACCTCGACCGCAGTGGCGGCCGGCAGCTCCTGCACGGTGGCCGCATCGCTGAAGGGTTCCTTCTTCAGTTCGGTGGCGCGCGCCAGCACGCCGCTCTCCGCTGCTGCCGCGGCGCTGAACAAGGCCGCGGCGATGAACATAAGTCTCTTCATGACTCCTCCGGTTCAAACAGTTGCACTTCCTGCGCCCTGCCCTTGACCTTGAACGAACCCCGCGCCACGAACCGGAACTGCGTCCCGCACAGTTCCGCGGTCTCGCTCGACACCAGGATGCGCGCCACGCCCTTGGTCAGGCCCTCGACGCGGCTGGCGAGGTTCACGGTGTCGCCGATCGCGGTGTACTCCAGCTTCTGCTCGGCGCCGATGAAGCCGACCACCGCGGCACCGGAGTGGATGCCGATGCCGACATCGAAGTCGGTCACGGCCGC
>DATILC010000380.1:0-5126 GCA_035476855.1 Solimonas sp. | reverse complement strand
AGGCAAGAAGGGCGAGCCGGACGTCAGGTTTGCCTAGTAGCACTGCGCCTGATCCAGCGGCTGCGACGAGAGTCCAGTGGACTCTCGTCCCACCGAGCGCCCGGCCATGGACGGCTCATGGAGACCTGACGTGAAGCGGGTCGTCGTTCTGGTCTCCGGCAACGGTCGCAACCTGCAGGCCCTGCTGGATGCGGCGCAGGCCGGCAGCCTCGGCGCGCAGATCGTCGCGGTGATCTGCAACAAGGCCGGTGCCTATGCACTGGAGCGCGCGCGCATCGCCGGTGTGCCGGCGATCGCGCTGCCGCATGCCGACTACGCCAGCCGCGAGGCCTTCGACGCGGCGCTGGCCGAGGCGATCGAAGCGCAGCGGCCCGACATCGTGGTGATGGCCGGCTTCATGCGCGTGGTCGGCGCGGCCTTCGTGCGTCGCTTCCTCGGCCGCATGCTCAATATCCATCCCTCGCTGCTGCCGCGTCATCCCGGGCTGAAGACACACCAGCGCGTGCTGGAAGCGGGCGAGCGCGAGCACGGTGCGACGGTGCATTTCGTCACCGAGGAACTCGACGGCGGACCGTGCATTATTCAGGGCCAATTCAGTGTGCTGGCGGAAGATACGACTGAATCCTTGGCAGAGCGCGTCATGCAGGACATCGAAGTCCGGATCTATCCCCAGGCCGTTGCCTGGATGGCGCGCGGCGAACTCGAATTGCGCGACGGTCGTGCCTGCCTGCAGGGCCGGCCGCTTGCAGCGCCGCTGACACTGGCAAACCTGGAACGGGAGTTTCAATGAAAGCCCTGCTCGCTGCGCTGCTGCTGACCGCCACGGCCGTGGTCCAGGCCGGCACGATCGATCCGTTCCAGCCGCACAGCAATCAGTACGAGGTGTCCTGGGGCTCGATGGGACTGGGCGAGGGCAGCATCACGCTGTCGCCGCTGGAGAACGGCTGCTACCGCTACGAGACCCGCACCAAGCCGCTGGCGATCGTGCGCTGGACCTATGGCTCGCCGCGCGAGACCAGCGAGTTCTGCGTGATCGGCGACCGCATCGTGCCGCGGCATTTCCAGTACCAGAACGACAAGCGGCCCAAGGATGGCTTCACCCTGGACTTCGACTGGAAGGCGAAGTCGCTGAAGGTCATCAAGGGCGGCGAAGTCACCCTGCGCGAACTGCCGGACAACGGCGTCGATCGCCAGTTGATGCAGCTGGCGGTGCGCCAGTGGGTGATCCGCAACATCGACAATCCCAAGCCCGAGCCGATCGAGTTCCAGCTGCTCGACAACCGCCGCGCGCGCAGCTACCGCTTTGCCATGGTGGGGCGACAGAAGGTCGAGACGCCGGCCGGCAGCTACGACACGCTGCTGGTGGAGCGCGTCAACGACCCGGACACGCGCATGCGCTTCTGGATCGCGCCGGAGCTGGGCTATGTCGCGGTCAAGGTGCAGCGCATCGAGGACGGCGAGGTCAAGCTGCAGATGCTGCTGAGGAAGTAGCCGCAGGCGCTACACTGCGTCTCCCCGATCGCGGAGACGCGCCATGAAATCCCTGTACCTGTGCCTCGCGCCGGCCCTGCTGCTGGCGGCCTGCAATGGCGGACCCGAGCCGGTGGCGGCGCAGCCCGAACCGCAGGGCCGCGAGGAAACCCGCAACATCCGCAACACCGAATCGATCGGCTACTCCGGCAATGCCATCGCCGACAAGGTCGACGGCACGCTCGATACCAGCGACCAGCGCAAGGGCCAGCTCGACCAGGCGCTGGACGCACAGCAGCAGTAGTAGGGCCTGTCACCCACTCCCCGCCGCAGCGATCGGGGGGTGACAGGCCCTGGTTCAGGCCGCCAGCCGGCCCTCGTCGCGCAGCTTGTCGAGGTGGCTTTCGATGTTCATGCGTGCCAGCGGCCACAGGAACTTGTCGACGCCGGCATAGACCATCGGCAGCATCTCGTCGACGCTCTTGCCTTGCTCGTGCAGTTCGAGAATCTGCAGTTCGCGCGCCTCGCGGTGCTTCAGCGTTTCCTGCAGGCGGTGCACCGTGCCCAGTGCGGCGCCGTGCGAGGGCAGGATCACCTGCGGCTTGAGCGCGATGATCTTGCGCAGCGAGTCGAAGTAGCGGCCCATGTGGCCCTCGGGCTTGGCGATGACCACCGTCCCGAGTCCCTGGATCAGGTCGCCGACCAGGCACCACGCGCGGTTGTCCGGCATCAGCGCCAGCTGTCCCTCGTCGTGGCCCGGCACCGCGATCACGCGCACCGCCTGGCCGAGCCAGCGACACAGCACATCGCCATCCTGGTAGAGGTTGAGCGTGGGGATGCCCTCGAAGAAGCGGCCCTCGGTCTTGTCCCAGATGCGATGGCGCGTGTCTTCCGACATGCCGACCGGGATCTGCATGCGCCGCGCCATCACGTCGGCGCGCTCGCGATGGTCGTGGTGATGATGGGTCAGGAAGATCTCGTGCACGCCGTAGCGCTGTGCCATCGCGATCAGCCTGTCCATTTCGGCGTCGTCAGCCGGGGCGGGATCGACCAGTACCCGGTGCGACTGCATGTCACCGAGGATGTAGGCATTGGTGTGCTGCGCCGGCGGGATGGTGTTCGAGCGCACCCAGATGTGGCGCACGCCGCAGACCTGCTCGACCATCGGCAGTTCGCCTTCGCCGCGATGTTCGAAGTGCAGCTTCGGCACCGTGCTGGCAGCGATATCCGCAGACAGCGCGCGCAGGGTTTCCAGTGTTGGCGGCGCGCACAGCAGCTGGCCGCCCTCGTAGCGTTCCACCAGCGCCGCGGCTGCGGTCCAGTAGGCCTCCGCCACCTCGTTGGTGTCGGCCACGACGGTCGGGCGCTGGCGCAGGGTGATGCGATAGAAATGGGTGTTGAAGCGCACCGGGAACACCGGTGGCGTCAGCGCGATACCCAGCGGCTGGATGCTGTCGACCTCGCCGGCTTCGCAGGCGGCCAGCAGGTCCCAGCCCAGTTCCTCCTGCAGTTCGCGCACCAGCGCGTTGGCGACCCGGGGCTCCATCGCGGCCAGCAGCTCGGCGGCCGGGGCTTCGGTGCTCTCGGTCTTGTCGACCTTGCCGCCGGGGAAGGCGTGGTAGCCGGGAAAGGCGGAGAGGAAGGGCTGGCGCCGCACGACCAGCAATTCGTCCTCGTGCACCAGCACCGCGGTCACCGCATCGTAGGTCTTCGACATGCCCTGGCTCACTGCTCGCCAGCGGCGTCGATGCTCTTCAGCGCAACCTTGTCGCCGCCGAAAGTGATGTGGATGCTGTGCTTGCGACCGGCCCAGGTCTCGTTGGACAGGGTCAGCGGGCCGATGCCGCTGCCGTTGACCTGATCCGGCTTGCCGAGGATGGCGTAGACCTCATCGCGCGACATGCCGGCCTCGACGCGGGCGTAGTTTTCCGGCGTGACGGCGGAGCAGGCAACCAGCAGGGCGGCTGCCAGGGCGATGGCGGCGAGGGGGCGACGGGACATGCGGCGGACTCCGGGAGAATGCGATTGTTCCCGGGAGGTTACAACAGCTGGCCGGGATCGTCAGAACCTTGCGTCATCGTCCCGGCAACAGGTGCATAATCGGGAAAAAGCCGGAGGAAAACATGTCGCAAGTGCTGGATTCCAAGCGTGTCCGCGACTACATGGCGCGGAACCTGGTGACCTTCACCCCGGATACCGAGGTGCTCAGCGCGATCCACCAGATCGTCAAGCACCGCATCTCGGGTGCGCCGGTGGTGGATCGCGACGGCAAGCTGCTGGGGATGCTGTCCGAGAAGGACTGCCTCAAGGTGGCCCTGGTGGCCGGCGCCGAGGGCGTGCCGGCGGGGCTGGTCGAGGACTTCATGTCGCGCAATGCCTCGACCGTCGACGCCGACGACAGCCTGCTGGATATCGCCAACCGTTTCATCGACGCGCCGTTCAAGCGCTTCCCGGTGCTCGAGAGCGGCAAGCTGGTGGGCCAGATCTCGCGCTCCGACATCCTGCGCGCGATCGACGAGCTGTACTGAAGCTTCGTCGTGGGAGCGGCTTTAGCCGCGAACAAGCTTGTTCGCGGCTAAAGCCGCTCCCACTAAAGAAGCTTCAGGTCGTTGCGTACAGCTGGTGGCTGTGGTGGGTCTTGGGCTCCCACAGCGTGATGCCGTTGTCGATCTCGCGTTCCTCGATCAGGCTGCTGCCGTAACCGGTGGCGGTATCGACGAAGGCGGCTTCCAGCACGCGGATCAGGCCGCGCACGTTGCCGTTCCAGCGGCAGTTGCGGATACGCTCCCAGGCCTCGCCGGTGATGCCGCTGGGCGCAGTCCAGGTGGTGCACTTGGCGCCGAGCTTGTTCAGCATGGTGGCCATGATCGCGATCATGTCCTCCTCGCGGTCGGACAGCTCCGGCACCTGCAGCACGGCGGCGCCCATGCGGGTGAACTCGTCGAGGTTGACCGCGTTCTGCAGGTAGGTCCAGCTGCGGTTGGTGGCGAACAGCACGGCGCAGTCGATCTGGCGCTTGGTGGTGGCGCCGTAGGGCAGGTACTGCGAGCTGTCGAGGGCCTCCATCAGCACTTCCATCACCGGGCCGGAGATGTCGTGGCTTTCGTCGATGAAGGTGACGCCGTCGCGGGCCTGGGTGAAGGCACCGGTGCGTGCCGCCGCACCCGGGAAGGCACCGGCGACATGGCCGCAGAGCAGGGACTTGATCGCCGCCTTGTCGCGGGTGTTTTCGGCCAGCAGGTTGACCGAGACGAACTGCCCAAGGTTGCGCACCAGGTAGTAGAAGTAGGCCATCGAGGTCTTGCCGCTGCCGGGGCCGCCGAGCAGGCAGGCGCGGTTGACGCCGTTCTGGGCGAAGCCGCGGATGCGCGCCACCAGGGTGTGCATCGCGGGGCTGAAGATGTAGAGGTTGCGGATCGGGCTGTTCTCGACCTCGGGTGAGATCGGCATGCGGATGACGTTGTCCTCGCGGGTATGCGACAGCCGCTGCGGCAGGCGTTGCGCCACGCCCTCGACATCTCGTTCCAGCATCAGGCGCATGCCGACGAGCTTGTTGGCTGCGGCGCGCTGATCCAGCCACTGGCCCAGGGCGGCGAGGCGCTCGCCGCTGATCGCGACGATCAGCGTCACCAGGCGGCCGGCGCGGCGCTGTGCCA
>DATILC010000379.1:0-5901 GCA_035476855.1 Solimonas sp. | reverse complement strand
CCGCCTTGCGTCGCTGGGGCCGCGCCTGAGACACCCCGAGCAGCCGCTGTCGGCGCCGGCGCTCAAAGCCGTGGCCGGCGCGATGGACGGCGTCGTGACCGGCCGCATGCACCTGGCGATTGCCGCTCTGGGGCAGGGACGGCCCGTCGCCGGACTGACCTACCAAGACAAGTTCCAGGGCCTGTTTCGCCACTTCGAACTGCCTACCGACTTATTGATGCCGCCATCGCAGGTGGTCGAGCCGGACAGGCTGACCGACCTGCTGCGCCGGTTCCACGCGGACTTGGCCGAACTGGAGGCCACTGTGCGCCGTCGGCTGCCGCAGGTGCAGGAACTGGCGCTCGCGAATCTGCGCGATCTGTTGCCGCCGGCTGGCCCGTGAGCCATGAAGAAGGTCTTGTTCGTCTCGGATGTGCCCACGCACCCAAGCACGGCCGGCAACCGGGCCCGGATTCGCACGCTGGTCGATGCCGTCGGGCGGCTGGGCCACGAGGTGCATTTTGCGGCGCTGGTGCGGCCGGGCGCCGAGCTCGATCCGGCCATGGCACGGCGCTACGGATCGAGGCTGCATGTGCTGCCGTTTCGCCGCCGCCGCGGCCTTGGATGGGCGGCGGAGCACGCTCGGCGGCGCGTGGGTCGATGGTTGCGCAGCGATGCCGGCTGGACCTGGTCGCTCGACGCATGGTTCGACGACCGGCTCGACGATCGCCTTCGTGACCTGCAGCGCCGCGAGGCTTTCGATGTCGTCGTCGTCGAGTACGTCTATCTGTCGCGCGCGGCGCTCGCCTTCCCGGCAAGTGTGCGCAAGGTCATCGACACGCACGACCGCTTCACCGACCGCCATCGCCTGTCGCTTCGGGCCGGCCGTGCCTATGGCTGGTTCTCGCTGTGCGCGGCCGACGAGCGTCGCGGGCTGTCGCGGGCGGACGTGGTGATTGCCATCCAGCACGAGGAGGCGGCCTCGTTCGAGGCGCTGCTGGCCGGGACCAGGACGCGCGTGGAAACCGTGGGCCATGTGTTCGATCCGGACGAAACCGTGGATCGGGCGAGAACGGCCCATGCGCTGCTCGTCGGCTCCGACAACGTGCTGAACGTTGAAGGCGCGCGCTACTTCACCGACCAGGTGCTGCCGCGCATCCGCCGCCAGGAGCCGGGATTCGAGTTGCTGGTGGCCGGCGACGTGGGGCGAGCCATGGCCGATACCCCCGGCGTGCGCAAGCTGGGCCGCGTACCGGCCATCGGCGCGGCCTACGCCCAGGCCGCCGTGGCGCTGAACCCGGTGCGTTCAGGCACCGGCCTGTGCATCAAGACGCTGGAGACAATGGCCTTCGGCCTGCCGCTGGTGACGACACGCAGCGGCGCGCGTGGCCTGGAAGCCTGGGCAGGCCGCGCCTTCAGCATGGTCCCCGACGATGATGCCGAGGCGATGGCGGCGGCCGTGTGCGCGCTGCTGCGCGATGTCGCCGGTGCTGATGCGATGGGGCGCCGCGCGCGCACCGCGGCGCTGGAGTTCAACGACCAACAGCTGGCAGCGCTGCGGCGCGTGCTGGACGGGCAGGACGCATGAAACAAGTCTGCAATCGCTCGCTCGAGGTGTCCGGTGGCCGGGCTTCCGGCAATCACGGGGACACGCGCCGTACCACCGCGCCGTGGCGACTGTGGCTGGCCTGCTGCATGGTGGCCGGCATCGCCGCGGGCGCCGTCGGCGCGCAGCCTTCACCCCAGCCGCAACCGCGGCCGGACAGCGCCGCCGGCGGCGGTGGTGCTGGCTGGCGCATCAACCGCTTCGGCGATGCGACCGAGGCCAAACTAGGCCCCGGCCGCGAGCAGCGCGAGGCCTTGCTCGTCGGCCGCGACCAGGCCTCACCGCAGGCGCACGTCATGCACCCGCTGGCGCTGCGGCCCGGCCATCGCTACCGGCTGCGCGTCCAGCTGGCCGGCGACGCCGGCGGCCAGTTGCAGCTGATGGTGCGCCGCACCGGGGCGCCCTACGACGTGGTCGTGCAGGAGGACGTCACGCTCGACGACGCGGGGCGCAGCGTCGAACTGCAATGGGTGGCTTATGACGAGCCGGGCGAGTTCGACCTGCGGGTCGTGCCGCGTTCGCCGCGCGTGCGGGTGCGCGTCGGCACGCCGCAGCTGGAGGATCAAGGGCGTGCGCCGCTCGGCGGCCCGGCCGTCGCGCCGTTTGACACTCGGCTGTTGGGGCTGCATCTGAACAAGTTCGGCCAGTACCGAACCGTCCCCGCGCTAGGCGCCGGGCTGGTCCGGATCTGGGACATGCGCACGAACTGGAACCACCTGGCGCCGACGCCGGAGGCCTGGAAGGAGCGTGCCGGCGAGGCGTGGACCCGGCTCGACGGTCTTGTGGACGTCGTGCGGCGGCAGACACCTGGCACCGCTTTGCTGATGACGCTGGGCCAGCCTCCGGCATGGGCCTCGGCCAGCCCGCAGGCCACTTGCCCCTATGGCACGGGTACCTGCGGTGCGCCGATCAGTCTCGACGCGTGGCGCGACTATGTCGAGACGCTGGCCCGGCGCTACAAAGGTCGCATCACGCACTGGGAGCTGTGGAACGAGGCCGACTACAAACGCTTCTTCGTGCCGACGGTGTCGCTCGTCGACCTGGCGAAGGTCGCCTCAGAAGTGCTGAAGTCGGTCGATCCCGCCAACCGGCTGATCTCGCCTGGCTTCACCAGCAGCGGCATCGTGTGGCTGGACCGCTTCCTGGCCCAGGGTGGCGGGCGGTACGTCGATGCCATCGGCTTCCATTGGTATGCGCCGGGCGCCCCGGAGACGCTGGCGCCGCGCATCAAGAATGTGCGCGCGCTGATGCAGCGCTACCGTGTCGAGAACCTGCCGCTGTGGAACACCGAGGGTGCGCCATTGTGCAGTTCGCCTGGCAAGAGTGTCTGTCACGTCAAAGGGCTCGAAGCCGGTGAGGTGGAAGCGCTGCCAATGCGCTTCATCCTGACGATGTGGCTCGAAGGCGTGAGTGCCGTCGGCTACTACACCGTCGAAGGCATCGGAGGTCGGACGGTGATGCTGTTCGATCCCGACAGTCGCGCGCCGACTCAGGCAGGCACGGGTTATGCCATGTTGGGCCGTTGGCTGCGCGAGGCCCGCGTCGAATCGATCGAGGCCTGGGGCGAGGCCGGTCATGCCGTGCGTGTGCGTGGTCCCGAAGGCCCGGCGGTGATCGTCTGGTCTGAGCAGCGGGACGAGGCGCTGCGCGTACCGTCCGGCTGGGCGGTGGGCCGCAAGCAGACGCCGTGGAGCGAACCGGAACCGCTGGCCACCGACGGCACGTTGGTCGTCGGCCGTGTGCCGCTGCGGCTGCTGCCGGCAGCGCGCTGAAACGGCCGGGCAGAACGCCATTGCGAGGGAGCACGATGAGGTTCATGGGACATTTGCGGAACCGTTCGACGGCGGCGGGGCTCCGCATCGACTGGCTCGTGGCGGCCTACTGCGTTGCGACCTTGGGCTTGACGATGCTGGTGGGCAGCGCCCGTGTGCTCACCTATGCGATCCCGCCGCTGGCATTGCTGGCGATGCTGGCCGTCGGGCGGGTCGCGTGGTCGCCGAACGCGCCGCCGTACCTGGTGTTGATCGTCGCCGCGATCGCGCTGGCACCGCTCGGCAGCCTGCTGGGATTGCAGGACGTCTATCTGATGCTGATCGGGCTGTCGCCGTTTGCGTTCGGGCTCCAGTACAAGCTTCAGTGGCGGCACATCTTTTGGGCCGCCGTCGTGGCGACGATCCTCTCGTATGCCAGAAAGGGCGGGCAGGGTGGGGGCGTGCAGTTCGACCCGTTGACCTCGCAATCGAGCTTCGAGGCGACGACCAGCTTCGTGTTCGGGGTTCTAGCGGCCTGGGCGGTGTGCGAACGTCGCTGGCGCCCGGCGCTGCTGGCCCTGGTGCTGTGCATTCTGACGCTCAAGCGCATCGTTGCACTCGGCGCCATCCTGGCCTTCGTCGTGATGATGATGCCGCGCGGCTGGATGGACAGGCTGCTGCGCCCTATCCCGATGCTGCTGTTGAACGCCCTGTACCTGTACCTGATCGTCAAGTATGCACAGGGTTCATTCGACAGGCTGATCTTCGACTACACCGACCAGAGTTCGAACCAGTTCGGGATGGGGCGGCAGCAGCTGTACCACTATCCGATCGAGACCTTGCTGCATGAGTTTTGGCGCATCACGTTCATCGGGCTGGGGCCGGGGAGCGTGTATGAGGTGATGAAGGGCGGGTGGGGCTTCCTGGCCAAGACCAACCTGCACAACGACTCGTTGAAGATGCTGATCGAGTACGGCGGCATCGCATGGATGGCGTTCTTCGCGGTGATGTACCGCCCGTCGCAGCGCTTCGAGCAGCGTGTCCTCATGATGTTCGTCAACGTGATGCTGCTGACCGACAACGCGTTGATCTATCCCTACGTGATCTTCGCGATCGGCATTGCGTGCCAGAACCTCGCGCCGCAGGCGCTCAGGTCTATCGTCAGATCCACTCGTGCGGTGGCCGACTCCGGGTCTGCTGCGGAGGCCCAGCCGAGTCCTCTGGCCCGATGAAGCAGACGCCGGGTGTGGCTGCCCAGAATGCCATCTTCCTTGTCCTCAAGACGCAGTTCGAGAACATCGGCGACGCGCTGATCAACCGCGAGTTGGTACAACTGCTGCGGGCGCACGGCCGGATCTGGGTCGACACCTCGGCCACGCCCCGCTGGTTCATCGAGATT
Source organism: Solimonas sp. (assembly GCA_035476855.1). GTDB lineage: Bacteria > Pseudomonadota > Gammaproteobacteria > Nevskiales > Nevskiaceae > Solimonas_A. Next base: position 1,166 of record DATILC010000379.1, on the reverse strand, counting down.
CTGGAACTACCGGACGATGCGCGCTGTGTCGACGGCAACGGCCGCCTGCTGCTGGCAATGCTGCGAGAGCGCCTGCGGGGGCGGCGGGTCTACTTCTTCTTCCTGCCAGGCGGCTTCGTCGGCGAGATCTCGCCGGGGCAGTTCGTCCGCCGAACGCTGCTGCTCGGCCTGTTCCAACTGCTGCGCGGCGTCGGCGTGAAGTTCTGCCACCTGGGGGTCTCGTACGAGTGGATCGGACGGCGGCATGCGGTTTACCTGCGATTGAAGCAGAGCTTGATGCATGCGTTTTGCGTGCGCGACGTTCGCTCGTCGAGACTGCTGCAGTCCTTCCACGTTCAAACGACGGGTGTGCTGCCGGATTTGGCATTCAACCTCGCCGATCGCGCCGACCGGCCGCGTGGCGAAGTGCGCCGGGTCTGTTTCAGCTTCCGCACCGATCAGCACCCCGGTCAGTTCGAGCGGGTGCACGCCGCTGTCAGGCAGGTGCTCGACCGCCTGCCGGCCGATGTCGGCTGCCAACTCGCGGTCCAGGTGGAGAACGACCGGCCCGGGATGGATCGTCTCGCCGCGCTGCTGGCCGCGGACGCCGGTGTCGAAGCGCGCGTTGTTCAGGAAACGCGCGACATCGAGCTTCTGCAGGAACACTACACCGGCATGGATCTCATCGTGTCGAACCGGTTGCATGTGCTGCTGCTGGCGGCCAGCGCCGGCTGCCACGTTGTCGCCTGCATCGATGACCGGAACGAGAAGATCCTCGGCCTGCTCGAATCGATGGGCCGGGAGGATCTGCTCTTGGATATGACTCACATGGACCCAGTCGCGATCGAGCGCGCGCTGGCCGCACCGCGTCTCGACGGGCGCACCGAGCGCAACAAGCTGCGGGAAGGCGTGGCGCGGGTCTTCCACGCCACGGGGACCGCTGACGACGGGGGATCGGCATGAGCGAGACCACTGGCCGGCCCCGCCCGCTCAGGGTGCTGGAATCAGTCAGTCCGCCGGACGGCACGACTCGCTATATAGACCAGGTGGTCAGCATGGCGCCGACCTGGGTGCGTTTCAGCTACCTGGGCGCGAAGAATCTGGTGGGCTTGCGCTACGACGTGCTGCACGTGCATTGGCCGGACTCGTTGCTGCGGGGGCGCTTCCACTGGCTGCGCTGCCTGTGC
>DATILC010000378.1:0-11796 GCA_035476855.1 Solimonas sp. | reverse complement strand
TGCCGACATCCGCCGCGGCCAGCGCCGGCGCGTCATTGATGCCGTCGCCGACCATCGCCACGCGTCGGCCCTGTTGCTGCAGTCGCGCGATCTCCGCGGCCTTGTCTTCCGGCAGCAGTTCGCCGCGGGCCTCGTCGATGCCGAGTCGCTCGGCGACGGTGGCGACGCTGCCGCGGTTGTCGCCGCTGAGCAGGACGCTGCGGCGACCCTGTGCACGCAGGCGCTGCAGCGCTGCGTCTGCACCGGGCTTGAGCGGATCGCCGAAGGCCAGCAGTGCCAGCAGTCGCGGCGCTGCACCGGCCTCGGCCAACCAGGAGACGCTGTGGCCTTCGCGCTCCAGCGCCGCCTGCCGTGCTTGCTGTGCGGCCAGCGGTACCGCCATTTCCTGCATCAGCCTGGTGCTGCCCAGCAGCAGCTTGCGGCCGTCGATCCGGCCCTCGATTCCGCGGCCGGGCAGGGCGCGCAACGCACCAGCCGCAGGCACATGGAGGCCGCGCTCCACCGCGGCGGCGAGCACGGCGCGCGCCAGCGGATGTTCGCTGCCAGCCTGCAGGGCTGCCGCCAGCGCCAGGGCCTCGTCGCTGCTGCCGACGGGGGATTCCAGCGACAGCAGTGTCGGCCGGCCCTGGGTCAGCGTGCCGGTCTTGTCGAACACCACGGTGTCGACGCGATGCGCCTGCTCCAGCGCCGCCGCGTCACGGATCAGGATGCCGTGGCGCGCGGCGACGCCGGTGCCGGCCATGATCGCCGCCGGTGTCGCCAGGCCCAGCGCGCAGGGGCAGGCAATCACCAGTACCGCCACCGCATGGATCAAGGCCTCTTCCCAGTCGCCGTTGCCCAGGCCCCATCCCAGCAACGTCGCCAGCGCCAGCAGCACCACCACGGGGACGAACACCGCGCTGACACGGTCGACCAGCCGTTGCACCGGCGCCTTCTGTGCCTGCGCCGACTCGACCAGGCGGATGATGCGCGCCAGCGTGGTTTCCGCGCCGACCGCGGTGCAGCGCGCCAGCAGCAGGCCCTCGCCGTTGACCGCGCCGCCGGTCAACCGATCCCCCGGCGCGCGCAGCGCCGGCAGGCTTTCGCCGGTGATCAGCGATTCGTCGACATGGCTTTGTCCTTCCAGTACGAGCGCGTCCACCGGGATGCGTTCGCCGGGCCGGATCACCACCTGATCACCCACCTGCACCTGCGCCAGCGGCAGTTCGATCTCCAGCCCGTCGCGGCGCAGCCTCGCCGTATCCGGGCGCAAGGCCTGCAGCGCGCGGATCGCCTCGCCGGTCTGGCGCCGCGCACGGGCCTCCAGCCACTTGCCGAGCAGCACCAGGGTGATGACGGCCGCGGAGGATTCGAAGTACAGCGCATCGGCGGCGGCGCCCTGCAGCAGCAGCCAGCTCGACAGGCCCCAGGCCGCACTGGTGCCCAGCGCCACCAGCAGGTCCATGCTGCCGCTGCCACCGCGCAGTGACTTCCAGCCGGCGCGGTAGAAGCGCGCACCAAGGACGAACTGCACAGGGGTCGCCAGCAGCCACTGCATTGCGCCCGGCAGCATCCAGTGCAGGCCGAACGGCATGGCCAGCATCGGTAGCACCAGCGGCAGCGACAGCAGTGCCGCGAGCGCGACCGGCACCCAGTCCGGCCAGGCCTGTGTGGGGGCCGTCACCGTCTCGCCGACCGGCCGCGCCGTGTAGCCGGCCGTCTCCAGCGCCGCTTGCAGCGCCGTGACGGGGACCCCGGGGTCGGCCGCCACCGTGGCGCGCTCCAGCGCCAGGTTGACGCTGGCTCGGCGTACGCCGGGAACTGCCGACAGTGCGTTTTCCACCCGCAGCACGCAGGACGCGCAGCTCATGCCCTCGATGTTCAGCTGCCAGCTTTCGGTGTCGGGAGTTTCGTTGGCGCCCATGGCCATCTCCGTTGGTGTGGGGTGATCATCAAGCCTTCCCTGATGGGAAGGTCAAGAACCTTGCCGCGGCGGGTAGCCGGCCGAGGCCAGCGCCTGCTGCAGGGTCTCGACCGGCAGGGAGGACTCGACGGTGACGCGCTTGCGCGGCAGGTCGACGGCGACGCGAGCCCCGGCATCGCGATCCTGCAGGGCGCGGGTGATGCGGGCGACGCAGTGGCCGCAGCTCATGGCGGGAACATGGAACTCGTACATGGCCTACCTCCGTGGGGTCGATGGAAACACCATGCAGCTTCCCACCATGGGAAGGTCAAGTGCCGTGGTCGGGACAGATCGACCTGCCGCGACGGGAATTGGGCGTAGAGTGGACCTGTCATCCAATCCGGAGATACCGATGAAACGAACAGGTTCGCAGCAGCGCCTGGGCACCAGGCCTGCGGGGCAACGGGGCAAGGCCAGGACGGTGTTGCTGCTGGCGCTGGCATGCGCCGGACTGCTGGTCGTCAGTTGCGGTGGCGGTGGGGGCGGCGGCGGTTCCGCCGGCGCGCCGCTGGCCTGGGACCAGGGCACCTGGGACCAGGTCGTCTGGCAGTAGCGGTCCATTGCTGAAACTTCTTGTGAACAGGGGAATTCCCATGCGCAACATGCTTGCGGGCCTGCTGATCCTGACGGTTGGATCCAGCGCCTTTGCCGCTTCAGTACCCAACACTTTCACCGCCGGCTCACCGGCGAAGGCCTCCGAGGTCAATGCCAATTTCGCGGCCCTGGTGAGCGCCGTGAACGCGCTCGAGACCAAGGTGGCGACGCTGCAGACCAAGGTCACGGCGCTGGAGAGCGCCAACGGGCCGTTGACCATGGATGACGTCGTCGGCACCTATCGCCTGCTGGCGCTCAAGAGCGAGACCGGCAGCAGCGAGGCCGTCAAGCGCTTCCATTCGGCCTCCGCCACCACGGACGGCACCGTGACCTTCAATTCCAACGGCACGTTCACCGGCCTGACGGACCACCGTTCGAATGGGTTCAGCGGCAAGGCCCAGGACTGCGCTTCCCGCGCCGCCGACACCAGCAACACCAGCGTCAGCAGTTTCGGCACGCATTCGCACGAGTACACCGAGGCGAACTGCAACCAGACCGCGGCTGTTTTCTCCACGCAGACCGAGAACAGCCTGGCGCAGCCGATCTCCGGCAACTGGGCGCTCAACGCCGGCACCAGCACGATCACGGTCAGCCCGGCCGACGGCGAGCCGCTGACGATTTACATCTCCAAGCGCGGCGGTGTCGGCTTTGCGGTCGAGGCCGAGACCGATGCCGATCCCAGCAACCCGGGCCGCGGCTTCTCGCTGGAGGTGATCGTCAGGCAGTAGCGCGACGAGAGGTGGCGCCATCCGTGGCGGGGCTGCTGTTACCTCAAGCATCCCCGGGCCCTGCCTGGCTTACTTCGGCATGACATTGAGTCATGCCTCAGTGGGCCAAGCAGTCCATGGCCGGCCGTGATCCGTCGCAGGCGATGACATCGAGTCATCGCCAAAGCGCGACGTATCACCCAAATGCGTCATGCCAGCCCGCGCAACGGCGGCTAAGGTTTCTCCATGCGGTCGGTTTCGCCCCGCGAGCCTTTGATTAAAAAGGAAATCTTCGCGGGGCGTCCGGTTGTCAGATTTTGCTATGGGCCCCCAGGGACCCGCTGCCTATGCTGGGGCAGTACAGGCTGGCGCTCTGCCGGCCATATAACAGCTGGAGGAGCAACACATGGTCGAGTTAGCCAAGGAAAAGCTGGTGTCGGTCGATTCCCACGTCCATTTCACGGACGACTGGGTCAAGGCACGCCTGCGCAAGGAACTGCACGCGGTCTGGGACGATGCCAACCAGAAGGCCGAGGAATACGCCGCCAAGGTGCTGCGCGGCGGCCAGCCGCAGCTGGAACTGGAAGACTTCGTCGATCCGGAAGCTGCCAAGGACCCGGGCCACTTCAATCCGGAAGGCAAGCTCAAGGCGATGGACCTGGACGGCGTCTACGCCGAGGTCATCTTCCCCGAGCTGGCCGGCGCCAAGATCGCCAACCCTTTCCTGATGGGCGACAACTGGAAGGAAGTCTTCCAGGGCTACAACAACGCGATGGCCGATTTCGCGGCGCATGACCCGGTACGCCTGATGACGGCCTACCAGCTGCCGCTGTACGACATCGACTTCGCGCTCAAGGAAGTCGAGCGCCTGGCCCGCGACAAGAAGGCGCGCTGCGTGCAGCTGACGCCGTTCCCCTCGGACCTGGGCCTGCCGGACTTCTACGACAAGCGCTATGCGCCGCTGTGGTCGCTGCTGGAAGAGACCAACCTCACGATCCTCAACCACCTCGACCTGCACAAGAACCTGTGGGACGTGTTCCGCCGTGACCCGACGCCGCAGAAGGGCATCTTCACCGGCCTGGCCTGGGCGCCGCTGGCGGAGACGATCTGCATGTGGATCCTCACCGGCACGCTGGAGAAGTATCCGAAGCTGAAGGTGCTGTTCGTCGAGCCGGGCCTGGGCTGGCTGCCGTGGTTCTTCGAGTCGCTGCTCGATCCGCGCATGCACCAGCACTACACCTTCCCGGGCGTGAAGAAGCCGCCTTCCGAGACCTTCCGCCAGCAGTGCGGCGCCACGTTCATGTACGAGCCGCGCGGCCTGACCGAGTGCTACAAGTACTTCGGTCCGGATTGCCTGTACTGGTCGACCGACTTCCCGCACCCGGCCACCTGCTGGCCGAACTCGCGCAAGCAGGTCGTCAGCCAGTTCGCCGAGGCGGGCATCCCGGAGGCCGATCGCATCAAGATCACCTCGGGCAATGCGCGCAGGACCTTTGGCCTGGGCTAAGTGATGTGAGGGCGGGGCGCCGGCAACGGCGTCCCGCCTGTTTTTGTTTTATGCGAAAAGATTTTTTAGCCACGGATTTACACGGAATACACGGATTTTTCCGTGTTCCTCCGTGTCCTTCCGTGGCAAAAAACGCTGTTGCTGTTGCACTTTGATTCGACACAAGACTTTGAGGAGCGGACATGGCTGGAGTACTCGAGAAACTGAAGGTGCTGGACCTGACCTGGGGCATCGCCGGACCGATGGCGACGATGCTGCTGGCGGACAACGGCGCCGAGGTCACCAAGATCGAGCCTCCGGGCGGCGATCCGTTCCGCAACCAGCTGGGCTACACCGTGTGGCAGCGCGGCAAGCGCAGCGCGATCCTTGACCTCAAGAACGCCGACGACAAGAAGGCTTTCCTCGCGCTGGCGCAGGTCGCCGACGTGCTGGTCGAGTCCTACGCGCCGGGCACCACGGAAAAGCTCGGTATCGATTTCAAGACGCTGAGCGCGCTGAACCCGCGCCTGGTGTACTGCTCGATCACCGGCTACGGCCGCGACAACGAGCTGAGCAACCGCCCCGCCTATGACGCGCTGGTGCAGGCGCGCTCGGGCCTGATGTTCGAACAGCGTGGCTGGGCGGAGGGCGCGCTCAACCACATGAACGGCGAGCCGGACCCGTATCCGGATCTCGAAATCCCGCAGGACTGGGTGCAGGGCGCGCCGCGCGAAGGCCCGCTGTTCGTGGCCTCGCACTGGCCGAGCCTCGGTGCCTTCTTCACCGCCTCGCTGGGCATTTCCGCTGCGCTGCGTGCGCGCGAGATCACCGGCAAGGGCCAGTGGGTCGAGACCTCGCTGCTGCAGGGCGCGCTCGCCGGCGCCGCCGGTGTCTGGCAGCGCGCCGAGAAGATCGACGCCCCGGGCTTCGATACCTGGATCCTCGGCAACCGCTCGCCCAAGGGCCATTTCCAGGCCAAGGATGGCAAGTGGCTGCATAACTGGGTGCCGAACCCGCGCTTCATCCTGCAGGCGACGACGGGCGACACGCTCGACGCTTCGCCAGACCTCACGGTGCAGAACGATCCGGACCGCTTCGGCACCGGCCCCGAGGAAATCCTGGTGATGTCGCACTACCAGCCGATCCTCGCCGAGGCCGTCGCCAAGTTCCCGGTGAAGGACTGGATCGAGGCCGCCGCGACCGCCGAGATGACGATGCAGCCGGTGCGCAGCATCGAGGAATCGCTGGCTGATCCCGCGTTCCTCGAAGACGGCTGCGTGACGGAAGTGAAGGACCCCGTGCTCGGCACGATCCGCACGGTCGGCAACGCCTACAACATGAGCAAGACCCAGGGTAAGCCGGGCGCTGCTCCAGTGAAGCCGGGTGCGAACACCGCCGAAGTGAAGGCGGAAGCCGCGAAGATCATTGCCGAAGCGAAGGCTGCGACCGCTGCCGCCAACGGCAAGAAGCTCAAGGCGCCGCTGGAAGGCATCACCGTGCTCGATCTGGGCCTGGCGATCGCCGGTCCCTTCGGTACGCAGCTGCTGAGCGATCTCGGCGCCACGGTGATCAAGGTCAACGGCCTGTTCGACCTGTTCTGGCACCGCGTGCACATCGCCTACATGGCCAACCGCGGCAAGAAGTCGATCACGCTGAATCTGAAGGATCCGCGTGCGATGAAGATCCTGCTGGACCTGGTGAAGTCCGCCGACGTGGTCCAGCACAACATGCGCTACGACGCCGCCGAGCGCCTGAAGATCGACTACGAGTCGCTCAAGCAGATCAAGCCGGACCTGATCTACTGTCACACCCGCGGCTTCGAGCGCGGCGTGCGCGCCGGCCTGCCAGGCAACGACCAGACCGGCGCCTGCCTGTCGGGCATCCAGTTCGAGGACGGCGGCATGGGCCGCGCCGGCGCCAACGGCGAGGAAGGCCGTCCGCTGTGGAGCTTCACCAGCTTCGGTGATACCGGCAACGGCTTCCTCTCGGCCGTCGCGATCACCCAGGCGATCTACCACCGCGACCGCACCGGCGAAGGCCAGTTCGTCGACACGTCCATCATCAACGCTGCGCTGCTGAACACCAGCTACGCGGTGGCGACCAAGGACGGCAAGGGCTTCGATCGTCCGCGCATCGGCGGCGACCAGGTCGGCTACTCGGCCGGTCACCGCATCTACAAGGCCAGCGACCTGTGGCTGTGCTTCGTGCTGGTCGAGCAGTCGCACTGGGACGAGCTGTTCGCCGTGCTGGGCCTGCCGGAGCTGGTCACCGACGCGCGCTTTGCGAGCTTCGAGGCGCGTACGAAGTACGACGCCGCGCTGGCGCAGATCATCGGCGACAAGATTGCTGCCGACACCGCTGCCGGCTGGTTTGCGAAGCTCGACCAGGCCGGCGTGCCGGTCGAGATCGTCGATCCGGAGTTCTCGCGCAAGCTGCACGACAACAAGACCTTCCAGAAGAACCAGTGGACCGTGTCCTACCCGCACCCGGTGGTCGGCAAGCTCGACCAGATCGGCCTGCTGGTGAGCCTGTCCGACACCCCGGGCGTGATCCAGGGTCGCCCGCTGCTGGTCGGCGAGCACACCAAGGAAATCCTCGGCGGCATGGGCTACACCGAGGACCAGGTGAAGACCATGGAAGAGCAGTTCGCGATCGGCTTCGTCGGCATGCCGCGCATGCCGCCGCGTCCGGCACCGGGTGCGGCTCCGGCCGCGCCGAAGCCGGGCATGGCGAGCATGCTGGAGAAAGAGGGCAACAAGTAGCGCACTACTGAACCCCTCTCCCTCCGGGAGAGGGGCAGGCGAGGACATGGATGCCCGAGGTAGGGCAACGCAGGAGCAGTTGCCGAGGTGAGGGGCGCGGGTCAGCTGAATCACCTTCAGTGAATTTTGCCGGCGCGCCCCTCACCCGCGCTACGCGCGACCTCTCCCGGTGGGAGAGGCAAGCCAAAGCAAGGCGGGCCCGGAGTGATCCGGGCCCGCCTTGCCGTATCTGCCGTCGGATTTTCGGGAGTCGTGCATGAAGAACAAGGTCTGCCTGGTCACCGGCGCCACCAGCGGCATCGGCCGCGCCACTGCCAAGGCGCTTGCCGCGCAGGGCGCCGAGGTCTTCGTGTTGGTGCGCAGCCGCGACAAGGGCGAGGTGCTGCTGCAGGAGCTGGCGCGCGAAACCGGCAACGCGAGGGCAGGGATGCCCGAGTTAGGGCAACGCAGGAGCAGTTGCCGACCGCAGCTGCATCTGCTGGTCGGTGACCTGGCGAAGCAGGCGGACATCCGTCGCGTCGCCGCGGAGTTCCTTGCCACCGGCAAGCCGCTGCACGTGCTGGTCAACAACGCCGGCGTCATCAACATGCAGCTGCGCCATTCGCCGGATGGCATCGAGGAGATGTTCGCGGTCAACCACCTTGGCTATTTCCTGCTGACCGAACTGCTGCGGCCGCGGCTGCTGCAGTCGGCGCCGGCACGCATTGTCAGCGTGTCCTCCGGCGCGCATGCCTTCATCAAGGGCCTGCAGCTGGATGATCTCGACTTCCAGCGCAGCGGCTTTGCGACCTTCAAGGTCTACGGCCATTCCAAGCTCTGCAACCTGCTGTGGAACCGCGAACTCGCGCGCCAGCTGCAAGGCAGCGGCGTGACCGCGAACTGCCTGCATCCGGGCGCAGTCGGCACCGGCCTGGGCAACCAGAACGCGGTCTGGGCGCGCTACGTGACGCGGCTGCTGCGGCCGTTCTTCCGCACGCCGGAGCGCGGCGCCAGTTCCTCGATCTACCTGGCGAGCTCGCCGGAGGTGGAGGGGCGCAGCGGTGACTACTGGTATGACTGCAAGCCGATCCAGCCGAAGCCCTGGGCGCAGGACGATGCGGCGGCGCGCGAGCTGTGGTCGTTCAGCGCGCGGCTGACCGGCATCGCCTGAGGAGGCACGGGTCCGGGAAGCCGCGAAAGCCTGGGGGGTTTTTGCCTGGCGAGGTCGGCTGTGAAACTCGCCGGTGAAGATGCAGGCCACAAAAAAAGGCCGGGGAACTCCCGGCCTTTTTTTGTGCTGTGACGCTTTTACGAAATCCGCATCGACGGCATGCTGCGCAGCAGCTCGGCGGCCGTGAACTTGCGGCGATGCTGCGCCGCGCCGCGCTTCCAGGCGCAGACGAAACGGCCTTCGTCGTCGATCGATTCCACCTTCATGCGCCGGCCGCTGTCACGCTGCTCGACGACATCACCCACCACGAATTCCTGCTCCATGCGCTGCTCCGGACAATGACCCACGGTGCGCGTCTGGCGGCAAAAGCGCAAATCGGGACGAATTGAGCCATATCGCGCGACAGCACCCGGCAATAGGCGCACAATGCCTGCATGGCCCGGCGTCATGACTGCACGTCGGCTGCCTTGTACAAGCTCCCAGACCAGCAAGCTGGCTGCCCATCCGCAGCCCTGCAAATCTCCGGAGCCTGTTATGGCCGACCGTCTGAATCTCCTGCTCAGCGTCCTCAGTGGCGGCGGGCGTACTTCGCGTTACGGCGACTTCGTCGTCGTAACGCTTCCGGCCCAGGCCTTCGTCACCACCTCGCAGGAGTACCTGCAGGCGCAGACCTGGGCGCGGGCGCGCGCCTCGATGGGCAATGCGCAGCGCGATCGCAGCGCCTTTGTCGATCGTTTCGAGACCGTATTGGCGCGCAACGGCTGCGGCATCGCCACCAAGGGCAGCCGGCCGGCGCTGGCGCGCCTGGTCAAGGGCATGAAGCAGGGCGGCATGCAGATCGAAGACTGGGCAGTGCCGCAGAACATCAACGACAGCGTCGAGATCAAGAAACGCGATCCGGCTCCTCCACCAACTGATTCGTAACACATGCTCAAGTCCCTGGCGCTGTTCCTTGGTTATCTCGTGGTGCGCCTGCTGGCGTCGACCTATCGCTTCCGTGCTGCCGACGGCCAGGGCTCGCATCTGCTTGGCAGATCGCAGGGCTATGTCCTGGCGACCTGGCACCAGAACCTGTTCGCCGGCATCCTCGCGCAGAGTGCGCGGACCCACTGCGTGATCGTCTCGCGCTCGGGTGACGGCGATCCGGTGACCTATCTCTGCGAGAAGCTGGGGCATCGCGTGGTGCGCGGCAGTTCGCGGCGCGGTGATCGCGACAAGGGCGGCAAGCAGGCCAAGGACGAAATGATCGAAGTCCTGCGTGGCGGCACGCCGGGCGCGGTGACGGTCGACGGACCCAGCGGTCCGGCCCACCAGGTCAAGCCCGGCATCATCGAGATGGCGCGCCTGACCGGCGTCCCGGTGGTGCCCTACCTGACGCTGCCGCGGCGCTACTGGTCGTTCCCGAGCTGGGATGCGTTCCGCCTGCCCAAACCCTTCACGCGCATCGACGTCTGCTATGGCACGCCGATCACGGTGCCGGCCGAGTTGAGCGCGGCCGAATTCGATGCCTGCCTGGTGTCGCTGGCAGAGTCCCTGCAGGCGCTCGAGCGCGGTCGCGGGGAGCGTGCACCGGCGGGTCGCTCTGCGCCTGATGCGGGTGCCCCGGCTCCCTGACGTCCGCTGGATGCGGGCGGCAGGCAATCAGCCCAGCGCCGTCCGCATGGTCACGAATTCCTCTGCCGCCGTCGGATGGATGCCGATGGTGTCGTCGAACTGGCGCTTGGTCGCGCCCGCCTTCAGCGCCACCGCCAGGCCCTGCACGATCTCGCCGGCCTCTGGCCCGACCATGTGGCAGCCCAGCACGCGGTCGCTGTCGGCGTCGACCACCAGCTTCATCAGCGTCTGCTCGGTCGAGTCGCTGAGGCTCAGTTTCATCGGCCGGAAGCGGCTCTGGAAAATGCGCAGGCGATGGCCGGCGGCGCGCGCCGCTTCCTCGGTCAGTCCCACCGTGCCGATGTTGGGCAGGCTGAACACCGCGGTGGCAATGCCGGCGTAGTCCAGCGGCCGGTACTCCTGTGGACGGAACAGGCGCCGCGCCAGCGCCATGCCCTCGGCCAGCGCCACCGGCGTCAGCGGCACGCGGCCGATGACATCGCCGACCGCGTGGATCGAGGGCTCGGCAGTCTGAAAACCCTCATCGACCTGCAGGTAGCCGCGCCCGTCGAGCGCGACGGCCGTGTGCTCCAGGCCCAGACCATCGACCATCGCGCGCCGGCCGGTGGCGTAGAACACGCAGTCGGCGGCGATGGAATGACCGTCGGCCAGCAGCGCGTGCAATGAACCGTCCGCCTGTTTCTCGATCGCCTGTACCTGCGTGTTGAACTGCAGGTCCACGCCCTTGTTCCACAGCTCGGCGCGCAGCTGCTCGCGGATGGCGCCGTCGAAGCCGCGCAGGAACAGCTCGCCGCGGTGCGCCAGCGTCACCTGCGCGCCCATGCCGCGGAAGATCGAGGCGAACTCCACCGCGATATAGCCGCCGCCGACCACCAGCACGCGCCGCGGCAGCTGCGGCAGGAAGAAAGCCTCGTTGGAAGTGATGACGTGTTCCGCGCCGGGGATGTCGGGCCGCTGCGGCCAGCTGCCGGTGGCGATCAGGATGTTGGCAGCGGAATGGCGGCTGCCTTCGACGTCGACGGTATGCGGATCGCAGAGCCGTGCATGGGCCTCCAGCAGGGTCACGCCGGCATCGAGCAGCAGCCGGCGGTAGACGCCGTTGAGCCGGCCGATCTCGGTGTTCTTGTGCGCGATCAGGGTGGGCCAGTCGAAGGCGGCGCCGTCCAGCTTCCAGCCGAAGCCGGCGGCATGGGCCAGTTCCTCGCCGTAGTGGGCGCCGTAGACCAGCAGCTTCTTCGGTACGCAGCCGACGTTGACGCAGGTGCCGCCGAGGTAGCGGCTCTCGGCCACCGCCACGCGGGCGCCGTAGCCGGCCGCCATGCGTGCCGCACGCACCCCGCCGGAGCCGGCGCCGATCACGAACAGGTCGAAGTCATGGGCCATGCGGGACTCCCGGCGCCGTCCGGCGCAATGCGGTCACAGCTCACATCTGCAGCTTGGTGCGCCCTGATCCGGGTGTCACTTTCGCCGGTCTGACGCGCTACAGTGACGAAGGGGAGGAGCCTATGTCCAGCACCATGGCGGCCGGTGTGCACGGACCC
>DATILC010000377.1:0-13184 GCA_035476855.1 Solimonas sp. | reverse complement strand
TACATGCTGCCTACCGGAGTGCCCAGCGGGCAGCCGCTGGTGTACTGGAATTCCTTGCCTGGCTCCAGCACCGGCTGGTAGCCGACCACGCCGGGTCCGCGCACTTCATCGACCTGGCCCTCGCCGTTGGTGATGACCCAGTGGCGCGAGATCAGCTGCACGGTCTCGCTGCCCTCGTTGCGGATGGTGATGTGGTAGGCGAACAGGTACTGGCTGCTCGCCGGATCGGACTGCTCGGCGACGTACTGCGGGCGCACGATGATGCGGACGCCGCGGGTGGTGGTATCGGACATCAGAACATCCCCGTCGCGAGGCGCGCTTCTTCCGACATCATCGACTGGTCCCAGGGCGGATCGAAGGTCAGCTCGACATCGGTCTCGCCGATGGTGGGAATCGCCCCGACCTTGGTCTTGACGTCGGCGACCAGGATGTCGCCCATGCCGCAGCCGGGCGCGGTCAGGGTCATGCGGATGCGGGCGCGGCGCTGGCCATTGTCCATGCGCTCGAGCTTGCTTTCGTAGATCAGGCCCAGCTCGACGATGTTCACCGGGATTTCCGGATCGAAGCAGGTGCGCATCTGCTCCCAGACCGCCTTGTCGACTTCCTCGTCGCTGGCGTCGGCGGCAATGGCCGGTCCCTTGGCCACTTCCTTGCCGATGGCGTCGGCGTCCTGGCCGTCGATGCGGAACAGGTGGCCTTCGACCTGCACGGTAAAGCTGCCGCCCAGCGCCTGGGTGATGGCGCCATGGGCGCCTTCGGGCAGTTCGACCTTGGTGCCCTGCGGGATCAGGATGCCGATGACGTCGCGCGAGAGGGTAACGGGTTCGTAGGTGTGACTCATGGGAGGCAGACAGGCAAGGAACTTAGTTTAAGCTCCGCTCGTCTGAGGCGCACCTGTCCCCGGAGCCCAACAATGAAAACGCTGTCCGCCGCCCTGCTGTCCCTGTCCCTGCTGGCACCTGCCGCCTGGGCCGACCAGGCGCCGCAGCGCCGCAGCGTCAGCGTCACCGGCCAGGGCGAGGTCGCGGTGCGCCCCGACCGGGCGCGGCTCAATGTGGCGGTCGACGCGGCCAATGCCGATCCCAAGGCCGCCGAGGCCGAGGTCAACAAGGTGGTGCGCGCCTACGTCGCCGAGGCCCGCGCGCTGGGCGCCAAGGACAACGAGATCTCCACCGCTGGGGTCAGCCTGTCGCCCGAGTACGTCTGGGATGAAAAGGCGCGCCGCAACCGCCTGACCGGCTACCGCGCGCGCCGCGACATCGAGGTCACCGTCACCGACCTCAACAAGCTCGGCGACTACGTGCTGCGCGCCACCCAGGCCGGGGTCAACAACGTCTCGCCGCCGCAGCTGGAGGCTTCCAACGCCAAGGAGCTGGCGCGCCAGGCCCTGGTCAAGGCCACCGAGGATGCCCGCGCCAAGGCGCAGCTGCTGGCCGATACGCTCAAGGTGAAGCTCGGCAGCATCTACGCCCTCAACGCCAGCGAGGGCTACACCCCGCCGCCGATGCCCAAGGCAATGGCGATGCGCGCCGAGGCCTCCCAAGCCTTCGATAGCGGCAACCAGCAGATGGGCCTCGAGACCGGCGAGATCAAGTATTCGGCGACGGTGAACGCCGATTTCGACCTGCTGGCACCCTGAAGCCGCCGCCCGCCAGCAGGAGCGCCATCCATGGCGGAAACCCCGGTTCCCTGCCAACCACCGGCCCGCACATCCCTGTGCGGGCGTTCGGTATGCCTGGATCGCCATTCAAGGCAATCCAGGAAACCTCACCCCGACCCGCGGATTTTGAGATAATCCGCCACTTTCCCGGCCGGACAGGCTCGCAGAAAGTGGCCAAGAAGCAAGACAACCCGCTGGTCGGCATCATCATGGGCTCCCGTTCGGACTGGGAGACGATGGCGCACGCCGTCCAGACCCTCACGGATCTCGGCGTGCCGCATGAGGCGCGCGTGGTATCCGCGCACCGCACGCCGGACCTGCTGTTCGAGTACGCCGAGACTGCGGTCGAGCGCGGCCTGAGGATCATCATCGCCGGCGCCGGTGGCGCCGCCCACCTGCCGGGCATGTGCGCCGCCAAGACGCGGCTGCCGGTGTTCGGCGTGCCGGTGCAGTCCAAGGCGCTCAATGGCCAGGATTCGCTGCTGTCGATCGTGCAGATGCCCGCCGGAATCCCGGTCGGCACCCTGGCCATCGGCCGCGCCGGTGCCATCAACGCCGCCCTGCTGGCTGCCGCCGTGCTGGCCACCACTGACAAGCGCCTGGCGGCTCGACTCGACAAGTTCCGTGCCGAGCAGACCCGCAAGGTTCTCGACGACGAGCCGCTGAAGCTGCCATGAAGATCGGCATCCTTGGTGCAGGCCAGCTGGGTCGCATGCTGGCCCTGGCGGGCTATCCCCTCGATTTCGACTTCGTGTTCCTCGATCCGGCGACGGAGGCCTGTGCCGCGCCGCTGGGCGAGCACATCCACGCTGACTACCAGGACGAACGGGCGCTGTCCGAGTTCTGCGTCAGCGTCGACGTTGCCACCTACGAGTTCGAGAACGTGCCGGCGAAAACCGCCGAGTTCGTCGCCAGCCGCATCCCGCTGCTGCCGGCCCCGGTGGCCCTGACCATCGGCCAGGACCGCCTGTCGGAGAAGCAGCTGTTCGACAAGCTGAAGATCCCGGTGCCGCGCTACATGCCGGTGGCGACGCGCGAGGCGCTGGAATTCGCGGTCAAGAACATCGGCTTGCCGGCGGTGCTGAAGACCCGCCGGCTGGGCTACGACGGCAAGGGCCAGGCCGTGCTGCGCCAGCCGGAAGACCTCGACGAGGCTTGGGCCCGGCTTGGTGGCCAGCCGCTGATCCTCGAGGCCTTCGTGCCGTTCCAGCGCGAGCTGTCCTGCCTGGCCGTACGCGGCAAGACCGGCGAGCTGCGCTACTACCCGGTGGTTGCCAACGTCCACCGCGACGGCATCCTGCGCACCGCCATCCCGCAGGCCAACGACCCGCTGCAGCAGGAAGCCGAGGACTACGCCCGCCGCGTGGTCGAGCACCTGGGCTATGTAGGCGTGCTGGCCTTCGAGTTCTTCGTTGCCGACGGTCGCCTGCTGGCCAACGAGATCGCGCCGCGCGTGCACAACTCCGGTCACTGGACCATCGAGGGCGCGGTCTGCTCGCAGTTCGAGAACCACCTGCGTGCGATTGCCGGCCTGCCGCTGGGCGACACGCGCATGCGCGGCCCTTCGGCGATGGTCAACTTCATCGGCGATGCGCCGGACAACGCCAGCCTGACCGCGATTGCGGGGGTGCACGTGCACCACTACGGCAAGACGCCGAAGCCGCAGCGCAAGGTCGGCCACGCCACCGTGACGGCGGCGTCCGAGGAAGAACTGGCGGCGCGGCTGGTCGAGGTCAACCGTCTGGTCGACGCCAAGTCCGGCTAGCGAGGGCCTGCCATCAGTTCCCCGATCGCTGTGATGCCCCCGTATTTGCCGCCAGGCAAGGCGCGAGGAGGGCGCTTATCGGGAATAAGTAACCGACGAGTAACACAGCATGGCGGCACCAACAGTAGGCGCCCCAAGCGAAGACGGGGGCACCCGAAGGGCGGGGCCGCTTTGGCGCATGGCGGCGTCCCGAGCCGCTTATGTACTTCGAGTACACCGCGCGTCTCGGGACATAGCCCTGCGCCAAAGCGGCCTCCGTCGCAGCGACCGGGGAATTGATGGCAGGCCCTACAGCCCCAGTTCCTTCTGCAACTCCAGCCAGAGCTCGGCATAGCCGAGCAGCGCCGGATCCTCGCTGCGACCATGCGCGCCCAGTGGCGCGCGATGCTCGCCCATGCGCTCGACCGAGGAGGCGTACGGGATCACCGCCCGGTAGCCGCGCTTCATCGCCGCCGGCGGATGCTCCAGCATCTCCTGGTGCAGCGAGCGGCGGCGGTCGGCCATCGAGAAGAATGGCCGCAGCTTGTGCGGATCGAAGCCTTCCTGCTTGAAATAGTCCTGCACCTGTTCGAAGGCGCGCAGCGACAGCCAGGTCGGGATCACCGGCACCAGCACCAGGTCGGCGGCGGCGAAGACGTTGTCCGCCAGGTGCGACAGGCTCGGCGGGCAGTCCAGCAGTGCCAGCCCGTAGCGCTTGCCGAAGGGCTTCAGCAGGCGCTTCAGCGCCTCGCGCGGCGGCTCCACCTTCTTCAGCAGCACGTCGAGATAGCGGTAGGAGAAATCCGCCGGGATCAGCGCCAGGTGCTCGTACTCGGAAGGCTTGACCAGCCGGTCGAGCGCTGTGCCGCCCTGCAGCAGCTTCTTCGCGTCCGCGTCTTCGGGCTTGCCGTGGAAGTACCAGCTGGAGGCGCCCTGTGGATCGAGGTCCCATAGCAGGGTTTCGACGCCATGGGCGGCGGCCAGGTAGGCCAGGTTGACCGAGGCGGCGGTCTTGCCGACGCCTCCCTTGAGGTTGTACAGCGCGACGCAGCGCATTACGAGAACCCCTCAAAAAGACATTGATCAGTTGCAGGTGCCATCCCTGGCGCCTCGTCCCGCCCGGCCATCCCTGGCCGGGCCTTCGCCGGGGCGACAGTCCACTGGACTGTCGCCTTTGTCCGGCTCAGCCTCAGGCCTGGAACGGCCGCAACTCGCCGCCCCAGGCGATCGCAACGCAGGCGCCGCCGATGTTCACCGCCGCGGTTGCCGACATGATGCTGCTGAGAATCTCGATGCCGTGTTCACCCGCGGTCCTGGCCAGTTCCGCGTAGCCGGGCAGCCTGGCGATGTGCTCCACCGGGCCGCCGTAGCTGATGCACAGGTGGCGGGTGCTGATGCCGCGGCGAATCTCACCTGCCGCATGCAGGAACATCTTTTCCACCGCGCGCTCATAGCCGCGCAGCTTGGCCACCGGCTGGGTCGCGCCGCGATAGCAGAGGATCACCGGCTTGATGTCCAGCGCCGTGCCGATCGCATAGGTCAGCAGGCCGACGCTTTTCTCGCCCTTCTTGATGCCGCGGTTGCGGATGTAATAGAGGTCGTTCGGCACCATATAGCCGACGATGCTTTCGCGCAGCTCGTCGAGGCGCTTGCGGATATCGTTCGGATTGGTGCCCGCGGCGGCGAGCTTGGCGGCTTCCGCGACCAGCACCCCGGTGCCGCAGAACATGGTCTTGCTGTCGACTACGCGCAGGGCGAAAGGACCGCTGACGCCCTGCTTGGCGCGCACCGACTTGTAGTCGTTGAGGATCGCGAAGGAGGCCTTGGTGGCGTTCTCGAAGATCGGGCTGCGCGTGGCGGTGATGGTCACGCAGAACACGTAGTCGTAGTCGAGCACGATGCCGGACAGGAACTTCTCGCGAATCTGCTCGGGACTGAAGGGCTCGGTATGCGAGTCCAGTCCCTTGGACGCCAGCTTGTCGGTGTAGAACTTCAGCGTCAGCGCCGGATCACGCTGGTCCGACAGGATTTCATCGCCGAGGTGGATGGCGATCGGCAGGATGCCGATGCGATGCTGCTCGAGGAACTCGGGCGGCAGATCACAGGTGGCGTCCGCGACGACTCCGATGCGCATGATCTCCTCCTCTCTGGCTGGCGGACCCGGCTGGCCGATCTGGTCATATTATGCACAGCCGGCCCTGCTGTCGCTCAGGAGTCGCCCTGCAGGTGGTCCTGGATTTCCTTGACCAGCAGTTTGGCGCTGCGATCGTCGGTGTCCAGCACCAGGTCGGCGATCTCGCGGTACAGGGGGTCGCGCTGCTCGAACAGCCGCTGCAGGATCTCGCGGCGGTTCTGCACGTTCTTCAGCAGCGGCCGGTTGTCGGAGCGAGAGGTGCGCGCCAGCTGCTGGTCGACGCTGGCATGCAGGTAGACCACGAAGCCCCGGGACGCCAGGCACTGGCGGTTGTCCGGGTCCAGCACGCTGCCACCGCCGGTGGCCAGCACGATCTGGCTGCGCAGGGTCAGGTCGGCGAGGGTCATCTTCTCGCGCCGGCGGAAACCGGGCTCGCCTTCCTTCTCGAAGATGTAGGGAATGTCGACCCCGGTACGCAGTTCGATCTCGTGATCGCTGTCGATGAACTCGAGCTTCAGCGTCTCGGCAAGGCGCTTGCCGACGGTGGTCTTGCCGGCGCCCATGGGGCCGACGAGGAAAATATTGCTGGCTTTGTTCACGGCGACCGGATGTTTGCAGCGCGCCGGGAAACCGGGGCCGGCGGCTGCCGGCCCCGGACACGGGCGATCAGTTGACCCGCAGGCCTTCCTGCAGGACCTTCGGGGTGACGAAGATCAGCAGTTCGCGCTTGTTCGAGGCGCGGATATCGTTGCGGAACAGGGCGCCGATCAACGGCACGTCGCCCAGCAGCGGAACCTTGGCTTGCGAGGTTCGGTTGTCCTGCTGGAACACGCCGCCCAGGACCACGGTATCGCCACTGCGGATCAGGACCTGGGTGTTCAGGCGCCGGGTATCGATTGCGGGAGCAGAGCCCAAGCCAGTCGCAACATTGGCGCCCTGGCTGTCATTGGTCACGGCCAGATCCATTACGACGCGGTCGTCAGGCGTGATCTGAGGGGTAACCTCCAGAGACAGCACTGCTTTCTTGAAGGACGTGGTCGATGCGCCGCTGGACGAGGCTTCCTGATAGGGGATTTCGCGGCCCTGCTCGATCTTCGCCTGCTTGCCATTGGCAGTGATCACTCGCGGGGTCGAGATGAGCTCGCCACGGCCCTCAGACTGCAGGGCGGACAACTCCAGATCGACCAGATAGTCGGCCCCCAGGATTGCAAAGGCGATACGTCCCGCTGGATTGCTCTGGGTCGGCAGATTGACATTGAACCGGTCCGCGGCAGCGCCGACGGTCACCGGGAAGCCGCCACCCAGGAAGCTGTCGACCGCGGTACTGGTCGAATTGATGCTGCCGGAGGTCGTGAACAGCCCATTGCCATTGTTGTTGCCAACCACCGTGGTGCCGAAACGGACCCCCAGTTCCTTGGCGTAGTCGTCGTTGGCAATGACGATGCGCGACTCGATCAGCACCTGCCGGACCGGGATATCAAGCCGCGCAACCAGCAGGCGCATTTCCTCGATTTTCTCGCGCGTCTCCAGGACGATCAGGGTATTGGTGCGCTCGTCGACCGACACACGCCCCCGTTCGCTCAGGATCGAATTCTGGCCCGACTTGAGCAGGGACGCGATGTCGGAAGCCTTGGCATAGTTGACCTGCACGATCTCCGAGCGCAGCGGTGCCAGTTCAGCCTTCTGCTTGGCCGTCTCCAGTTCCACCTTCTCGCGATCTGCCAGTTCCTGGACCGGGGCCACCAGCATGACGTTGCCCTGCTGGCGCATTCCCAGACCCTTGGTGCGCAGGATGATGTCCAGTGCCTGGTCCCAGGGCACGTTCTGCAGGCGCATCGCGATTTCGCCCTTGACCGCATCGCTGACCACCATGTTGGTATTGGCAACGTCAGCGATGATCTGCAGCAGCGAGCGGATTTCGATGTTCTGGAACGAAAGGCTGATGCGCTCGCCGGTGTACTGCGGCTGCTGCTTCTTCTTTTCCTCCAGCTTCTCTGCGGTCAGGGGCTGCAGCTCCAGGGTGAACTGGTCGCCGGTCTGATAGGCGACCTGGTCGAATTCGATGCCGGCAACCGGGGAGACGGTGATCACCACGTTGGGGCCGTCACGGCGCGTATCGATGAATTTCACCGGCGTGGCGAAATCCAGCACGTCCAGTCGCTTGATCAGGCGCTCGGGCGCAGTCGAATTGGCGAAGCTGGCGATGACCTTTCCGCCTTCTTCACGGACGTCCACCGGCGTGCGGGCGTTGGTCAGCTGCACGACGACGCGGCCCTCGCCGCGCTCTCCCCGGCGGAAATCGATGTTGCGCACGCCGGCAGCGTCGCCAGCTGCTGCGATGCTGGAGGCGGGTTGGAATGCAAGCGGGGCTGCTGCTGCGGTCGTTGCAGCAGCGGCGGTGCCCGCCGAGTCGATCTGCAGGAAGATCTTGTTGCCGTCGACGCGCAGGTTGTACGGTGCCAGCTCGCTCAGCTCGACGACCACGCGGGTGCGGCCCTTGGCCTCGGCGCTGGCCACCGAGCGCACGTTGCCGACGTTGATGCGCTTGTAGCGCTCCGGCAGTGCGACCTGCGTTGCCGGCAGATCCAGCGACAGGCGGGCGGGCCGGTCGATGGTGAACACCACGGGCTCGGGTGCGGGCTCCGACAGGGTCAGGGTCAGCAGCACCCGGTTGTCTTCCTGGGTGGTGAAATCGATTCCCTGCAGGGAGCGGGCGGATTGTCCGTGGACACTGGCCGACAACAGCATGGCTGCTGCCGCGGCCATGCCGCGAAGGGCACTGCGGGTTACTTCACTGAGCTTGAACATCGCCAGTCACTCCCTGATCTATTGTTCCGCCAGCGCGAGTGACGCCGGACGTTGTATCCATCCACCGAAGCCATCCGGCACGAGTTCCTGCAGGCTGACTTCGCCCTCGGAAATTGCCGTGATCTCCCCGTAGTTCTGCCCCAGGTGATTCTTCAGCGTTACCCGGTGCACCACGCCATCAGGGGCGCGGACCAGAGCGTAGGTCGAGCCGCCGCTGTTGATGGTTCCGAGCATGCGCAGGGCATCGATCGGGAACTCTTCCAGCGGTTCCTTGTTCCGGTTCAGGTCTGGCCGCGGGCCGTTGGCGGCCTGCTGGCGCTGAGGTTCCAGAGTGGAGAACGGATCGCGACGGGTCCCAGGCTCGTAGGCAAAGGTCTCGTACTGCTTGATCTGCGGGATGGGTTCAATGGCTGCCGGCTTGCGTGCCTTGACCTCGGTGACCCATTCCTCCAGGTCGCCCATCCCCTTGCCGCAGGCGGACAGCAGCGCGACGCTGACCAGCAGGATCGCGGGCCGATACGGGAGTTGCATGCGACTCATTTGCCTGCCCCCTTGGCCTTGGCGGGGCTTTTCTTCGCGCTCTCCGCTGCTGCCTCGTCTTCGTCGAGGTAGCGATAGGTCTTCGCCTTGGCCTGCATGCGCAGGCCTTCGCCCGGCTTGGTGTCCTTGGCGTTCTTCTTCCCTGTGCCAATATCCACTTCGTCGATGGTGACAATGCGAGGCAGGGCTGCAATCGCGCTTACATAGCTGCCCATCTCATGGAAGGTGCCGTTGACGATGATCTTGTTCGGAATTTCCGCGTAGAATTCCTTGGGAATTTCGGCTTCCGGCTGGAACAACTCCTCTTCCAGGCTCGACGAGACGCGGGTCTGGGAAATGTCGTTCAGCAGGTTGGCCACTTCGCTCTTGCTCGGCAACTGCTTGAGCATCGCACCGAAGTTGCGCTCCATTTCCGCCAGCTGTTCCTTGTAGAGGTCCAGTGCGGCGGCCTTGGCCTGGTTGCGTTCGAACTTGCTGCGCAGCTCCAGTTCGCGAGCCTCTTCCTGCTTCAGGGTTTCATAGACCGGGCGGACCAGGAAGTGACCACCGGCCCCCAGGATGATGACGCCCAGCAGGATCGTCGCGGCAATCCGTACCCATAGCGGCCACGCTCCCGGATTCTGGGCGTCGAGTGTCTGTAGGTCCCTCAGGATGTCCTGCGCGTTCATTCGACCACCTCCCCGTTGGCGGTCTCGCTATCCTCGGTCCCGTCGGCCGGCTTGAGGAGGCGCTTCACCTGCAGGGTGAAGTCGCCGCGACGCAACTCATCCTTGGCATTGGTCTTGATCACCACCAGCTTTGGATCATCGAACCATGGAGAGGCCTCCAGGTTCTTCATGTACGTGGACACCCGGCCGTTCGATTCCGCCGTACCTTCCAGCGTGACCTCGGCGCCTTGCTGCTTGATGTTCCGCAGGCTGACGCCTTCCGGAAGGGTGTTGACGATCTCGTCGAAGAAATGGACGGAAGCGGAGCGGCTGGCCTGCAGTTCCTCGATGACGCGCATGCGCGCCAGCAGGTTGTCCTTGACCTTCTCCAGTTCCTGGATTTCCTTGATCTTCTGCTCGGTTTCGTCGATCTGCTTCTGCAGGTAGGTGTTGCGTTCCTGCTGTGACGACACGGCGCTGCTGACGCTGGTCCATGCCAGGCCCACCAAGGCCGCTGAGCTGAGCAAGCCCGCTCCGAGGATGGCCAGGAACTGCTGCTTGCGCTGGTTGCGTCGTTCTGCGCGCCAGTCGAGGAGGTTGATGCGTGTGGCCATGGCTTATACCCCGTCGAACGCGCGGTAGGCGAGGCCGCAGGCGATCAGCAGCGAGGCCTCTTCCTTGGCCAGCGCCGCCGGCTTTGCCTTGGAGGAGACGCTCATCCCCGCGAAGGGCTTGGCCACCACCGTCGGGACTCGCAGCCGCTCCTGGATCGCGGTATCGATGCCGGCGATATGCGCCGAGCCGCCGGCCAGAATGATCTGGTCGATGGTGTTGTACTGCGAGGCCGCCGAGAAGAAGAACTGCAGCGAGCGGTCGATCTGCTGGGCCATGTCGCTCATGAAATGAGCCAGGACCTCGGTCTGGTAGTCGTCCGGCAGGTTGCCAAACTTCTTGGCCTTGCCGGCCTCGTCCAGGCTCATGCCGTAGTGGCGCATGATGTCCTCGGTCAGCTGGCGGCCGCCGAAGCTCTGGTCGCGCGTGTAGATGGTCTTCATGTCGTGCAGGATCAGCACCGACGTGGTCGTCGCACCGACATCGACCACCGCGATGGTGCGGCGCATGCCGCGGTCCGGCATCTGGTGCTGCAGGAACTGGCAGGAGTTCTCCAGCGCGTAGGTCTCGATATCGACGACCTTCGGCTTCAGGCCCGCGATTTCCAGGGCCGCGGCGCGCTGCTCGACCTGCTCCTTGCGGCAGGCCGCGAGCAGCACGTCGACGTTGTCCTTGGCCTTCTCGCTGTCCCCCAGGACCTCGAAGTCAATGCTGACTTCGTCGATCGGATAGGGGATGTACTGGTCCGCCTCGATCCTGATCTGCTGCTCGATGTCGTCTTCCGACATGCCTTTGGGCAGCTGGATCACCTTGCTGATCACCGAGGCACCGGCAACCGCGACTGCGGCCTGCTTGGTGCGGGTGCCAGCCCGGCTGATCGCGCGCATGACGGCCTCGCCGACGACCTTTGGGTCGGAGATCTGCTTGTCCGACACAGCATTGGCCGGCAGCGGTTCGACCGCGTAGGTCTCGACGTGAAATTTTTCGCCCTTGCGCGACAGCTCAAGCAACTTCACGGAACTGGAACTGATGTCCAGACCGATCAGATGTTGATCCCCCCCGCCAAACAGCGATTGCACTATGGACATATCGCCTCGCAAACTCGCGTTGACATTCCCCCACGGGATTCGGGTGACTCCTCCCGCATTGAGCCTTACTATAGCGCAAACATTCTGCGATGCAACTATAAGTAGTGGCGCCAACTATCTGATGTTGCTTCATAACCTGCAAAGGGATTCTGTAGGTTTTTGGCCATGGGGAAGGTAAGGATTCAATGAAGTGGAAGTGGTTGCTGCTGGCCCTTGCCGGCCTGCTGTTGGCTGGAGTGCTGGCACTGTGGGGCGGATTCCTGATTGCGCGCTCATATTTCGAGAGCGAATTGCCCTCCGTGAACAGCCTGCGCCAGCTGCAGCTGGCGGTGCCGCTGCGCATCTATTCCGCTGATCGCAAACTGATCGGCGAGTTCGGTGCCGAGCGCCGTGCGCTGCTGAAATACCAGGAGTTTCCGCCACAGGTGGTGCAGGCTTTCCTGGCTGCCGAGGACGATCGCTTCTTCGACCATCCCGGCGTTGACTGGATGGGCCTGGCGCGCGCCGGATTCAGTCTCGCCGCCACCGGCCAGAAGTCGCAGGGCGGCAGCACCATCACCATGCAGCTGGCGCGCAACGTGTTCCTTTCCAGCGAGCGCACCTACGGGCGCAAGTTCAAGGAAATCCTGCTGGCGCTGCGCATCGAGGAGGATCTCAGCAAGGAGGAAATCCTCGAGCTGTACCTGAACAAGATCTACCTCGGCGAACGCGCCTACGGTGTCGGCGCCGCGGCGCTGGTCTACTTCGGCAAGAACGTCAAGGATCTGCGGCTGGGCGAGGCCGCGGTGATCGCCGGCCTGCCGAAGGCGCCGTCGCGCGACAACCCGATCAGCAATCCGGAGCGGGCGAAGGAACGGCGCAACTACGTGCTGCGTCGCATGCGCGACCTCGGCTACATCTCGATGGAAGAGTTCACCGCGGCGACCGAAGAGCCGCTGGTGGTCAAGCCCTACCGCGCCAAGGCCGATGTCGACGCCTACTACGTGGCCGAGATGGTGCGCCAGGACATGATCCTGCGCTACGGCGAGGAGGCGGCCTACAGTCGCGGGTTCCACGTCGTCACCACGATCGATTCGGTCCGGCAGCAGGCCGCCAACGGCGCCCTGCGCAAGGCCATCAACGACTACGGCGAGCGCCATGGCTTTCGCGGTCCCGAAGCCAGGCTCGAACCCGAGCTGCTGGCGCCCGACCAGCAGCAGGCGTTCCGCGATGCACTCGATGCGCGACCGCAGGTCACCGGGCTGACCCCTGCCGTCGTCGTCGAGTTCACGCCGCAGCGCCTCCTGCTGCGCACGCGCGACGGCGAGGTGGAACTGCCGCCGGCGGGCTACAAATGGGCCGGGTTCGGCGCGAAGAAAACCCTGGCGGCGGGCAACGTCGTGCGCCTGCGCCAGACCGTCGACGAGGCCGGCAAGACCGGCTGGATGCTGGCGCAGCTGCCCACCGCCCAGGCGGCGCTGGTGGCGATCAATCCGCGCACCGGGGCGATCGAGGCCCTGGTCGGCGGTTACGATTTCTTCCAGGGCCGCTTCAATCGCGTGACCCAGGCGCGCCGCCAGGCCGGTTCCGGCTTCAAGCCCTTCCTCTATGCCGCGGCGCTGGCCCGCGGCTACACGCCGGCCTCGGTGTTCCTCGACGCGCCGGTGGTCTACAGCATTCCCGGCCAGAAGGACTGGCGCCCCGAGAACTACGGCGGCGACTTCAAGGGCCCGATGACCCTGCGCGAGGCCCTGGTGCAATCGCGCAACCTGGTGTCGATCCGCGTGCTCGAGGCCATCGGTGTCGACTATGCCCGTGATTACATTGCCCGCTTCGGCCTGCCGAAGGAGCGCATGCCGCGCAACCTGACCATGTCGCTGGGTACCGGCGACTTCACGCCGCTGGAGATGGCGCGCGGCTTTACCACCATCGCCAACGGCGGTTTCCTGGTCGAACCCTATTTCATCGACAG
>DATILC010000376.1:0-11220 GCA_035476855.1 Solimonas sp. | reverse complement strand
AGCAGCCAGGCGGGCTTGCGTTGCGGCGGCGGCGTTGATGGCAGCGGCGACATCACCGGTATGGCAGCAGGCACCGGCGCAACTGGCCTGCTCTGCTCCGGCTCCTGCAGCTCCAGCGGCGCGGTGGGGTCGGCGTCCGGGCTCAGGTCCAGGTCCAGCGCTGCGGGCACCACGTCCGCCGCCGTCACCGGCACCGGGACATGGGATGCGCCGGCCAGCGCGCTGCGCCATTCCGCAACGCTCTGCGGGCGTTGGTTCGACGGCACCTGCAGCGCCCAGTCGATGGCGCCAAGGAAGCGCGGGTCGAAGCCCGGCCCGACCACGGTGTGCAGCGGCGCCACCGGGTCCTCGCCGAGGCGATCGACCGCATCGGGCGGTTTGCGTCCGGTCAGTGCGCGATACAGCACCGCGCCCAGCGCGTAGATGTCGGTCCAGGGGCCCTGGTTGCCGTTCTGCGAGTACTGCTCCAGCGGCGCGTAGCCGGCGGTGAGCACGTTGAGCAGCGACTGGCTGCGGCTGCCGAGGGCGCCGCGGGCGGCGCCGAAGTCGATCAGCACCGGCGTGCCGTCGTCGCGCAGCAGGATGTTCTCGGGCTTGAGGTCGCGATGCAGGACGCCGGCGTTGTGCACCGTCTCCAGGCCATCGAGCAGCGGCAGCAGCAGCGCCTCCAGCCGTTCCTGCGTGGTGAGCGGCTGCTGACGCAGGTTCTCGCCCAGCGACTGGCCGCGCACGTGTTCCATCACGATGTAGGCGCTGCCGTTGGCCTCGAACAGGCGGTGCACCTGCACCACGTTGGGATGATGGAAGCGCGCCAGCATGCGTGCCTCGTTGAGGAAGCAGCGCAGGCCCCAGGCGAAGGCGGCGTCATCGTCCTGTATGCGGGTGGCGATGTGGCCATCCGAGCCGCGCAGGGCGAACTCGACCGGCAGGTATTCCTTGATCGCGACTTCGAGGTCGAGGTTGGTGTCCAGCGCGAGGTAGGTGACGCCGAAGCCGCCGGGCTTGCCCAGCACATGGCGGATTTCGTACTCCATCAGCCGCGTGCCCTCGGACAGCACGCCGGTGATGGCCGGTGTGGGCAGGAACTGGGCGATGGTGGTACGGGTGGGGTCGTTCATGCGGGGCGTTGTCGGGGCTCAGGCCAGCCGCTGTGTCAGCCAGCGGCCGAGCTGTTCGATTTCTTCCTCGCAGACCTGGTGCTGCATCGGGTAGTCATGCCATTCCACCGGATAGCCCAGCGCCTGCAGGCCCTGCGCCGAGGTCTTGCCCCAGTCGTGCGGCACGATGTTGTCGAAGCGGCCGTGCGCCATGAACACCGGCAGGTCGCGGTTGGCCGGGTGGGCTTCGCCCTGCACCAGTTCGTGCAGCGGCATGTAGGTCGACAGTGCGATCAGCCCGGCCAGGCGCCGCGGATGGCGCACGCCCATGTGCAGGGTGATGGCGCCGCCCTGCGAGAAGCCGGCGATGACGATGCGCTGCTCCTTGATCCCGCCGGCGACCTGTTCGGCGATCAGCCCGGTGATGCGTGCCTCGGAGGCGCGGATGCCGGCCTCGTCCTGGCGGCCGCCGAGGCTGAGGCTGGGGATGTCGTACCAGGCGCGCATCGGCATGCCGCCGTTGAGTGTCACCGGCCGCACCGGCGCATGCGGGAAGATGAAGCGGATCGCATGGTCCTTCGGCAGGCCCAGCTCGGGGACGAGGGGGACGAAGTCGTGGCCGTCGGCACCCAGCCCGTGCAGCCAGATCACGCAGGCGTCGGCCGCGGTCGCCGGCTCCAGCGTTACCGCCTCGGAGGTCTCGTGGATTTTCATGTGGCCCATTCTAGCCGGCCACGGCTGATAAACTGGCGCCCGCCCGGAGCCCCCGCCGATGAAAATCCGTCTCCTTTGCAGTTTCAGCCTGTCGCTCCTGCTGGCCGCCTGCGGCCAGTCCGGCTCGCTGTACCTGCCGGACGACAAGCCGCCCCCGCCGCCACCGGCGGTGGCGCAGCCGGCTGAAGTGGTCGACGTGCCCGCGGCGCCTGCGGCCGAGCCGCCGCCACCCGCCGTGGCCCAGCCCAAGAATCCCGCCTCCTCCAGCCCCTGATTTTTTGGAAGTCCAGATAGTGGAAGCCTTCACCTACCGCGACGGCGCGCTGCACGCCGAAAACCTGCCCGTCGCTGCCCTCGCCGCCCGCCACGGCACGCCGCTGTATCTCTATTCACGTAGTGCGCTGCTGGCCAATTACCGTGCCTTCGACGAGGCGCTGGCCAGCGTCGACCATTTCGTCTGCTACGCGGTCAAGGCCAATTCCAACCTCGCGGTGCTGCAGACCCTGGCACGCGCCGGTGCCGGCTTCGACATCGTCTCCGGCGGTGAACTGGCGCGCGTGCTGCGCGCCGGCGGCGTGGCCGGTCGGATCGTGTTCTCCGGCGTCGGCAAGACCGAAGGCGAGATGCGCCAGGCGCTGGAAGCCGGCATCTACTGCTTCAACGTCGAGTCCGAATCCGAGCTCAAGCGCCTCGGTCGCGTCGCCGCCGAAATGGGCAGGAAGGCGCCGGTGGCGCTGCGGGTCAACCCGGATGTCGATCCCAAGACCCATCCCTACATCTCGACCGGGCTGAAGAAGAACAAGTTCGGCGTCGACTTCGCCACTGCCGAACGGATGTACCTGGCCGCGCGCGCGATGCACGGCATCGAGATCATCGGCATCGCCAGCCACATCGGCTCGCAGCTGCTCGATATCGCGCCGCTGCTGGAATCGCTGGACAAGGTGCTGGGCCTGGTCGATCGCCTGCAGGCGGCCGGTATTCGCCTGCGCCACATCGACGTCGGCGGTGGCCTCGGCGTGCAGTACAAGGACGAGATCGCGCCGCTGCCGAAGGACTGGGCTGCCGCGCTGCTGCCGAAGCTGGCTGGCCGCGGCCTGCGTGTGCTGACCGAGCCGGGCCGCGCCATCGCCGGCAACGCCGGCCTGCTGGTGACGCGGGTCGAGGCGATCAAGGACACCGGCGAGAAGCACTTTGCGGTGATCGACGCGGCGATGAACGACCTGATCCGCCCGACCCTGTACCAGGCCTGGATGGACATCGTGGCGGTGCAGCCGCGCGAGGGCGCGACCGCCAACTACGATCTGGTCGGCCCGGTCTGCGAGACCGGCGACTGGCTCGGCAAGGACCGCGAGCTGTGCATCGCCGAGGGCGACCTGCTGGCGGTGCGTACCGCCGGCGCCTACGGCTTCGTCATGGCCTCCAACTACAACAGCCGCGGCCGCGCCGCCGAGGTGATGGTCGACGGCGACGAGGCACACCTGGTGCGGGCCCGCGAGACCCTGGACGACCTGCTGCGCGGCGAGAGCCTGCTGCCGTGAGCGCCACGGACAAGCCGCTGATCCTGATCGATGGCTCGTCCTGGCTGTTCCGCGCCTTCCACGCGCTGCCACCGCTGACCAGCCCGGATGGCCTGCCCACCGGCGCGGTCTACGGCATGGCCAACATGCTGCGCAAGCTGCTGAAGGAATACGCGCCCGAGCATTTCTGCGTGGTGTTCGATCCCAAGGGCGATGTCTTCCGCAACGAGATGTATGCCGGCTACAAGGCCAACCGCAGCGAGACCCCGGAAGACCTGATCACGCAGTTCCCGCTGGTCACCGAGCTGATCCGCACCATGGGCCTGCCGGTGGTGACGGTCGAGCGCTACGAGGCCGACGATGTCATCGGCACGCTGACCAAGCAGGCCTGCGCGATCGGCCGGCCGGTGCTGATCGTCACCAGCGACAAGGACATGGCGCAGCTGGTCAACGACTGCGTGCACCTGCTCGACACCATGAAGAACGTGCGGCTCGACCCGGCCGGCGTGGTCGAGAAGTTCGGCGTGCCGCCGGAGCGTATCGTCGACTACCTGACCCTGATGGGCGACAGCGTCGACAACATTCCCGGCGTCAACGGCGTCGGGCCGAAGACCGCGGCGAAGTGGATCAACGAATACGGTTCGCTCGATGCGCTGGTGGCGCAGGCCGACAAGGTCGGCGGCAAGATCGGCGAGAAGCTGCGCGAGGCGCTGCCGCAACTGCCGCTGTCGAAACAGCTGGCGACGATCCACTGCGAGGTGCCGCTGCCGCTGACGCTCGATGACCTGCGGCCGCAGCCGGCTGACACCGGCACGCTGGCGGCACTGTGCCGCCGGCTCGGCTTCAATCGCTGGGCCGATGAGCTGGGCAAGGGCAGCGAGGCGCCCGCCGCCGCCGGCGTTTCACCCGCCGCTGCGCCGGCACCGGATGC
This sequence comes from Solimonas sp., assembly GCA_035476855.1. Classification (GTDB taxonomy): domain Bacteria; phylum Pseudomonadota; class Gammaproteobacteria; order Nevskiales; family Nevskiaceae; genus Solimonas_A. The sequence continues at coordinate 6,961 of DATILC010000376.1, read as the reverse complement.
AGCCGCGCCCGTGCCGCAGCCCAACGCCCAGCCGACCCGCGTCGACTGCGTGGTCGACGAAGCCGCGTTCGTGGCAATGATCGAAAAGCTGCGCGCTGCGACACTGGTCTGCTTCGACACCGAGACCGACGCGCTCGAGTCCAACGCCGCCGGCCTGGTCGGCCTGGCCTTCGCGGTCGAGGCTGGCCACGGCTGGTACCTGCCGCTGGCGCACAACTACCTCGGCGCGCCGGAGCAGCTGCGGCTCGATGCTCTGCGCGAGCGCCTGCGCACGGTGCTGGAAGACCCGGCGATTCCCAAGCTGGCCCAGCACGCCAAGTTCGATCTCAACGTGCTCAAGCGCCACGGCATCGCGGTGCAGGGCCTGGCGCACGACACCATGCTGCAGAGCTACGTGCTCGATGCCACCGGCAACCGCCACGACATGGACACGCTGGCGGAGAAGTACCTCGGCCATCGCACGATCAAGTTCGCCGACGTCGCCGGCAAGGGCAAGAACCAGATCACCTTCAACCAGGTGTCGCTGGACCAGGCTGCCGCGTATTCGGCGGAGGACGCCGACATCACCCTGCGCCTGCACCAGGTGCTGTATCCTCGGCTCGAGGCGGACGCGGCGCTGAAGCGCGTCTACGAAGGGATCGAGATGCCGCTGGTGCCGGTGCTGGCGGCGATGGAGCAGAGCGGCGTCAAGCTCGACGTGAAGCTGCTGCGCCAGATCAGCGGCGAGCTGGCGCTGAAGATGGACGAGCTGCAGAAGTCCGCATGGGAGCAGGCCGGCTGCGAGTTCAACCTCGGTTCGCCGAAGCAGCTGGGCCAGATCCTCTACGAGAAGCTGCAGCTGCCGGTGCTGGGCAAGACGCCGAAGGGCGAGCCTTCCACCGCCGAGGACGTGCTGGAGGAACTGGCCGCGCAGCACCCGCTGCCGCGCATGATCCTGGACTGGCGCGGCATGCAGAAGCTGCGCTCGACCTATACCGACCAGCTGCCGCTGGCGGTGAATGCGAAGACCGGTCGCGTGCACACCTCCTACGGCCAGGCCATCGCCGCCACCGGCCGACTGTCCTCGTCCGATCCGAACCTGCAGAACATCCCGGTGCGGACCGCCGAGGGCCGGCGCATCCGCCAGGCCTTCGTGCCGGAGCCGGGCAACGCACTGCTGTCGATCGACTACTCGCAGATCGAGCTGCGCCTGATGGCGCATTTCTCCGGCGACGAGCGACTGCAGGATGCCTTCCACAAGGGGCTCGACATTCACCGCGCCACTGCCGCGGAAGTGTTCGGCCTGAGCCTGGAGGAAACCGGTGCCGAGCAGCGCCGCGCCGCCAAGGCGATCAACTTCGGCCTGATCTATGGCATGTCGGCTTTCGGCCTGGCGCGCCAGCTCGGCATTGCGCGCGGCGAGGCGCAGGACTACATCGATCGTTTCTTCGGGCGCTACCCGGGCGTGAAGCGCTTCATGGACGGTACCCGCGCGCAGGCGCACGAGTCAGGCTATGTGGAGACGCTGTTCGGGCGTCGGCTGTACCTGCCGAACATCAATTCGAAGAACCAGGCGCTGCGCCAGTACGCCGAGCGCACCGCGATCAACGCGCCGCTGCAGGGCACGGCGGCGGACCTGATCAAGAAGGCGATGATCGAGGTGCAGCGTCATCTGCTCGAAAGCCTGCCCGGAATCCGCATGATCATGCAGGTGCACGACGAGCTGGTATTCGAGGGGCCGGCGGCACAGTTGCGCGCCGAGGCGCCGCAGATCGCCAGCCGCATGTGCCGGGTGGCGCAGCTGCAGGTGCCGCTGGTGGCCGACTGGGGTACCGGTTCCGACTGGGATGTGGCGCATAACGCCGAAGGCCACGCAAGCGCCTGATCAGGAACGAATTGTTTTTGCAGTTGGCGAAAGAATCGCCAAATGCTGTCTAGCTAACAATTTGTTTTGCAGCGGTTTTATTCTGTCGAACAAAAAGTTTCGCAACAGGCGCAAACTCGGCTTGAACTTATCGGGGGTGGCCTCCTCTAATCCTGCGAGTGGTGATTCTCCCTGTCACACTCTCCGTCTCTACTCCCTGGACGGATCCGGCGTCCCCAAGCCGGAGCAGTTGCCCAGCGGTTTCTCCCCCGAGCCGCTGGGCATTTTTATGCCCGATGCTTTTTGCGCAGCCCCGCTCAGGCGGCCGGCGGGGTCCAGTTGGCGAAGGTGGTTTCGGCGGTAATGCCGAGCCAGCCCATCAGCACGGTCTGCGCCTCTTCCAGGCCCTGGCGCGTCTCCGAGGAGAACAGCTGCACGCTGGCGCCCTCGGCGATCGTCGCCAGTTCCCTGCGCACCTGCAGCAGCTGCGTCTTGGAGGCGCCGAAGCCGAGCTTGTCGGCCTTGGTCAGCAGGCAGTGGCAGGGCATGCCGCGGTGCGCGGCCCAGCCCAGCATCTGGCGGTCGTAGTCGGTCAGCGGATGGCGGATGTCCATGATCAGCACGATGCCGACCAGGTTCTGGCGCCCTTCCAGGTAGCTGCCCACCAGCTTGCCCCAGTCCAGCCGCACGCCCTTGGGCACGGCGGCATAGCCGTAGCCGGGCAGGTCGACGAAGCGGCCCCCGGGCACGCCGAACAGGTTCAGCAGCTGCGTGCGCCCCGGCGTCTTGCTGACCCGCGCCAGCTGTTTCTGGGCGCAGAGCAGGTTCATCGCGCTGGACTTGCCGGCGTTGGATCGCCCGGCGAAGGCGATCTCGGGCTGTGCGTCCTCCGGCAGCTGGGTCAGCTGCGCGCAGGAAATGAGGAAGCCAGCTTGGGCAAAGGGATTCAGCATCGGGCGTCAGCCATGTAGAATTCGGGTTTCAGTCTCTATTGTCGCGCTCTTCAGCCAGCCTTGCGCGAGCTAAACCGGGAAATTTGGGAGTTTTTTCAATGAAGCGCGTTCTGCTTGTCCTTGCCCTGTGCGTTCCGACCATGGTCCTGGCGGAAGCCTCCGCAAAGAAAGACCCGTTCACGCAGGGCGATGCTGCCGCCGGCGACACCAAGTCCGCCGCCTGCGGTGCCTGCCACGGCCCCAACGGCAACAGCGCCATGGCCGAGTGGCCGAAGCTGGCGGGCCAGAGCTCGCGCTTCGTCTTCGACCAGCTCAAGGCCTTCAAGGCCGGCACGCGCCAGAACCCGGTGATGCAGGGTCAGGTCGCCGCGCTCTCCGAGCAGGACATGCGTGACCTCGCCGCCCACTACGCCCTGCAGAAGCCCGCCGCGGGCGTCGCCAGCAAGGATGCGGTGGCCGTCGCCCAGCCGCTGTATCGCGCCGGTGTCGCCGGTCGTGCGCTGCCGGCCTGCGGTGCTTGCCACGGTCCGGCCGGTGCCGGCGTTGCCGCCTCCGGTTACCCGCGCCTGGGTGGCCAGCACGCCACCTACGTCGCCGCGCGCCTGCGCGCCTATCGCGACCTGGCCAGCAAGGAACTGCCGGACGGGAACCAGAAGATGATGGCCGCTGTCGCAGCCAAGCTGTCCGACAAGGAAATCGACGCGCTCGCTTCCTACGTCAACGGCCTCCAGTAAAACTTTTCGAGGATTCTTCATGCGCGCTTTCGTCCGCGGCCTGTCTGCTGTCCTGCTTGCCCTCAGCGCCTTCGCCTGCTCGGCGCAGGACGCGCAGTACACGGCTGGCAAGGAGTACAAGAAGGTCCGCGAGATGCTGGCGCCGGCCGATGCCAAGCGCATCAGCGTCGAGGAATTCTTCTGGTACGGCTGCCCGCACTGCTATGCACTCGATCCGGTGATCAGCGCCTGGGCCAGGAAGCTGCCGGCCGACGCCGATTTCACGCGCGTGCCCAACACCCTGGGCCGCGCCGAGGGCGTGCTGCACGCCAAGGCCTTCTACACGGCACAGGCGCTGAACGTGTTCGACAAGCTGCATCCGGCGCTGTTCGCCGCGATCCACCAGCAGAACATGATGCTGAACGACGAGGCCCAGATCGCCGGCGTGTTCAACCGCAGCACCGGCCTGATGCCGGATGTGTTCGGCAGCACCTTCAACGGCTTTGCCGTCGATGCCAAGTACCGCAAGTCGGAGCAGCTGTCCAAGTCCTACGGCGTGACCAGCGTGCCGGTGGTGGTGGTCGGCGGCAAGTACATGACCAGCGCCTCGATGGCGGGCAGCAACGAAAATCTGCTGAAGGTCGTCGATTTCCTGGTCACGAAGGTGCGCAAGGAACGTGGCGGCAAGTAAGCGCAGCAACCTCCGGTTGCCGGCCCGGCTTCTTGCCGGGCTTTTTGTTGCGGGGGCCGTAGCCAGCGCGACCGCGGCGCCGGCCGAGGATCCGCTGCCGCTGGCCTCGGTGCAGAAGGCCTGCGAGCTGATCGGCGGGCGCCTGCAGAGCGTCGGTGTCGAGGCCTGCCTGCGTGCCAAACTGCATCCCAGCGGCGGCAGCAGCGTCAACGGCCTGCCGATCCTGTGGCGCGACTTCGGTCCCACCACGCGCCGCGGCACGCCGCGCCGCATCCTGTTGATCGGCGGCATCCACGGCGACGAACTGTCTTCGGTCAGCACCGTGTTCCAGTGGATGCAGCAGCTGGAGAAAGAGCCGGTGCGGCCGTTCCACTGGCGCGTCGTGCCCTGCATGAACCCGGACGGCCTGCTGCTGCGTCCGCCGACGCGGGTCAACGCCCGCGGCGTCGACCTCAACCGCAATTTCAGGACGCCGGACTGGAAGTCGGAGGCCCTGGCCTACTGGGAGCAGCGCACGCGCAAGGATCCGCGCCGCTATCCCGGCCCGGCGCCGTTGTCCGAACCGGAGTCGCGCTGGCTCGACGAGGCCATCCGCAGCTTCCGTCCGGACGCGATCGTCTCGATCCACGCCCCCTACGGGCTGCTCGACTTCGACGGCCCGGCGCAGCCGCCGGAGAACTTCGGCTACCTGCACCTGCACCAGCTCGGCACCTACCCGGGTTCGCTGGGCAATTACGCCGGCACCTACGTCGGCCTGCCGGTGATTACGCTGGAACTGCCGCATGCCGGCCTGATGCCGACCTCCAACCAGTCGCAGCGCATCTACAGCGACATGCTGCGCTGGCTGGAGAAGAACCTGCCGAAGGCCGAGCCGCCGTTGTACCGGCGGCTGGACGACCATCCCTGGAACGGCGGCGAGACCCCGCCGGGCGGCAAGTTTTAGCAGCGGCTTCGAAGACGCGCTTGCCGCGGATGACGCGGATCAACGCGGATTCTTCAAGCTTGTTGAACCGGGTTCGCTGCTGAAGGCGTTGTTGCCGCCTCGATCCTGATCCGCGTCCATCAGCGTGATCCGCGGCAAATGCCTTTCCCGCCTTCGGTTCCGGACTACAGGTTTTCCTCGCGGAAAATCTTCCAGACTCCTTCCGCATCCTGTTTCCAGAACTGCTGCTTGCGGCTGGTCTGGCGGAAGTTGCTGCTGCGGTAGTCCATGGTGAACTCGGCCAGCATCAGCGGCGCATCGGCGCCCGGGTAGCGGTACAGGCTGAGGTCGGACAGCTTCACCTCGATGAACTTCTTGCCGGCGTTGACGCGGCGCTTGTGCGCGACGAACTCCGGGTAGTTCATGCCGCTGACGGTGAAGTCCTCGCCGTAGAACGCCAGGTAGCCGTCGGTGTCGCGCGAGGACCAGCGGTTGCGCCAGCTCTCGACGCGGGCGGCGAACTCCTCGCGCTCGCGCTGCTGCGCCTCCGGCGTGACCCATTCCAGCTCGTTGCTCAGTACCACCGGCGTGTCGCCGCGCTGCATGTAGGGCTGCAGCGACAGCAGGTCGTCGTTGGCCATGGTCACGCAGCCCTCGCTGGAGCGCGGCGCGCGGCTCTCGGTGTCGCGCGGCACGCCATGCAGCCAGATGCCATGGCCGGTGCGGCGCTTGAACACGTCCCAGGGATTCGGATAGTTGGTCGGCCAGGCGCCGGCGCCGTAGAGCTCGGGCAGGGTCGTATCGCCGATCCAGCCGGTGATGTGATAGATGCCGATCGGCGTGCGGTTGTCGCCCGAGGCCTGCTTGCCGGCGCCGTTCTTGCCCATCGCCGCGTAGTGATGGCGCACCAGCTTCAGCGCGCCGGCGTGGTTCTCGAAGACGTAGAGGCGCGCGCGCTGCAGGTCGGTGACCACCAGGTGGTGGTGATTGCCGGACAGCTGCAGCACCGCATTGGGCACGGCGCCCGCCGGCGGGATCGCCTTCTCGCTGGCCAGGCGGATGCGGCCTTCCTCGGCCAGTTCCTGCAGGCGCTTCGGTTCGGGGATGCCGGCCTGGCCGGCGGCCAGCAGGTTGCGGTAGACCGTGCGTGCCGGCGGGAACGAGGGCTGCTCGCTGGTGATGTACTGCAGCAGGCCCAGGGCCTCGGCGGCAGCGCCATCCTCCAGCTTCAGGATGGCTTCACCGAAGGCCTTCTCCGCGTCCAGCGGCTCGCCTTCGCTGCGCCAGGCCACCGGGCGCAGGGCCTGGAGGGCCTGCTTCGGCGATGCGACCATCGCGGTGTCGGCAGCCTGGCCGGCCGGCTGGCTCAGCAGCGTCTGCATCGGCACGGTGACGCTGTCGCCGGCCGGCGACTCGGCTCCCGCCTGCTGCGGCAGCATGAAACTGGCGCCGAGCGCGGTAAAACACACTGCGGCCAGTGCGGATAGCAGGGCTATCCACAAGGTGTAGCGACCAGGCATCGAAGGGCAGCGCTTAGCGCGCGTACTCGCGGGCGATCTTCCAGGTGCCGCCGACCTGCTTCAGCTCGAGCACCTTGTTGACCTGATCCGAGAACGCGTCGGACTCGTAGTCCTGGCGGAAACTGACGCGCAGGCCGTCGCCGTTGCGCGTGACCTGCGGGTTGACCGCCTGTACGCCGATGCGCTTCGGGCGGCTGATGCGGTCGCGGCGCTGGGCTTCCCAGGCGCTGCGGCCGAGCCCGCCTTCCGGCATGAAGTCCGGCGCGTAGAGGGCGAAATAGGCATCGAGATTCTTGCCGGCCCAGGCCTGGGTCCAGGC
>DATILC010000375.1:0-3505 GCA_035476855.1 Solimonas sp. | reverse complement strand
TTGCCGCAGGTAGGCCTTGTGGAAATCCGGGTCGCGCTTGCGGCAGATCGCGGTGATGGCGTCGAAGGCCCGCTCGCGTGCGAGGTCGTGAAACTCACGGACCATGCGGTAGCCCACCGAGTCTGTCGCGGCGCGGCCGCCCCAGGCACGCACCGCCGCAAGGGCCTGCTCATGGTTGCCACCGGCCTGCTGCAAGCCCTCCAGCGCCTGCATCAGCAAGGGCTGCCAGCGGCTCAGGAACAGCGCGCGGTCGTCGAGCTGCACCTGCAGCATGTCCTCCGGCGTCGCCGCCGGCAGTGACAGCAGGGTGCCGCGGATCTGCTGTGCACGTGCGCCGAACTCGTAGCCGCCATCGCCGAGGCGCGACAGCTCCTCGCCCTCGACCAGCCGCGCATTGGCGGTCCACAGCCGGCCCAGGGGCGGATCGATGCGCCGTGGGTACTGCGCCTGCGGCAGCCAGCCGTTCCAGCCGCCACCATCGGCCCAGGAGGCCGGCAGGTTCGGATCATGGCCGTCACGCAGCGGGATGCGGCCGGCGATGGTCCAGCCGATGTGGCCGGCGCGATCGGCCACGACGAAGTTCTGCGGCGGCAAGCCGGCACCCTGGGCCACCGCGATGGCCTCCTCGACGCTGCGCGCCTGTTCCAGCCAGGCCAGCCGCAGATTGGTGGCCGCCGGCTGCGCGCCCAGCCAGTGCACCACCAGATCGCGGCCGGCGACATCCTTGCCGACCACCGGGCCCCAGAGCGTGGTGCGGATGTTGAAGATCACGTCGTCGTCGCCGCGCACGAGGAGGCGCTCGGCATGCAGCTCGAAGGGCTCGTAGCCCTGCGGCGTGCGATAGCGGCTGCGGTCGCGCGGCGCCGGGTCGAGCAGCACCAGGTCGCTCCAGTCGCCATAGCTGTTGGTGAAACCCCAGGCGACATGGCCATTGCTGCCGGCGATCACGAAGGGCGTCCCGGGCAGGGTCACGCCACTGATGTCCAGCGGCTGCGGGCCCTGCAAGCGCAGGCGCATGCGGTACCAGCTGCTGGGCACGCCCAGCCCCAGGTGCATGTCGTCGGCCACCAGCGCGCCGCCATCGGCGGTATGTGCCCCGGCCACCGCCCAGGCATTGCTGCCGCGCCCGGCTTCCGCATCGGCGGCAGACAGCTGCAGGTCCTCGCGGCGGAACTTGAGTTTCTTCAGCGTGCGCAGGTCGTAGACCGTCGATCCCGGCACCGGTACCTGCGGCAGCACCGAGCCCTCCAGCGGCGCATCCCAGGGGCTGCCCGGCTGCGCGATGAAGGCGTACAGCTCCGGCGGCAACGCCTCACGCATCGCATGCAGCATGGCCTCGCGCTCGGCGGCCTCGTCGGTCAGCTGCAACCACATCGACAGCACCGACAGCACGGTGTCCTCCGGCCGCCAGTCCTGCGGCTCGGCCGCCAGCAGCCAGTACTCGAAGGGCTTGCTGCGCAGGGCCCTGAGCCCGGCGTTGACGCCGGCGCTGTAGGCATCCAACAGCGCACGTTCCTCCGGTGCCGCTGCGGCAACGATCTGCTGCGCGACCTTGCGCAGGCGATGCAGGCGCGCGCCGCGGTCCAGCGGCAGCGCGGAGGCGCCGACCAGTTCCGACAGCTCGCCCGCGGCCGCGCGGCGGTTCAGGTCCATCTGGAAGTAACGGTCCTGCGCATGCAGCCAGCCGGTGGCGCGCGCGAGGTCGAGACGATCGGCGGCGGTCAACGTCGGCACGCCCAGCGCGTCGCGCTGCACCTGCACCGGCGCGCGCAGGCCCGACAGCGACAGGTCGCCGTCCAGCTGCGGCAGGCTGCGGCGCAGCACGGCATACAGCGACAGGGCGCCGAGCAACAGCAGCAGCAGGATGGCGGCGGAGATCCGCTGGATCCACTTCATGGCGGCGACATTGGTGGGAAGTCGCCAGAGTTTAATGGATCGCGGCGAGACAGAGGCACCGCGCGATCAGGTGGGGTCACGCCAGCAGCCTGCCGCTGCCGGCGCCCCGCGACACATGGACGCGGCTGCGCCGTCGCGGTTCAGCCCAACTTCGCCAGCACCGCCTCGACCGTCGCCGGGATCATCTCGGCCGCCGCGCCGCGACGGTGCTTGTACTCGAACTGCTGGCTGGCCAGGCCCTTGTCACCGATGACCACGCGGTGCGGAATGCCGATCAGGTCGGCGTCGGCGAACATCGCGCCCGGACGCAGGCCGCGATCGTCCAGCGCCACCTCGATGCCGGCCCGCCTGAGCGCGGCGTACAGCGACTCCGCCGCCTCCTTCACCGCCGCCGACTTGTCCATGCCGATCGGGCAGAGCAGCACGCGGAACGGCGCAATCGCATCGGGCCAGATGATGCCGTTGGCATCATGGCTCTGCTCGATCGCGGCCGCGACCAGGCGCGACACGCCGATGCCATAGCAACCCATCTCCGGCGTCACCGGCTGCTGCTTCTCGTCCAGCACGGTCAGGCCCATCGCCTTGCTGTACTTCTGGCCGAGCTGGAACACGTGCCCGCCCTCGATGCCGCGGTAGAATCTGATGGTGCCGATTCCATCCGGCGAGGGATCGCCCTCGGCGACCATGCGCAGATCGGCGGTCTCCGGCTCCGCCGCGTCGCGGCCCCAGTTCGCACCCTTGAGGTGATGGTCGTTGTCGTTGGCGCCGCAGACGAAGTCCGCGACAGCCAGCGCCGCGTGATCGGCGATCAGCGGGATCGGACAGTTCACCGGACCGAGGTAGCCGGTCTCGCAGCCGAAAGCCTTCTGCACATCCTCGGGCTTGGCCATCTCGAAGGGGCTGGCGATCTTCGGATGCTTGACCGCCTTGATCTCGTTGAGCTCGTGGTCGCCGCGCAGCGCGATGCCGATCAGCCCGCCGTCCGCCGCCTTGACCACCAGCAGCTTGACCTTGCCGGTCAGCGGCACGTTCAAGAACTTCGACACCTGCTCGCAGGTCTTCTGGCCCGGCGTCGACACTTTCTCCAGCGTAGCCGTGGCCGCGCCGCGCGGTCCCGGCGACGGGCACTCGGCAGCCTCGACGTTGGCGGCGTAGGTGCCACCCTCGGCCACTGCCAGCAGGTCCTCGCCGGAGTTGGCGAGGATGTGGAACTCTTCGCTGAGCGCGCCGCCGATGTTGCCGCTGTCGGCCTTCACTGCGCGGAACTCGACGCCGGCGCGCGTGAAGATGCGCGTATAGGCGTCGCGCATGTTGTAGTACTCGCGCGACAGGTCCTCGGCGTTCATGTGGAAGGAGTACGCGTCCTTCATCAGGAACTCGCGCCCGCGCATCACGCCGAAGCGCGGCCGCACCTCGTCGCGGAACTTCCACTGGATGTGGTAGAGGTTGCGCGGCAGGTCGCGATAGCTCTTCACCGCGTTGCGGAAGATGTCGGTGATCATCTCCTCGTTGGTGGGGCCGTAGAGGATGTCGCGCTCGTGGCGGTCGCGGATGCGCAGCATCTCCTTGCCGTAGTCGTCGTAGCGGCCGGATTCGCGCCACAGCTCGG
>DATILC010000374.1:0-30854 GCA_035476855.1 Solimonas sp. | reverse complement strand
GAGGCCGCCGGCCTCGCTGACCGCGGCCAGCATCGGCAGCGACGACAGGCCGCTGCCGAACGGCCCCTGCACGATCGGATGGCGCAGCCCCAGGCGTCGCGTCAGTTGGTTCTGCTGCCACATCGAAAGTCACTCCGCTGCGTCGAGGTGAGCGACTATAGGCAGCGTGGTTACCAAAGGGAACCAGATAACTTGCGGAAACCGAAATAATCGGGTTTCCTTGCGGTAACCCTGCAAAAAGCAGTTGAGCCACGGATTACACGGATCAACACGGATAAAAGCACAGATCTGCAGGATGTCTCCTGCCGACTGCGCGCAGCATTCGGGTGACGGACGGTGGAGTCGCAAGCGATTGATCTTGATCCGTGTTCATCCGTGTAATCCGTGGCAAATGAGTTTTCTGGGATAACCTGTTTTCGGCAAGAGCTTCAGGAGCGGGCGGTGGTCAAGGTCAGGAAGAGCAGGGTGGCGCCGCCGTCGCCGGAGTGTCCGCTGTCGCGCTGCATGAAACTGATCAATGGCGCCTGGGCGCCGCACATCATCTGGTACCTGCGTGGCGGCCCGCGGCGCTTCAGCGAACTCAAGGGCGACATCCAGGGCGTCTCCGCCAAGGTGCTGGCGGCGCGGCTCAGGCAGATGGAGAACGACGGCGTGGTGACGCGGGAGGTGATGCAGACCTCGCCGCCGACGGTGGAATACGCGCTGACCGAACTGGGCGCGGAGCTGGAGCCGGCGATCAAGGCGATCGTCGGCGTCAGCCACAAGCTGAAACTGCAGAAGCTGGGCGCGCGAGCGGCGTAGCAGCCATCGCCCTGATGCAGTTGGCAGGCTCATTGCATCCCTCGCGGCGTGATGCAAATCCCTTCAGGAACGTGGGTCCAGCGATGAAGATTCCCGGGCGTTACAGCCACTACGTGTTTGGTGTGATCCAGTCCGGACTGACCTGCCTCGTCGCCGCGGGGATCGCCAGCGTGCCGTTCCTGGAACAGGGCAGCTTCCTGCTGCACTGGAGTCGCTCCTGGCTGATCGCCTGGGCCACGATGCTGCCGGTGGTGATGCTGGCGGCACCGGCAATCCGTCGCTTGGTGGCGGGTATCACCACCCCCTAGCCCTGGTCGGTTCCGCGGCAGCCTGCCCGGGCTCAGCGTCGGCCGTCGCCGCCGGCGCGCAGTCCGCGGGCGTCGCAGGCGGCGAGGATTCCCGCCCGGTTGGGGCAGCCGGCCATTGGTGGGTCGCCCGCGACGCTGTTGATCGTGCGATCGCAGCGGACCGTCTGTTCGCAGGACTTGCAGTGATCCAGCTGCTGCGCCATGGACGCGGGATCGCAGCGCTCCACGTACTCCGCCGGCACGATGCGGCGCCGGATCATCACCGCATGCAGGCGGGTGCCGGACAGGGCCCGCAGCAGGCGCTGCTTGCGACGACGGATGAAGCCTGCCGAGTCGAGATACAGCAGGAGCCACAGCAGGGCCGCGCAGGCGAACAGGGTAAGCACGACGCTGAGCGAGTAGGTCTGGGCGATGAGGTCGGTCATGGGGGGCTCCCGGTTGGGCTCACCCCAAGCCTCGTCCGGGGCGCCGGCAGGCGGCATTGATCCAGGTCATTGCGCGGGCCGGCGCTGCTGCCTGCCGTGCGGGGTGGACCCTGGTCCGCCCCGCACGGGTGTCGCGGCTCAGCCTTCCTGGATCGGCAGCTCGCCGATGAAATCCATCTTGCCGAGCTCGATGCCGTTGTGGCGCAGGATCGCGTAGGCCATGGTGACGTGGAAGTTGAAGTTCTGGATCGCCAACCCGTTGACGTAGTCCTCGCCGCGGAACCACTTGCCCTGCAGCCAGGGCGGCGCGACCTTGCGCTCTTCCGAGCCGGCGTAGGCCTTGGCATCGAAGGTCGCCAGGTACGCGGTGCAGGTCTGGATGCGCTGACGCAGTTCGGCGACAGTCTTCTCCGTGTCCGGATGCGAGGGCGCCTTGTTGCCGGTCAGGTAGGCCGCCGCGTACTTGGCCTGGTCGCAGGCGGCCTGCACCTGCTGGGCGAGCGAGAACGCGTCCGGCGCCAGGCGCGCGCCGGCGAGCACATCGACTTCGAACTTCTTCGCCGTGGCGTAGGCCTCCGCCTTGTCCAGCCACTTCGTGAGATTGTCGAGCTGCTTGCTGAACTGACGGATCGTGTCGTAGTGGGACATGGGGCGCTCCTTTGATGAGGGGACTGGAGGATAGCGGGGTTTGGCGGCGTTCTGTTCGAGAGCCCGGGCCAGAATCTGCTGACCGAATTCCTGCTCAGGGGACTGGATCTTCCACGCCGGGTGTCGAGTCATCCGAGCGGACGAGTCCGCCCACCCCTCGCCTCGCTAGGGTGGGGTACAGGCTGGAGATTCTGCGTCCATGAAACAGACCCGACACACGTTCTGCCGCATCTGCGAGGCCTCCTGCGGCCTGGTGGCCGAGCTGGAACACGGCAAGGTGGTGGAGCTCAAGCCGCACCGCGACCACATCGGCACCGATGGCTTCGCCTGCATGAAGGGGCTCAACCAGCACCGCATGTACGACTCTCCCGATCGCCTGCAATATCCGCTCAAGCGCGTCGGCGACCGCTACGAGCGCATCGGCTGGGCGCAGGCCTATGCCGAGATCGGCGCCAAGGTGAAAGGCCTGCGCGCGGTCAGCCCCGATGCGATCTCGATGTACGTCGGCACCGCGGCGGGCTTCAGCCTGTTGCACCCGATCTTCGCCGAAGGCTTCATGAAGGGCCTGGGCTCGCACAACGTGTTCTCGTCCTCGACCCAGGACTGCGCCAACCGCTTCGCCGCGGCCACCGAGATGTACGGCTTTCCCTTCACCCAGCCCTTCGTCGACCTGGACCATGTGAAGTACATGCTGATCGTCGGCACCAACCCGATCGTGTCGAAGTGGACCTTCCTGCAGGTGGCGCACCCGGGCAAGCGTCTCAAGGAAGTACGCAAGCGCGGCGGCCGCATCGTGGTGGTGGACCCGCGCGAGACCGAGACCGCGAAGATGGCGGACGCGCACCAGTTCATTCGCCCCAATACCGACGTGTTCTTCTTCCTGTCCTTCCTGCACGAGTTGTTCGCGCAGGGCGGCGTCGACCGCGCGCGCGCAGCGCTACATGACCGGCCTGGAGTCCGTCGAGCAGCTCGCGCGCGAATGGCCGGCCGACAAGACCGCGCCGCTGACCGGCATCGGGGCAGACGCGCTCAAGACCATGGTGCGCGACTACATCGCCGCCGGCGCCTCGGCGATTGTCACCGGCACCGGCCTGGGCATGGGGCGGCACGGCACGCAGGCGCAGTGGCTCGCGGACGTGATCAATGCCATCAGCGGCAACCTCGACCGCCAGGGCGGCGTACTGCTGGGCGAGGGCCTGTTCGACTTCGCCGCCTATGCGAAGAAGGAAGGCCTGTTCCAGCGCCTGCGGCGCTCGCGCGTCGGCAGCTTCCGCGAACTCAATGGCGGCTTCCCCGGCGGCATCCTCGCCGACGAAATCCTCAAGCCGGGCACGGAGCAGATCAAGGCGCTGTTCGTCACCGGCGGCAATCCGCTGATGACCATGCCCAACTCCGCGCGCCTGCGTCGCGCGCTGGGCGAGCTGGAACTGCTGGTGGTCACCGACATCTACCTCAACGAGACCGCCAGCCTCGCGCACTACGTGCTGCCGGCGACCTCGCCACTGGAGCGCGCCGACCTGCCTTTCGTGTTCCCGCTGTTCCTAGGCATGCAGTCGCGCTCCTACATCGCGGCAACCGATGCGATCGTCGAGCCGACCGGCGAACAGCGCGACGAGGCCACGATCTACACGCAGCTGGCGCGGGCCTGCGGCATCAGCCTGTTCGGCGCCAAGCCCCTGCAGTGGATCATGCAGCTGATGCTCTGGGGCAATGCGCCGTTCCGCCGCGGCCGCCAGCCCTCGCTGCCGATCGCGCTGATCCTCGACCTGATCCTGCGCGCCAGCAAGGCCGGTCGCTTCCGCGATCTGGTGAAGGCACCGCAGGGCCTGCCCTGGCGTGGTGGCCCGAAGCCCGCCAGCTACCTCGGCCAGCGCGTGGTCACCGACGACGGCAAGGTGCACCTGGCGCCGGACATGCTGATGCAGCAGACCGTGCGGCTGGAGACGATCTTCGCCGAGGAGAGCGCCAGCTACGCGCGCGGCGAACTGCGCCTGATCTCCAAGCGCATGCACAGCACGCACAACTCCTGGACGCAGAACATCGCCGAGCTCACCAACGGCGAGATGGGCCAGACCAACTACCTGTACATGCATCCCGACGATGCGCAGGCCAAGGGCCTGGCGGAGAAGTCCGCGGCAGACATCCACTCGCGCACCAACACCATCCGCCTGCCGGTGAAGCTGCTCGATACGTTGATGCCCGGCACGGTGGCGGTGCCGCATGGCTGGGGCCACCAGCATGCCCGCGGCTTGGGCATCGCCAGCAAGCTCGGCGGCGCCAACGTCAACCTGCTGTCGGCAGACGGACCGGAGGCGATCGAGTCGGTCTCCGGCATGGCGCACCTGACGGGCATTCCCGTGCGCATCGAACCGGCTGCCGGGCCGATCGATGCCGGCAGCTGGACCGGTATCGCCGAGAGTGCTCACGCCTAGGGAAGCTCTGAAAAAGTCCGTTCGTGCTGAAGTCCTGAGCCTGTCGAAGGATCGAAGCACGGGCGGACTTTTCCCGCCGCCGGTCAACGAGTTGCCGCCCGCCCTTCGACAGGCTCAGGGCGAACGGCAACTTGATCAGAGTTGCCCTGGGCCCGGCCAACGCTATCCATCAGTGTTGTTCACAAATCTCCGGCGACGGAGTATGGTCTTTCCCGCAAATGGGGGAGAGAACCGCGTCATGAAGCCATTCCTGTACACCGCGCTGATTGCCACAGCTGTGCTTGCGCTCGTCGCCTGCGGCAGCCGCAGCGGCGATGCTCCATCCTCGCCGGACACCGGCGGCCACACCGGTGCCGCCCCCAAGGCGGCCTGCGGTCCCGGCTCGCGGCCGGAAACCGGCATGCAGGGCCGCATCACGGCCGAGGACCACGACAGCGGCCGCGCTGCCGAGGGCTACACCTGCAACACCGAACTGGTCGGCTCCTACACCACGCCGAACGCGATCAGCAGCGTGGCCGGCTTCAAGGTGGAGCGCTACGTCGACAAGGCCGGCCGCGAGTGCGCGTACTACGACACCACGACGCTGTTCCCGACCAGCGTGCTGGACATGAGCGTCGGCGTGAACGTGCTGGACATGAGCGATCCCGTCCACCCGGTGATGACCACGCGCCTGGTGACGCCGGCGATGCTGTCGCCGCACGAATCGCTGCTGGTCTCGCAGGAGGCCGGCGTGCTCGCCGCGGTGATGGGCAACATCGCGGCCTATCCCGGCGTCGTCGATGTCTACGATCTCTCCGAGGATTGCCGCGATCCCCAGTTGCGCGCCTCCGCGCTGGTCGGCGTGCTGGGCCACGAAAGCGGCATGGCGCCCGACGGCAAGACCTTCTACACCTCGTCCCCCGGTACGCCGACGCTGTCTGCGGTGGACATCTCCGACCCTTCGCAGCCGCGCAGGCTGCTGACCACCAACTACCGCTCGCACGGCCTGTCGATCAGCGCCGACGGCAACCGTGCCTATGTCGCCGCCGGCAGCTTCACCGGCGCCGGCCTGATCATCCTCGACGTGTCCGAGGTGCAGGCGCGCAAGGACAATCCGCAGGTCCGCGAGATCTCGCGGCTGAACTGGGACAACATCAGCATCCCGCAGAACGCCATTCCGTTCACGCGCAACGGCAAGCCCTACGTGCTGGAGATCGACGAGTTCGCGAGCAACGAGACGCGCGGCTTCCCGGCGGCCAATGGCGACAATGTCGGCGCGGCGCGAATCATCGACATCGGTGACGAGACCCGGCCCAAGGTGATCTCGCAGGTCAGGCTGGAGGTGCACGAGCCGGAGAACCGCGCGACCGTCGGCGACGATCCGGGCGGGTCCAGCATCATCGGCGGCTACGCCGGCCATTACTGCAATCTGCCGACGCGCGTCGATCCGACCATCGTCGCCTGCAGCATGATCCTGTCGGGCCTGCGCGTGTTCGACATCCGTGACGTCTACCACCCGAAGGAAGTTGCCTACTTCAATCCGCCGACGCCCGGCGGCGCCAACCACAACGCCGTGTCCAGCCCCGCCTTCGTGCCGGAGCGCAAGGAGATCTGGTACAGCGATGCGAACAGCGGGTTCTATGTGGTGAGGGTGACCAACGGGGTCTGGTAGCGGACCGGGGCCGGCTATGAAATCTCTCCCTCTCCCCGCTTGCGGGGAGAGGGAGAAGGGCTCAGGCGGCGTGGATTCAGTCCCTGCGCATCGGAGAAGAACCAATTTTTTGGGAGACAACGCGGTGTTCCATCCAGCCCGCTCGAAAATCAGGACTGCGCCCCTTTGGCTGGGCTTCCTGCTGCTCATCGCGCCGCTGCCGGCATCCGCCCACGATTACCGGTTCTTCAAGTCTGACGGCTCCAGCATTGCCTACACCGATTACGGTTCAGGCGTGCCGGTGATTTTCCTGCATGGCCTGGGCGGGACCTATGAAAGCCATCTGGGCCGGACCGGGGATGTCCTGAGCAAGGAGTTCCGGGTGCTGGGCGTCGACCAGCGGGGCTTTGGTCGATCCGACAAGCCCCACGACGGCGATGCCTACGGCGAGCACATGGCGAACGACGTCCTGAACCTGATGGACCGGCTGCAGATCCGCAAGGCGCATCTGGTGGGCCACTCGATGGGCGGCATCGTGGCGATGTACCTGGTCGCCCGTCATCCCGAGCGCTTCCATTCCGGCGTGACCATCGGCAATGGCCTGTTCTCCCGCAGGGAACTGACCCTGATCGGCTGGCTGATCAGGGGCATCTCTGCCTGGGAACGGACGAAGGCGTTCTTCGGTGCGGCCGGCAAGCCGCAAACAGGGAGCGATCCTGTTGCCGCGGTTCTGGCAGCGCGAAACCTGAAGGACCTGGCGGTCACCGAACAGCAGGCCGCTGCCCTGAAGCTGCCGCTGCTGGGCATGAGGGGCGGAGAGGAGGATGACCCCAATGACACCGTCGAGCGGCTGGTGACGATCAATCCCTCGGTGGAGATGATCCGGATCGAATCGGAAGATCACATCAGTCTGCTGACGCGCGAGGCATTCACGCAGGGATTGCGGGAGTTCCTGTTGCGCCACAACACCTTTGAACAATCCCGGATCGGCAAGTGACGGTGCAGCCCCGGGTGGCGGACCGGAACGATCCGGTCAGCCACCCGGCCGGTGCCTTCAGTTGGCTGCCGCCGGCGTCACGCTGAGGGTGACCTCATCCGCCCCGGGCAGGGCAGCGATGCTCAGCCGCTGCGCGTTCCTGGACGAAGTGACCTTGCCGCCGCTGACCTGCACCTGGTAGCCCGCGGGGAAGAAGCGCGGATGGATGAAGAAGTCCGAGCTCGCGCCGGCCGGAAAATCACCGCTGCCGTCGGCGCGGGCGGTCGAGTAACGCGCCTCGAAGGTTGACGCGGATGCGTCCCAGCGCCACCCCTGCGGCGTACCGGCAACGACGCGCGGCGACGGCCGGGTCAGCACTGTGAGCAAGCCCTGCTTGACGTTGTCGCCCTCCGGCGCCTCGGCCGGATCGTTGACCAGGCCGTAGGTCGCTTCTTCGCCGAAGTCCTGCGCCCAGTAGGCCCAGTGCATCCAGCTCAGCATCATCTCGTCCGAGCGGTCCAGCAGTGCGGCCACCACCTCGTCGGTGTTGAAGGCGCCGAACTCGTTCATCAGCAGCGCTTCGCCGGTCCTGTCGAAATGGTCCTGTGCGTTGCTCAGGGTGAGGTTGGTCAGCAGCTCGCAGGTGGCTGCAGGCAGGGGCAGCGGGACCAGGCCCAGTGCGCAGTAGTTGTGGAAGGCAAAGCCGACCTGCGGGTCGCCCGTGGCGGGCAACCAAGTCCGCGCCGAGCCCAGGCCGAAGAAGGCATTGGGTTCGACGAAGGTCAGTCGTGCCGGATCGACCTGTCGGACCGCCTGCAGCACCTTGAGGTTGAACGGCGCCAGCTTGCCGATATCGAATTCAGGGCAGCCGGTCGACAGTGGGCACACGGCCACGTCGACAATGCCCGGCGAAGGCTCGTTGTAGAGCTCGAAGACGGTGTGCGGATCGTTCCTGAAGCGCTCGGCGACATGCTTCCAGGCCGCGGCATAGTGATCCTGCAAGCCGATGCCGTCCGGTGCCGCGGCATTCAGCCAGAAGTTCTCGTTGGCCACGGCCGCGCCCGGCAGCACATTCGCTGGCGGTGGCAGCGGTGATCCCGGGACGCCGAAATCGATGTTGGCCCAGTCCGGCGCGCCGTTGCCGCCGTACTTCTCGCTGTAGCCATCCTGATGGAAATTCACCACCGGCAGCATGCCGTGGCGCGCCGCCGCCGCGGCCAGCGCGACGATGTGGTCGATGTAGGCATCATCGTACTGGCCCGGCTCGGGCTCGACGCCGGCCCAGCTGAAGCCCAGGCGGATGCCGTTGAAGCCATTCTCTGCCAGGAAGCGCAGGTCCTTCTCGCCGAAACCCAGTGCCTCGGGTTTGTACGGTGGTAGCTTGTTGATCATGTTGGTGCCGTGGATGACCACGACTCGACCCTGCTCGTCGGTGAACCAGCGGCCGTTGCGGCTCAGTTTCTTGGCGGCCGGAATGGTGGCGGCGGTGTCGGCCGACGACGACGTACCAGAGCCCGAGCCGCAGGCACTGAGTCCTGCGATGGCCAAGCCCGCCAACGCGCCCAGCAGCGCGTTGCGGGTGACTTTCAGCTTGTTGCTACCCATGTCCTCTCCTCCAGATTGCATGTCGTGTTCTTGTTTTGTTGTCGGCCTTAGCTGCCGAGGCCGAAGCGCTCGGAGTACGGCCGCAGGCGTTCGCGGATCTCTCCGGCATTGAGCCCCAGGGCCGCGAGATCGTAGTTCACCGCGCCGTGGCGCCCGCGCGGATTTGCCGCCGAGTACTCCGCCATCTTGTTCTGCGCCCCGCCTTCGTAAGGGTGCTTCGCGAGCTGGTAGATGCGCTTGATGGTGCCGGACTCGTCGCGGGTGAAGTCCTCGAAGCGCACATCCAGCGTGCGGTCCGCCGGCAGCGTGTCGCGATCGCGCAGGCAGCTGCTCATCAGATCGTGGGAGCGCTGCGCCCAGTAGGCCGCAACAGCTTTCACATCCGGCTTGGCCTGACTCATGCGCCGCGTGTACGCCATCATCGTGCACATCGACGCCGTGACTGCCACCGGATCGCGGTGGGTGATGATCACCGTGGCGTCCGGGAAGGCCTTCATCATCGGCCCCAGCTGTTCCAGATGCTGCGGCGTCTTCAGCACCCAGCGCTTGCCGCTGCCGCGCGACCAGCTCAGGGCCTTGAGGACCCGCCGCAGATACATGTACGAGGGCGTCTGGTCCGTGGACTTGTACAGGTCGCGGTAGCCAGGCACCTGCGTCATGGTCTCGAAGAACATGCCGGCGATATCCAGCGCCATCAACTGGATCTCCTCGTGCGCATGGTCCCAGGTCATCTCGTGCATGCGCTTGAAGTTCGGCATCAGGCCGTCGATGAAGCTGCAGGCCTGGCTTGCGCGACCGATGCGCGGATCTTTCTTGCCTTCGGCCGGACGTTCCGAATCCGCTATGAAAGGCTCGAGACTTTCCCAGTAGGGCAGGTGGCGCAGCGAGGGATCGGCCGACAGCATGTTGAACAGATGCGTGGTGCCGGTGCGCGCCATGCCGCAGATGATGATCGGGTTCTCGATCTTCTCGTTCTCGATCTCCGGGTGGCGGGCGTAGAGGTCCTCCAGCAGCAGGCGGTTGCGCAGCGGCTGCAGGGTGCCTTCCCAGGCGTTGAGCTTGCCCAGGCCCGAGAGATTGGATTCCTCGCGGAAGGAGCGGCACAGCACGTCGAGCCGCTTCATGAAGCCCATGTCGCCGAAGTTCTTCAGCTTGGTCTGCTTCACTGCCGCTTCGCAGTAGGCTTCCGGCGTGAACACGCTGCCGCTGGCCTTGAGGCCCAGCATCTTGATGATCGGCCGCATCATCATCGGGAACTTCGGATCGCCCAGGTCATCGAGCTGGATCGCGGCCGGCCGCTCGGCCTGCTTGACCTGCACCGGGACCAGGCCCGCCCCCAAGACCGTGGTCTTCGGCTTCTGCACCGCGTCGCTGGGCAGGAACCAGCGGAACCACAGCAGGCCGCGCCGGTGGCCCTGCGTGGAGACCCAGTTCGGCTTGCCCGGGTCCCTGGCGGAGACGTAGATCTTCCAGGAGCCGTCCGCCTCGTACTGGACCTGCGAGGTGTTGATCGTCACGCGGTCATAGGCGTAGTCGTAGGTGTGGAGGAAGGGGTTCCACAGGCACAGGTTCCAGAACGCGCACTCGGGTGAGCGGCCCTCGATCAGCAGGGTCTGGTCCGGTTCGAGTTCGAAGCTGCCAATGGCGTAGGAGGCATCGCCGGCCGACCAGCCGAAGGTCTCCTTGGGCACCGGATACGGTTCCTGCACCTCGTTGATCGCGGCGATACGCACCGGGCACATCTGCGCCTGCTCGTTGAGCCAGACCCTGGCGGCGCGGAAGCGCTTCACCAGCGTCTTGATGTCGTCCTGCTTCGCCGCCGGCGGATCCATCGCCTCGACGGTCCAGGTCGCGCGCTTGTCTTTGCCCGGATCCCTGAGGTAATCGCGGGTCAGGCCGGCCACGGAATCCGGCTCGAGCTTGAGCCAGTTCTTGCCGGGCTGGGGATTGGGGCTCAGCCACAGCTCATAGGAGCCATCGGCCGAGGGCTGCATCGTGCGGTTGTTGGCAATGCCGACGATCCGCGTCGAGTAGCGCCCGTCATCGGGGCCGCCGTAGATGGTCAGCGACATGTAGACGGTGTCGCCCGGATGCACCGTGACGCGGTAGGTCCTGAGCGGATCGACCGGCAGGAACTGGTAGAAAGCGTCGGCATTGTCGCCGCCCCACTTGCGGTAGGGGCCGGCGATGTCGGTGAAGCGCGGACGTCCGGTGTCGGCCCAGACGTAGGCGTCCAGCGCCGCGGCAAGCAGGCTGAAGATCCAGCGATAGCCCTCCACCGTCTCGGATTCGTCCAGCGGTGGCTCGGCAGTACGCAGGCGCTCCTCCGCGACCTTGAGTTCGTCGACCAGCTCCAGATATGCCGCATGCAGTTCGTTGGACACCGTTGTTCCTCGGAAAAATAGTGATACTTTGTCTCAGTAGGTATACCGTATCAGAAGTGACCGGTGGAGCGTCAAGCCCCTTGGATGGAGCAGGCGACGGGGGCGTTGATTTGGTGAGATATTTGCTAATATGAGACAAAGTATCGATATGACGAGCGCGACCGCATGACTGAAATCACCGCCCCCGAGGCCCTTTCCATCCGTGACCGGAACAAGCTGCGGATCCGCACCAAGATCGTCGAGGCCGCCATGGCCCTGGTGACGGAGCGCGGGCTGGATGGCGTGTCGCCGGATGACATCGCGGCCACTGCCGAAGTCGGCAGGGCGACGTTCTTCCGTTACTTCGATTGCAAGGAAGCCGCGGTGGTCGTGGGCTTCTACGAGAAGCGGCTGGAAGCGCTGGTGGAGCGACTGCGCGCCGCACCGGCGGAGCTGGGGCCGATGGAAGCGGTGATCCACGCCTATCACCAGCTGGACCTGTCGTGGAAGAAGCAGGCCGAGTGGATCCGGATGCAGGCCCGGCTGGGCAGCGAGTCGCCGTCACTGAAGGCCAAGGCGATGGAGTACCAGTCCCAATACGAGGAAGCGATCGCCGAAGCCATCTCGGTGCGCTACCACAAGCTTGCCTTGCAGGACCCGCGACCGCGCCTGCTCGCGGCCACCACCCTGGCAGTGGTCCGGACCTGCATCGACCACTGGAGCGCCAGCGGCGCGCGTGGAGACCTGCCGAAGCTGGTGCGCGAGGGCCTGCGCCAGCTCAGCTCCGGCTTCGCCGAGCACGACAAGGCGGGCTGATCCCGGGTCGGCTTGAGCCTGCGCTTCGGCGGCTCGTCAGCCGCCGGCTGCGCACAGATTATTGATATTGCTTGGAAAGAAATGCCTGGTGGATCTGGCGCCCAGCTGGGCGCCGCCCTGTAAAGGGAAGCCATCCCGGGCTCGACAAACCCCGAAAAGCACCCCCGGCTCGCCCCCGGCTGCAGCGGCCCACCGGCCCGCGGCGGGGCTCTTTTTTGCCCGTTGCACGCTAATGCACACGCGTGTACATTAGTCCCCGGCATGACCGCCCCGTCGTGGCGGCCCCTGGAGGGGACATGCCGTCCAGCACATAGCCAGATCACATTGCGAGGGGTTGAGAAAATGAGTTCAGCGGCCGCCAAAGGCATTTCCTGGGATCCCTACAATCCCGAGCTTTCCAGGAACCCGTACCCCGTCTACAAGCGGCTCCGCGAAGAACTGCCGCTGTACTACAACGAGGAACACGACTTCTTCGCGATCAGCCGCTACGCGGACGTTGAAGCCACGCTGCGCGATCGCGACCTGTTCAGCTCGGCGCACGGCGACATCCTCGAGTTCATCAAGGCCAAGTCGGTGATGCCGGACTCCGTGTTCATCCACCAGGATCCGCCCAAGCACACCGCGTATCGCTCGCTGATGCAGCGCATCATCACGCCCAAGCGCATGTATGCCGTTGAGCAGGACATCCGCGCGCTGTGCGCACGCAGCCTCGATCCGCTGGTCGGCGGCGACCGCTTCGACTTCATCGCCAATCTCGGCGCGGAAGTGCCGATGCGCGCGGTCAGCATGCTGCTGGGCATTCCGGAGAAGGACCAGACCGCGATCCGCGAATCGGTCGATGCGCGCATGCGCACCGAGGCCGGCAAGCCAATCGACCTCGCCAACCAGCAGGCGATCCAGCAGGAGGCGCTGGCCGGCTTCGAGGAATACATCAGCTGGCGCGAGAAGAACCCGTCGGACGACATGATGTCGGAGCTGCTGCAGGCCGATTTCAAGGACCCGGAAGGCGTCACGCGCAAGCTGACGCGCGACGAGATCTCGAACATCGTCAACGTCGTTGCCGGCGCCGGCAACGAAACCACCAACCGCCTGATCGGCTGGATGGGCAAGACGCTGGCCGAGCACCCGGACCAGCGCCGCGACGTGGTGAAGAATCCGGCCCTGATTCCGGCGACCATCGAAGAGCTGCTGCGCTTCGAACCGCCTGGCCCCTTCGTCGCGCGCGAGGTGATGCGCGACATCGAGCTCTACGGCCAGAAGATTCCCAAGGGCGCCGTCATGATGATGCTGTTGGCCGCCTGCAACCGCGACGAGTCGCGCTTTGCCAACGGCGACAGCTTCAACATCCACCGCGAGGCGCGGCCGCACATGACCTTCGGCCAGGGCATCCACGTCTGCATTGGTGCACCGCTGGCGCGCCTGGAAGGCCGCGTGGTGGCCGAAGAAGTGCTCAAGCGCTTCCCGGAATGGGAAGTCGATTATGAAAACGCGGTGATGTCGTCGACGTCCTCTGTGCGCGGCTGGGATTCGCTGCCGGTATGGGTCGGCTCCAAGCCGAAGAATGCGACCATCAGCGTGCCCAAGCCGGCCGCCCCGGCAGCCGCTCCGGCCGCTCCCGTTGCGGAGGCGACGCTGGAAGGTACCTGGAACGTCGTGGTGAAGGGCCCCACCGGTCCGCAGCCGGCGGTGCTGGTGCTGGAGCGCAGCGGCGACAAGATCACCGGCGCGCAGACCGGCCAGGGCTCGACCTCGCAGATCGCGGACTTCAAGCGCGACGGAGCCAAGATCTACTGGGCCAACCACATCACCAAGCCGATGAAGATGAAGGTGGAGTTCACCGGCGAGCTCAACGGCAACGTGATCAGCGGCAAGGCCAAGGCCGGCTTCATGGGCTCCTATCCGTTCACCGCAACCAAGGCGTAAGAGACATGGCGAAGATTCTTTACATCGAGCACAACGGCACCGAGCACCTGGTCGATGCCGAGGTCGGCAAGAGCGTGATGCAGAATGCCGTCGAGAACCTGGTCCCCGGCATCGTCGGGGATTGCGGCGGCGCCTGTTCCTGCGCGACCTGCCACGGCTATGTCGACGCCGCCTGGGAGGGCAAGGTCGAGCCCAAGAACGAAACCGAGGAAGTGATGCTGGAGGGCGCCATGCGGGTGGAGTGCGGCAGCCGCCTGACCTGTCAGATCATGATGAAGCCGGAACTCGACGGCATCGTCGTGCGCCTGCCGGTTTCGCAGTTCTGACCGGCATCGGCACGGATCTGGCGCAGCAGGCTGGTGCGCCAGATCTGCGTTTCTCACCGGAACGCGGTGCCGGCTAAACTTCCGCGATGACGGCGACCAAGACTCCTGCCCGCAAGCCCCGGATCCGCAACCCGGCGCTGACGCGCGCGCGTCTGCTGCAGGCGACGGTGGAAATCCTGGCGCAGAAAGGTGCGGAGGGGCTGTCGATAAAGGAAGCGGCGCGCCTGGCGAAGGTCAGCCGCGGTGTCGCCTACCAGCACTTCGAGCATCGCGAGCACCTGCTGAGCGAGGCCAAGGGCTGGATCACCGAGCGCATCGTCGAGTCGATGCAGACCATCGGCTCGACGACGCCCGACGGCCTGCTGCTGCACATGGCACGCCTGATCCTGCAGAACCGCGATGCCGCCACGCTGCTGATCACCGATGCCATCGCCGGCCGCGACCTGTCGCTGGATCACCCGCTCAACCGGCTGGTGGTGGTGTCGCTGCAGCAGATGAAGAACCGGGGCGAGGCGCGGGCGGACATCGACATCGAGGTCCTGTCATTCATCTTCCTCGGCATGGTGTCGACACTGGTGATGCTCAGCCGCGTGCCGGGCAGCGACACCGAGGCGCTGGCCCAGCGCTTCACGCACGAATTCTCCAGCTTCATGCGCCAGGGTATTTACGAGCAGGCGGCGCAGGGGGCTCTTCGCGTCTAGGCTGCTTGGTGCCAGTTGCGGGCAGTCGCGGATGGCCGCTTTTGGGTGCCGTCCTTGCGACCCTCGATGACCACATTGAGCTGTTCAGCGACTGCCGCTGAAGTGCCAGGAGCGGTCACGGCAGTTGTAGCGGTGGGATGCGACCCACCTGCATCAGTCGACGAGCGACTTCACCATTCTCGAGTACTCCTTCCGATATCGCTTCGCCAATCGCGCCTTCTGTTCCTCGTCCAGAATTTTCCCCGATACTTGGAAAAACTTCTTTTCCTCTTCGCGCAGGTGATGGTGCACCTTCTCGGAAAGCTTGTGCGCTGTCGCCATCCAAGACCTTCCCGAATGGTCCAGCACTTGCAAGTCCTCGACCAACTCATCCATCTGGTGATGCTCGTGCAGGGCATGGCGAGCGGATGACAAGCCCATGTCCTCCATCAGGATGGGCACATATAGATGCCGTTCCTCGGCAGCTGCGTGAGCGGCGAGTTCCACTCGAAGAGCCGTGAAGACAGCAATACGCTTCTCGGTGTGAGGCTTGGAAAGCAGCAGTTTCCGGCACAGCTTTCGTTGCCGGTCATGGCTCTCTCGCAGCGCTTCGAAAATGGATTCGCTCACTGGATGGCTCCGATTGATGGCCCGTCAATTTTGCTACCAACTGGGGTTATACCCCCCATTCCGCAAATGGTTCAGATCGGCCAGTAGCGGAAGGTCGCGACGGCCCCTTCGCGGCTGCTTTTTCGGCAGGCTGACCGACTGCAATGGGCTGCGGATTCAACCGGTCGATGCAACATACTAGCGGCTGCTCAAGCAGCAGGAGCGCCGCATTTTCGGCCCGACAATGCCCCGTAGTAGGCTGTCGCAATGGACTCCCTGATCGCCGCCGCCGCACGTGCCCTCGCCACCGGCGATGCGCTCGGTGCGCTCAAGCGCGTTGCCTTGCGCGATGACCCGCCGGCGCTCGCGCTGCGCGGCATCGCCATGGCGCAGCTCGGCGAACATCCGCGCGCCCGTGAACTGCTGCGACGCGCGGCCCGTGGCTTCGGCACGCACGAGGAGCTGGCGCGTGCGCGCTGTGTGGTCGCCGAGGCCGAGGTGGCCCTCGCGATGCGCGATCTGCAGGGTTCGACACGCACACTGGAGGCGGCGGCAAATATTCTCGAAGCTCGCGCCGATCACGCCAACGCCACCCAGGCACGCCTGATCGCGGTGCGGCGCCTGTTGCTGCTCGGCCGACTCGACGAGGCAGCCGCTGCCCTGTTCCGGCTCGACGGGCAGGGGTTGACGTCCTCGCTGCTGGCGGTGGCCGAACTGGCTGCGGCCGAGCTGGCCCTGCGCTCGCTGCACACCGGGATCGCGCGGGCGGCACTGGCCCGCGCACACGACGCCGCGGTACGCGCGCGCGTACCGGCGCTGCTGGCCGAGGTGGCCGAGGCGCGCGCGGCACTCGATCGCCCCGCCGCGCGGCGCGTCCATGCCGACCATGAGCAAGCCCTGCGCCTGGACGAGGTCGCGGCGCTGCTCGCGTCGGACACGCTGGTAGTCGATGCCTGCCGTCGCGGCCTCGGTGCCGGCGCCGGTTGGCAGCCGCTGGCGCGCCGTCCGGTGCTGTTCGCGCTGCTGCGCGCGCTCGCCGAGGCCTGGCCTGGCGACATCGACCGCAAGGAACTGATCGCGCGTGCGTTCCGCGTGCGCCGGCCCAACGAATCGCACCGTGCGCGCCTGCGCGTCGAGATCGGTCGCCTGCGTGCACTGGTCGCGCCACTGGCGCACATCGAAGCCAGCGCCCGCGGCTTCGCGCTCAGGCCGGAGGGAACACGCGAGGTGGTCCTGCTGCTGCCGCCGATCGACGGCGAACAGGCCTCGCTGCAGGCCCTGCTGGCCGACGGCGCTGCCTGGTCGACCTCGGCGCTCGCGCTGGCACTCGGCGACAGCCAGCGCACGGTGCAGCGCGCGCTGGTCGAGCTGGAAGCCGAGGGACGGGTGCGCTCGATCGGCCGTGCGCGCGCACAGCGCTGGCTGGCGCCGCCGCTGGCCGGATTCACGACGAACTTGTTACTCCCTGTCGTTTTGCCAGCGGGGTAGATTGCTCTCACGGCGCCGCTATCGGGCGCAACGCAAGGAGCCAGACATGGGCAGCAGCGCAGCAAACAGGAAGAAGGCGGAAGCACCGGTACACGCCGCCGAGATCGTGCGCGAGTACGGCCCTTACGAGGGCGCCAAAAGCATCGCCGGCGTGACCCACGATGGCCGTTGCGTCTGGGCCGCGACCGGTGCCCGTCTGATCGCCATCGATCCGCAGAGCGGCGAGATCGCACGCACGCTGGAGCGCAACGGCGATGCTGGCACCGCCTACGACGGCAAGCACCTCTACCAGATCGCCGAGGCACGCATCGACAAGATCGATCCCGCCACCGGCGAGATCCTGGCCTCGATCCCCGCACCTGGCCACGGCGCTGACTCGGGCATGGCCTGGGCCGAGGGCAGCCTGTGGGTGGGCCAGTACCGCGAGCGCAAGATCCACCAGATCGATCCCGAGACCGGCGCCATCCTGCGCACCATCGATTCCAACCGCTTCGTCACCGGCGTGACCTGGGTCGACGGCGAACTGTGGCACGGCACCTGGGAGGGCGACGAGAGCGACATCCGCCGCATCGACCCGGACAGCGGCGCCGTGCTGGAGCGCCTGCAGCTGCCGAGCGGCATCAACGTCAGCGGCCTGGAGTCGGACGGCGCAGGCCTTTTCTACTGCGGCGGCGGCCCCAGCGGCAAGATCCGCGCCGTACGCCGTCCCGGCAAAGCGAAGTAATCCCCTCAGCAGTGCGAAGCGCGTGCCGCTGCCAGCGGCGCGCTCCGGACTGTGCACCCCGAGAACGGCTCTCCGAGCCCAGGAGCACGACATGAACATCGCCCTTTCCGAATCCACCCTCGCAAACCATCCCGTCGTGTCGCACGACCAGTGGCTGGCCGAACGCAAGACACTGCTGCAACGCGAGAAGGAGCTGACGCGCCTGCGCGATCAGCTGGCGCGCGAGCGCCGCGCGCTGCCCTGGCGGCGCCTAGCCAAGGACTACGTCTTCGACACGCACGAGGGCCGGCGCTCGCTCGCCAAGCTGTTTGAAGGCCGTCGCCAGCTGGTGGTGCAGCACTTCATGCTCGCGCCGGGCTGGCCGCAGGGTTGCCCGAGCTGCTCCTATATGGCGGACCACATCGACGGCGCGCAGGCTCATGTGCAGCAGCGCGACATCACGCTGCTGGTGGTCTCGCGTGCACCGCTGGCCGAGATCGAACACTTCCGCCAGCGCATGGGCTGGCAGTTCAGGTGGGTGTCCTCGCATGGCAGCGACTTCAACCGCGACTTCGGCGTGACGTTCCTGCCGGAGGAACGCGCCAAGGGCGAGGTCTACTACAACTACGGCATGCAGCACTTCCCGCAGGACGAGGCGCCGGGCATCAGCGTGTTCTGCAAGGACGATGCGGGCGAGGTGTTCCACACCTACTCGACCTACGGCCGCGGCGTGGAACTGATGATGGGCGCCTACGACTTCATCGACCTCACGCCCCGGGGCCGCGACGAGGACCAGCTGCCACATCCCATGGCCTGGGTGCGTCACCACGACCGCTACGAGGCGCAGGCGCCGGCGAAGCCGGTGGGCGCGGCCTGCTGCGGCGGTCAGGCCTGAGCCATGGACAGCCTGTGGCCCTGGCTGGCGGTCGCCGGCCTTGGGGCCCTGCACGGCCTGAGCCCCACGACCGGCTGGATGTTCGCGGTGGCGTGGGGAGTGCGTGAGCGCAGCGCGGCCGGCGTGCGGCGCGCGCTGCTGCCGATTGCGATCGGTCACGCCGCATCGGTCGCGATCGTGGCTGTCGTCCTGGCCCGAGGAGCGACCATGGACCTCGGACTGTTCCAGCTCATGGCCGGTGCCTTGCTTCTCGGCGCGGCGGCGTACTGCCTGCTGCGCGGCACCGGGCAGCACCGGCCGCTCAGCAGCGAGGCTGGCCATACCGGCATCGCGCTGTGGTCATTCCTGATGGCCTCGGCGCACGGCGCCGGGCTGATGCTGATCTCGGCGCCGGCGCCGATGTGCCTGGCCGACGGTTCAACGCGCGCGATCGCCGCGTCCGGCTCGCTGTTGCTGGCACTGGCAGCGGTCGTCGTGCACACGGCGGCGATGCTGCTCACCACCGGCGTCATCGCCAGCGGCGTCTGTCGCGGCCTTGCCCTGCATCCGCGCCTGATTGACGGAACGAGGCTGCGCCAGACCTGGCCGGCGGCGCTGGCGATCACCGGCGTGCTGCTGATGGCCTCACGCTAGGGAAGCTCTGAAAAGTCCGTTCGTGCTGAGCCTGTCGAAGCACGGGCGGACTTCCCCCGCCGCCGGTCAACGAGTTGCCGTTCGCCCCCTTCGACAGGCTCAGGACAGGCTTCGACAGGCTCAGGGCGAACGGCAACTTGATCAGAGCTTCCCTGGGGCGCCACGCCCGTCCTTGCATCGGGCTGCTGAGCGCCGCCTGGAGCGATGACGCAACACCTACTGCAGGATCGCGACACCACGGATCTTCAGTTCACCGATGCGTGCGAGCGTGCACACCAGCGGCGACTTGCGGCGCGCGTCGAGCACGACGTCGTTGCCATCGCCGCCGCGATAGCTGATGTGCAGGCCGATGTTGTCGTCGGTGCAACCAACCAGCGCACCTTCCGGAAACTCGGGGAACTCGCCTTCGAGGCTCTGCGTGGCCGTGATGATCTGGAAGCTGTCGCCGGCAACCGGCGTGAAGCCGTAATGCAAGTCGACGACGAGGCTCTTCGGCAGCCGGTCGATGCGCGCGCTGATGTTCAGGCCGGACGCGGGCGCCGGCGCCGGCGTCGGCAGCGAGACGGTCTCCGAGGTCAGCGTCGCGTAGGTGCCGGGGCCGTTCAGGGTGAGGGTTTCGCCCGTGCTGCTCGTTGTGGTGCTCGCGGGGGTGCGGCCGCCGAGGCCGAAGGATGCCGAGACCGACGACTTCAGCACGATGATGCGCTTGCTCTGCGACGTCGGGTTCAGCTTGAGGCCGCTGCAGGCCACGCATACCACCGGGCCCTGCGACACCGACAGGCTGCCGCCCTCGACCGCGCTGCTGCGATAGGTGATGCGGCCGCGGCCGCGGATCGCTTCGTCCTCGATCACCAGATGCGTGCCGGGCCTGGTTTCGAGCTGCGCCGAGTCCACCACCCACAGCGCATGCAGGTTGATCTTGCCGGGGATGCGGCGGCTGTCCTGCGACGGATCGATCACCACCCGCACGTCGCCGCCCAGCAGCACGACGTCCTCGGCGCCCGGTACGCGTCCGCTGCTCCAGTTCGCCGGGTTGAACCAGTTGCCGTCGGTGCCTGCGTAGCGCGCCGTCACGCGGCCGTAGTCCAGGCTGAGCTCATCGGTCCGGACCTCGTCGGCAGCCTGCGCCTGCAGTGACAGGGACAGGGCCAGGGCGAGGGCGGCGAGGGAGGTG
This sequence comes from Solimonas sp., assembly GCA_035476855.1. Taxonomy (GTDB): domain Bacteria; phylum Pseudomonadota; class Gammaproteobacteria; order Nevskiales; family Nevskiaceae; genus Solimonas_A. The sequence continues at coordinate 10,419 of DATILC010000374.1, read as the reverse complement.
GCTTTCATGACGGGGCTCCGGTGATCGGCGCGGGATGCCCCTCGCCATGCCCCGCAAGCTACGCCGCGAACGTATCAGGGGGATTTCCGCGGGCTGAAACATGATTTCAGCGGCCCTGTCAGAGGACCGGAAGCACAAGCCTGTCCGGCTTCGATGGGCGACTTGCGCGACCGTGCATGGGGAGAAATCAGCTCTTGCGTTCCAACACCAGCAGCGTCGAGGTTGCGGACGCGCACAGCGTTCCGTTCGAATCGATGAGACGGGCTTCCGCATAGGCGACGCGCTTGCCGAGGGAGACCAGCTTGCCTTCGGCACGCACCAGGCCGCTGTCCGAAGTCAGTGCGCGGTGATAGGCGACCTTCAGCTCCAGGGTCGTGTTCGACTGCCCGGCGTCGAGGCTAGAGTGCACGGCGCAGGCGCAGGCGGCATCAAGCAGGGTCGCGGCGTAGCCGCCATGAACGACGACGCCGGGACCGTATGCGTGCTCGCCCGGGACCCCCTCGAAGCGCGCGCGTCCGTGCTCCACTTCGACCAGCTTGAACTTCAGCGTCTCGCCGATCGGAAACTTCTGTCCCGCCAGCATCCAGCCTTGCAGTTGCTCGAGGCCGGTCACAGGCCCATCGCCGAGCTGGTCAGGCGATCGAGCACACGGTCGCCGAGCACCCGCGACAGGGGCCACAGGAAGGTCAGCGGATAGCGCGTCTTCGGACGCGGCGCGGCGATCGCGCGGTGGATGGCGCGGCTGACCTTTTCCACCGGGTCGCCCTTGCGGGCCGTCTCGGCGGTCATGCCGGGCAGCTTTTCCATCATCGATGCGTAGGCGGTATCGGCGAAGCGGGTATCCGGCTCGCTGCCCTTTTCCCACATCGGCGTACGGATGACACCGGGCTCGACGCCGATCACCTGGATGCCGAAGATCGCGAGCTCGCGGCGCAGGCCATCGGTCAGCGCCTCGACGGCGTGCTTGCTCGCCCCATAGCTACCAACGAAGGGGAAGACCAGGCCACCGCTGATCGAGCTGATGTTGATCACCCGCCCCGGTGCATGCCTGCGGTCCCGGGTCGCGCCGAGCAGCGGCAGGAAGGCCTGGGTCACCTGCAGCAGGCCGAAGACGTTGACCTCGAACATCTGGCGCACCTCGTCCAGCGGCACATGCATCAGCGGCGCGCCTCCCGAGATGCCCGAGTTGTTGACCAGGGCGGCGAGCCCGCGATGGCCGATCTGCTGCTGCAGCTGCTCGACCGCGCGCGCGATCGCCGCCGTGTCGGTCACGTCGAACAGCAGCGGCGTGAAGTGCCTGGGAAACTCCTGCTGCAGGCGCGTGGCATCGGCCTGCTTACGCACGCTGCCGAAGATGTGATAGCCGCGTGCGATGAGATAACGGGTGGCGTCAAAGCCGATGCCGGTGGAGACGCCGGTGATCAGCACATGGGGACGTTGTTCGGGTTGCATCTGGATTCCTTGCTGCCAATGGAGGGACGGAACTAGCCGACAGCCGTGCTGCCGCGACTGGCTTCCGCGCGCAGCGCGCGGGCGACGATCGCGTCGGTGATCGCGTTCCACAGCGGCAGCGGCGTCAGCCGGAACAGCCAGTGGACGATGCGGACGCGTAGCGCGGGGACGATGAGGAACTGGTCGCGCTCGATGCCGCGGATCAGCGCCTGCGCGGCGTCTTCCGCGGCGATGGTTCCGCCGATGCCTTTCAGCGCCCGCGCTGCGGCCGGCACGAACTGGCGCTCGTCGGCCAGTCCCGGTGTTTCGACCTCACCCGGGCAGAAGCATGCAATGTCGACCCCGCGCGGCTTGAGCTCGTAGCGCAGGCATTGGGCGAAACCGACCACCGCGAACTTCGAGGTTCCGTAGGCGGTGTAGCCGTAGACCGGCAGGTAACCGCCCATCGAGCCGATCAGCACGATCTTGCCCTGTCCCTTGCGCAGCATCGCCGGCAGGACCGCTTCGACAAGGTGCCGGGTGCCATAGAGGTTGACCTTCATCACGCGGTCGAACTCGGCGAACTCCATGTCGGCGAACGCGCGCGCGCTGCCGAGTCCGGCGCCGTGGATGACCACGTCAGGCGCGCCGAACTTTGCCCGCGCCCCTGCGATGGTGGAGACGACGGCGTTGCGATCGGCGACGTCGAGGCAGACGTGCGCGACGCGTTGCTCGGCAGAAGCACGTGCCGTGATCACCTTGGCGAGCGCAGCCGCATCTGGCTCGCGGCTCAGCAGCAGTACATGCGCTCCGTTTGCTGCCAGTGCCTTGGCGGTCGCCAGGCCAATTCCGCGGGTGCCGCCGGTGATATAGAAGATTTTTCCAGGAATGGTCGTCATGACGTTCAGGCGGCAAGCTTGCGGGGACGGGAATGGGCAGTCGTCGCTTCCTGCTCGACCAGTGGTTTGAGTCGTTGGTGAAGGCCGCTGCGCAAGGCGCGATCGAGTATCCAGCGCAGCAGTGCGCCCGTACCGGGAATCCGGGGGCGGAAGCGGATCGTCCAGACCAGCTCGGTCACCGGTCCGGCGGAATGCAGTCGGATTTCGCCCTGGTGGCAGACGAAGGGCGAGCCCTGCGTCACGCGGTAGCGATAGCTGTGGGGTGGATTCCAGGCGATCACTTCCTCCTGTAGCGTCCCGGGGCTGCCTTCCATGTGTCGCAGGGCGTTGTAGCCATTGCGCTCCGGCGCGCCGGAGCGCGTGAGCTGCACGCGATCGAATCCGGACCAGGACGCCATGCGCTCATGGTCCGAGACGATCGCCCAGCTGCTGTCGACATCCGCCGCGATGCGGATCCGCTGTTCGATCGCATGGCTGTCCGGCGACGGACGTCGGGCGATGGGCAGCGCCTCGAAGCCCCACATCCGGTCCTGCAGTCCGGGTTTCAGCCACAGGATCTCGAAGGAAAAGTCCTGCGGATCGTTGACGTAGACCACGCCTGCGCCGCCCAGGTGGATGGGCTGGCAATTGGGCCGTGCACCGGCGGCGATGCTGCGGCGGTAGACCTCGGTGTGGTCCTTCTTGTTGCGTGCGCCGAAGGCGACGTTGAGGATGCCCTGGTCCGAAATGCGATAGCCCTCGGGCCGCGGCCGGCCCTGGGGACTGAGGTACTGGACGGCTTCCACGAGCACGCCGCCGGCGGCGAATATCCGGCTCTGTGTCTGCGCGCCGGCGAGACCCCATAGCGCCTCATGCTCGGGACCATGCAGGGACAGGCTGGTTTCGCGCAGCCCGAGGCCGCTTTCGAGGAAGTCCGCGGTCTGCTGCAGGTCCGGCACCGACAGCGTGACCGAGCGCAGCGCCGCGCCGCAGCCGCGGCGTGCCGATGAAACCTCTGCCGGCAGCGGATCGCGCTCCATCAGTTCGACGAAGACGCCGTCCGGATTGCGCACGCAGGCGCGTCGATCGCCGCGCGGCCCCAGCACGGGGGCCAGCGGGTGCGTGCCGAGCGCATCCAGTTGTCGCAGCGTCGCGTCGAAATCGGCGACCCACACGCCGATGCGCGTGTAGCCGATGTCGCAGGGGCGGGCGTCCGCGGGCATCAGCCGGGCCATCGGCTGCTCGAACTGGAACAGCTCGAGCTGGAAGAACTCATTGCGGTCGACCAGCCACCAGCAGGTGGACCTGGCCTTGGGGATCGCCTGGATGCGCGCCGCCAGCGGGCTGCGCATCGCCCAGCGGCTGCCTCCGGCGGGCAGGAAGCCCAGGCCCTCGCGGAACCAGCGCTCCGTGAGTCGCAGGTCGACCACCGACAGCGCCACCTGGTTCAGGCGCGGGACAAAAGCGGCGACTGGCTTGCTCATAGCGGCGCGAGCAGCGTGGAGGGGCCCCGCGCGCAGCGCGGGGATCCTAGCGTCGCGAGTCGGCGCAGGCATGAGACACCATGATCTCGCAAAGCGATTGACACGGTAAGTCTCATACCGTGACCGCCTTGCTGCGACGCGAGGGGGAGACCGCAGCCGGCGCCGACGCGGGCCACCAGCCCTTCTCGCGCGCGCGCTCGACGTGCGGGACCTTGTCGTCCAGCCAGTAGGCATCGTCCTCGGTGACGACCAGGATCTCCTCCCATTTCGCCCCGACGGAATAATCGGGGGTCGCGATATGCGGCTCCACCGCCCACAGGCCGGGCGAGGGCGGGTGATCCGATTCGGGCCCGTCGTTCCACAGAGGCGATTCGACCAGCCCCGGGAACAACCGCGACAGCGCGGACTTGCCCAGCACATAGGCATAGGTCGGCAGGCCGAAGCCCTTCACGCGGATGTACTGCAGCAGCCGCTGGGCCGGCGAATGCCCGTAACGGAACACGCGGTGCGCGAGCACGCGCTCCGGGTAGATGCGGTGCACGTTGAGGTAGCCGTGGCGCGCGATCGCGCCATCGAGTTCCCGATAGATCTGGCGAAACGGCTTGCGCGCGCGCACTGCCTGCAGGATGAAGTCTCGGTACTCGACCAGCGCCCGCTGCATCGCCTCGACGTCGGCATTGCGGCCGAGGCTGGTCGAGTAGCCGATGTCGGCAGCGTAGCCATCGCGGATCGGCGAGATGTCGAGGGTCACCGGCATGCCCTTTTCGAGCTTGCGGCCGGTCGGCATGAAGTCCGTATCCGGGCCGAAGCCGCGGAAGGCGGTGCGGTCGCCGAACCAGGCGAAGGGTTCGTGGAAGAACTGGGTCACGCCCCGGGCACGCATGTAGTCCTTCATCAGCGCGCAGGCTTCAAGCTCGGTCATGCCCGGCAGGAGCTGTTGCTCGACGCTGCGGACGCAGTCGTATGCGAGCTGTTGGGTGGAGCGGAAGGCTTGCAGCTCTTCCAGGTTGAAGCGAGAGAGTTTCATGGCCACTCCGGCGGTTGTGTCTATCGGATGAGCTGCATCATCGGGACCACGCCGCTGTGCTACTTGTCATCTTCTGCCGACGTGTTGTCATGGGCTGCCAGCAATGGGGACACTCCCTGGTTCACGAGTGCGACGCTCCACTGCGGAAACACCATGAGCACGGTGACGGTTCCAAGGGCGATGGTGATCCAGGCCACGCAGGCCGCCTTCAGCCACAGCGGTGCGCGGCTGACCTCCATGTAGCTGAAGATCACCAGGGCGACCTTGAGAGCCGTCAGTCCGGCGATGGCGACAAGCACATAAGCCGAGGCCGGCCGGGCGCTCTCCAGCACGGACACTTGCGTGATCGCGACCAGCACCGTCCATACGGCGAACACCGGGAGGAGCGCGTGCCAATGGCTGCGGATGCGGTCGGTCATCTGCAGCCCCTTCACCGGACCAGGTAAATCAGGAAGAACAGGACGATCCACAGCAGGTCGACCAGGTGCCAGAACACGCCCACGCTTTCGAGGAACACCACGTCGCCCTCGGCGGGCGGCGCCCCGGGTTGAAGCCGGCGGCAACCTTGCATCACGAACAGCAGTGCGGTGATGCCAACGACGACGTGCAGCAGATGGATGCCGGTGAAGACGAAGTAGTACATGAAGTAGCTGTTGCCGAGGGCGTCCGCTCCCGCAGCAATGTGCTGGCCGTACTCGATCGCCTTCAGCACGACGAAGGTGCATCCCAATGCGGCCGCGGCTGCGTAGCTGAGCCTGGCCTCGTGGCTCCGACCCAGGCGCGCAAGGTTCAGCCCGGAGGCCACCGCGGCGGAACTGGTGATCAGGACCAGCGTGTTTGCCAGTCCCAGGGCCCGGTTCATCTGGGCGCCTCCCCATGCGAAGAGTTCCGGCTGGGTCGCGTGGTTCCAGCCCCAGATCGCGAAGAACAGACCGAAGACGATCATGTCCCCGAGGATCAGGATCCACAGCTCGGCCTCGCCCGGCACATGCGACGCCCTGGCCCCGCGCGCCTGCACCTCCCTGGCGGCGTCGCCCATGCGAGGGGCGGCACAGGCAGGGGCGCCGGTGCCGGGCAGGTTCACGGGAAGTGCTTCCGCACCACGGGAACGAAGACCAGCGGGCTGACAAAGCAGTAGCCGACGGTGGCGGCAGCCGGTATCCAGAAACCCAGCAGCCCATCCCAGGCGAACGGCCCGGTCTTGAAGAAGAAGACCAGCAGCTCGGGCAGCAGCGAGATGGCGGCCCACAGATTCAGGTAGCCGAACCAGCGCGGCATGATCGGATTCTCGCGCGGGCTGACCACCAGGATCGCGTAGGCGGCCAGGCTCCAGACCCCGACGAACATCGGGATGCCGCCGAGGACCTGGAGGAAGGCGCTGTCGGTCGCGAACTGGATCAGCTCGGGGGCGCGGTCAGGCCGGAACGCCGCCAGTGCGAACGACAAGCCCATGTAGAAGTTCAGGACCAGGAAGGTGGCGAACGTGAATCCCATCATCAGCGTGAGCATGCCGACGCAGCCTTCGATCTTGCGGATGATCAGCGTCAGCAGCGCCGCGAACAGCAGCAGCGCCCAGTTCGAGCACATCATCAGCAGGCTGGCCAGCATCAGCGGAAAATTCCGCTCGCGGAATTGCTCGGCCACCGCGACGGCCGACTCGGTGGGCGAAATGGGCGGCAGGAAGCCGGCGATGTTGAACCACGCTCCCCCGAAAACAATGATGTATGCCAGCGCGCTCCACGCGCCTGCGCGTTCCAGGAATCGATTGTTCATGCGGCGTCGCCTTTCATCGTGAATGGATGTGAGTGACCCACATCATCGGGACCGCACCGCCCTGCCACTTGTCATTTTCTGCCGATGTGTTGTCATAGGCTGCCAGCCGTCCCAACCCGCCGCCGCCCTTGACGAACCTGTCCGAATCGACCCGCATGCCCGCGCGCTACTTCGCGCTGCTGTGCGATCTGCTGAACGCGCGTGGCGTCGACGCGGAGGCGATGCTCGGAGCTGCGCACATCTGGCCCACGCAGATCCGCGGCCCCGATGCCACGGTGACCGTGCAGCAGTTCGAAGCGTTACTGGTGCAGATCCGCAGCGTCGTGAAGCGCGGCGACATTGCCTTCGAACTCGGCCGCCAGATCAAGTTGTCCAGCCACGAGATCCTGGGCTATGGGCTGCTGACGAGCCCGACGCTGGACTATGCGCTGCAGCTCTGCGCGCGCTACTACCGGCTCATCACGCCGACGTTCAAGCTGCAGTACCGGCGTGATCGTGACAAGTCCGAGCTTTGCTTCCAGCCGGCGATGCCGCTCTCGCCGGAAGCGCTGCGTTTCCTGCTGGAGGTGATCGTCGTCAGCGCACACGAGCAGCTGAAGGTGCTGACGCAGGCACAGCTGCCGGCGTACGACATCCATGTTTCCTACGATGAACCCGCGCATGCCCGCGCGTACCGCGAGCTGGTGCCGGCGCGGTTCCACTTCTCGGCGGAAGCGCTACCCGGTGCGCGGATCGTGCTCGACAGCGACGTCGCGGCGAGGGAACTGCCGATGGCCGATCGCGCCGCGCGGGAGATGGCGGAGTCGCGCTGCGAGGAACTGCTGCGCAAGACCGCGCAGGAGGGTGGCGTCACCGAGTGGGTGACGATGATGCTGCGCGAGGCGCATGACGGCATGCCGACGCTGGCCGAACTGGCGCGCCTGCTCAACCTGTCGCTGCGCACGATGGATCGTCACCTCGCCCGCGAGGGCAGCCGCTTCCTGGAAGTCTCCCGGCGCGTCCGGCACGAGAGGGCCTGCGCATTGCTCGAGGCCGGCGAGCAGTCCATCACCCAGGTTGCGTACCAGCTGGGTTACAAGGATGGCGCCAACTTCACGCGCGCTTTCCTGCGCGAATCGGGCCTGAGCCCGAGCGAGTATCGCCGCAGGGCAGGCTTGCGCAGGCGCTGAGGACAGGCAGGCCTTGCCCGGTGTCGTGGGCGCTGTAGGACCGGTTGCAGGATCTCAGCGGCGGCGCTCTCTTCCCGTCCGCTGTGATGCAGTTCCGGATCGGCAGCGTGACCTGCTTCGCAGTTCAGCCTCCAATCCGGAAATGCATCACAGGGCTCCATGCTCCCGGCCGGCGTTCGCGACGCAGTTCTCCAATGCGATGCCAGCGATTTCCTAATGTGGATTCACCGCGCAGTCTTGCGCACACAGTTGGGAGTTGGGCAGATGGACACGTTCGAAACGATCGTTGCGATGGCTACGGTGCTGAGCCTTCTGGTTCCGCTGGTCCTGGAGTTCGCTGACGTGCGTAACGACCAGCGCCGTGCAAGCCAGCCGCCGGTTCGCAGCGTCGCAGCGGCACGCGTGATGCAGCTGCCGCAGCAGAAGCAGACGCAGCAGCCGGAGCCGCTGCGCAAGGCCGCCTGATCGAGGGCCTCGTGGTTTGAAGTACGGCAGGGCGGGGATATCCCGCCCTGCTTTTTTTGCGGGCCGCGTCCGAATGCGGGTCTACGCCGCCAGCACGCGCCGCCGCCACTGTTCCGGCGTTTCGGGAAACCATTTGTGGAAAGCGCGGCTGAACACGCTCTGCTCGGAGAAGCCGATCAGCAGCGCAGTCTCGGCGTAGGACAGCCCGGGGTCCGAGAGGTAGTACAAGGCCGCCTGCTGGCGGTTGGTGTCGACCAGGTCCTGGAAGCTCCAGCCCGCTCGCGCCAGCCTGGCCTGCAGGCTGCGCGGCGCGATGCCCAGTGCGGCACTGGCCTTCGGCAGCAGGGCGCCACCTTCATGCAGGTGACGCTGGATCAGGTCGAGGACACGCTGCACGAAATCATCGTCGGATGAAGCCGCCGACGCGGCCTGCTCGGCGGCCTCGGTCAGGCGGACCTGCGGCCGGCTGCCGATGCCGGCGATGCGCGTGGCCAGCCCTTGCTCCGAGAACTCGACGCGCACCGCGGGTTGGTCGAAGCGGACGGGGCAGCGGAAGAAATCCTCGTAGGCCTGCGTCCGCCCCGGTGCCGCGCAAGTGAAGTCCACCGCGGTGATGGCGGAGGCCATGCCCAGCCTTCCGGCGACGATGCTGTACACCGTGGACAGCCCTATCGTTTCCAGCAGCAGCGCGTGCTCAAGCTGCCCAGGGCCGAAACGCCAGCGCACGCAGGTCGGCGGGCCCGCAGACAGCTCTGCCCAATGGAAACCGTACTGCAGGGTCTCGAAGCGCAGGTAGGTCTGCAGCAACTCGCCGACCGTCTGGCAGCAGCCGGCGAGATGGCCGAGCAGACCCAGGTGGCGGAACTGGATCAGCGCGCCGATGCCGAGCATCTGTTCCGGCGCGACGCCGCGCGTCTCGAGCCCGGCCAGCCATTGCTGCCATTGCTGCAGCGGTACGCGCGACAGCGAAGGCGTGGCTTCGATCTCCTTCAGCAACGGCGCGAAGGCACGCGGCTGTGTCTTCAGCCACTCGCTGAGCAGGCGCGCATAGCCGCGCGCCACGCTGAGCTTCTGCCAGTCCTTGTCGGAATCCATCGGCGGATACTGGCGGGCATGCGCAAATTGTCAATACAGCCGCGAACGAAGCTCCTAGCCTGTGGCCGACAGTGAATCCCGCAATCGATGGAGACAAGCATGGCTTCGACCACACCGATCAACCTGATCGCCCGCCCGCAGACGGTGTTTGATTTCTCCGCCGTGCCGGCGGTCCACACGCGCGACAACCGCCACATCAGCCACTTCTACACCGCGCTGTCGATGATCGCGCCGATCACCGAGGGCGCCGGCATACGCATCATCCGCCGGCTGCAGGACCGCATCGACGATCCCCGGCTGAAGCGCGAGATCGAGGCCTTCATCAAGCAGGAGGGCGTGCACACGCGCGAGCACCGCCGCCTGAATGCCCACATCGCCTCGCTAGGCATCAACGTGGACGCGATCGTTGCGCGCCACATGGCCATCGTCGCCGCCAAGGTCGATTCCTGGTCGCCCGACATGGCGCTGGCCAGCCTCGGGGTGGCGGAGCACCTGATCTGCGAGTTCGGCCGCCTCATCCTGACCCGTCCGGAAATGCTGGACGGCATGCATCCCGAAGTCGTGGCGCTGCTGCGCTGGCATGCCATCGAGGAAATCGAGCACCAGTCCGTCGCCAACGACGTCTACTTCGTGTTGTTCGGCGGCGGCCTCAGGCGCAAGTGGCAGTACACCCGCGTGCTGGTCGAGAGCTGGCGCATCCTCAGTGCGGCGGTGAGAGAAATCTTCGCTGCGCTGATGGCGCAGGACGGCCAGCAGCGCGACGCCGATACCGACCGGCGCGAGAAGCGCGACTTCCTGGCCTGGCTGGCAGTGCGTCCCGCGGTTGCCCCGCAGCTGGCGCTGAGCATGCTGCACTTCGTCAGGCCCGGCATGCCGAGCTGGCGCGATGCGGGAACGGATATGGAGTTGATCGAGAAGAACCTGGCGCTGCTGGCAGGCAGCAGGTAGCCGCCGGCTGGGCTACAACAAGTAGGACCTCGTGGAAGCGCTGATCAAGTTGCCGTTCGCCCTGAGCTTGTCGAAGGGTGGACGGCAACTCGTGGACCGTCGGTTGGAAAAGTCCGCCCGTGCTTCGACAGGCTCAGCACGAACGGACT
>DATILC010000373.1:0-37644 GCA_035476855.1 Solimonas sp. | reverse complement strand
CTCCGCCAGGCGACGCCATGGATGGCGTCGCGGGGGGTAATTGCGCATCCGCAGTCACGCCAGGGATGGCGCCACCGAGGTCTGCAAGAGACAGCCGCACGGTCAGCTGCGGGTCGTCCGCCAGCACCGTGCCGACGCCGGTCATCACCGCACCGGCCTCGGCGCGCAGGCGCTGCACGTCAGCACGGGCCTCGGGCCCGGTGATCCACTGCGACTCGCCGGAGGCCATCGCCGTGCGGCCGTCGAGGCTGCTGCCAAGCTTCAGCGTCAGCCAGGGCCGGCCACGACTCATGCGCGAAACGAAGCCGCGGTTGAGGCGCCGCGCCGAGGCTTCCATCAGGCCGCATTCAACCTCGATGCCGGCCGCCCGCAGGCGTTCCAGGCCCTGCCCGGCCACCAGCGGATTGGGATCCTGCATCGCCGCCCAGACCTTGCTTACACCGGCCGCGACCAGCGCATCGGCGCAGGGCGGCGTGCGTCCGTGGTGGCTGCAGGGTTCCAGCGTCACGAACAGCTCGGCACCGCGGGCAAGCTCGCCAGCGGCACGCAGGGCATGCACTTCCGCATGCGGCTCGCCGGCACGCTGGTGGAAACCCTCGCCGACGATCTCGCCGCCGCGGACGATGACGCAGCCGACGCGCGGATTGGGATGGGTGCCGTAGCGGCCCTGCCCGGCCAGCTGCAGCGCGCGCGCCATGAAATGCGCGGCCTGTTCCGGATTCACCGCCATGTCAGCGCTTGCGCGGGCGCGCGGCTTCCGCCTCGATCAGCGACATCTGCGAACGGCGTTGCTCGGCCGTCGGCATCTTCTGCAGCTTCTCGATTTCCTCGCGGAAGGCGTTGACGTCCTCGAAGCGGCGGTAGATCGAGGCAAAGCGCACGTAGGCGACATGGTCGAGGTCGCGCAGCTCCTCCATCACCCAGTCGCCCAGCAGGCGCGAGGGAATCTCGCGGTCGGTGGAGGCACGCAGCCTGCGCTCGACGCTCTCGATGGCGTGGTCGACCTGCTCGGCGTTGACCGGGCGCTTGTAGCAGGCGCTCTCGATGCCGCGACGCAGCTTGTCCTCGGCGTAGGGCTCGGGATCGCCGCTGCGCTTGAGGATGTTGGGCATCTGCAGCTGCGCCTTCTCGAAGGTCGTGAAGCGACCGTCGCAACGCTCGCACTGCCGGCGACGACGCACCAGGGTGCCGTCCTCGGCCAGGCGCGAGTCGATCACGCGGGTGTCAGGCGCCTTGCAGAACGGGCATTGCATTGCCTTACGCTCCGCTCGACGCCTGAGCCCGGGCGTTCAATCAGGCCGCCTTCCTGACCGTGCCGTAGACCGGGAAGCCGGCGCAGAGCTGCTCGACCTCGCCACGCACGCGGGCGATCACGCCCTCGACGTCGCCGCCGGCACTCATCGCATCGACGATGTCGGCGATCCAGACGGCGACCTTGGCCATCTCGGCTTCCTTGAAGCCACGGGTGGTCGAGGCCGGCGAACCCAGGCGCAGGCCCGAGGTCACGAACGGCGACTTCGGATCGTTCGGCACCGAGTTCTTGTTGACCGTGAGGTGGGCGCGGCCCAGCGCGGCTTCCGCCTCCTTGCCGGTGACGTTCTTGGCAATGAGATCCAGCAGGAACAGGTGGTTGTCGGTGCCGTCGGAGACCACCTTGTAGCCACGCTCGAGCAGCACCCGGGCCATTGCACGGGCGTTGGCCACGACCTGCTTCTGGTAGACCTTGAAGCTCGGGTCCAGCGCTTCCTTGAAGGCCACTGCCTTGGCGGCGATGACGTGCATCAGCGGGCCGCCCTGGATGCCGGGGAACACCGCCGAGTTGAGCTTCTTGTTGAAGTCCTCGGACTGGCCCTTGCTCAGGATGATGCCGCCGCGCGGACCGCGCAGGGTCTTGTGCGTGGTGCTGGTAACGACATGTGCGTGCGGCAGCGGGCTCGGATATTCACCGGCGGCGACCAGGCCGGCGACGTGCGCCATGTCGACCCAGAAGATCGCGCCGACCTTGTCGGCGATCTCGCGCATGCGCTTCCAGTCCTTGACGCGCGAGTAGGCCGAGAAGCCGCCGATGATCATCTTCGGCCTGGTTTCCAGCGCGATTCGCTCCATCTCGTCGTAGTTGATCACGCCGCTGACCGGATCGAGGCCGTAGGGCACGATCTTGTAGTGCTTGCCGGAGAAGTTCGCCGGGTTGCCGTGGGTCAGGTGGCCGCCCTGGGCGAGGTTCATGCCCATCACGGTGTCGCCCGGGTTGACCAGCGCCAGGAAGATCGCGGCATTGGCCTGCGCACCGGAATGCGGCTGCACGTTGGCGTAGTCGCAGTCGAACAGCTGCTTCAGGCGGTCGATCGCCAACTGCTCGGCGACATCGACGAACTCGCAGCCGCCGTAGTAGCGCTTGCCCGGGTAGCCCTCGGCGTACTTGTTGGTCAGGCCCGAACCCTGCGCTTCCATCACCGCCGGACTGGCGTAGTTCTCGGAGGCGATCAGCTCGATGTGCAGTTCCTGGCGGCCGGCTTCCTTCTGGATGGCAGCGTTCAGTTCAGGATCGAATTGGGCGAGGCTCGGGGCGTTGGTCCACATGGGCGGGTCCTTATACGGCAAAGGTTCGGCGCGGCAGGCCGCACCGCAAGAAAATTCAGTCGACGACTTCCAGCATCAGTTCCAGCGCGGCCTTGGCCGGCTGGGCGATCTCGGCCGGCACGCGGATCTGGTTGACGACCTTGCCGGCCACCAGGTTGTCCAGGCACCAGGCCAGGTGCTGCGGATCGGTGCGGAACATGGTCGAGCACATGCACACGGTCGGCGACATGAACTCGACCTTGATGCCCTTGGGCTTCATTTCGTCGGCCAGGCGGTTGACCAGGTTCAGCTCGGTGCCGACCAGCCAGTGGTCGCCCGGATGCGAGGCGCGCACGGTGCGCAGGATGTACTCGGTGCTGCCGACGAAGTCACTCTTCTCGCAGACCTGCAGCGCGTTTTCCGGGTGGCTGATGACCTTGCCCTCCGGGTGACGGCTGCGGAAGTTGTCGATATGCGCCGGCTGGAACATCTGGTGCACCGAGCAGAAGCCCTTCCACAGGATCATCTTGGCGGCGTGGATCGCCTCGGGCGTGTTGCCGCCCATGGGCTTGTTGAAGTCCCAGACGATCATCTCGTCCAGGCTGATGCCCATGTTCTTGGCAGTGTTGCGGCCCAGGTGCTGGTCGGGGAAGAACAGCACCTTCTCGCGGCGCGCGAAGCTCCATTCCAGCACCGCGCGGGCGTTGCTGGAGGTGCAGACGATGCCGCCATGGTTACCGCAGAAGGCCTTCAGGTCGGCCGCGGAATTGATGTAGGTGACCGGCGTAACCATCTGATCCGGATCAAGAATGCTGGACAGCTCCTGCCAGCACTTGTTGACCTTGACGAGGTTGGCCATGTCGGCCATGGAGCAGCCGGCAGCGAGGTCCGGCAGGATCACGGAGCGCTGGCCGTCGGTGAGGATGTCCGCCACCTCGGCCATGAAGTGCACGCCGCAGAACACGATGAAGTCGGCGTCCGACTTCGACGCCAGTTGCGACAGCTTCAGCGAATCGCCAGTGAAATCAGCGTGTTTGAAGACTTCGTTGCGCTGGTAGTGGTGGCCGAGGATGCACAGGCGCTTGCCCAGCAGCTTCTTGGCCGCGACGATGCGAGCGTCGCATTCGCCGTCGTCCAGCAGGTTGAAATGATCGAGTTTAAGCGCGGCAGCCATTGCAGCAGACCTCCAGGCGGTCAATGCCCGTCGTCAAGCCAGCTATTGTAGCCTGACGGTCCCCCAACCACTACGGGTTGGGAGGCTCGACGTTGAGGACCGTGGAGTCGCCGACGTCCGGCGAGGTGCCGGTGTGGGCCGTGATGGTCACCTGATGCGGATCGGCGCTGCCGTCTTCCTTGCGCGCCGTGGTGATCGACACGGCCCGGCCAGTTTTCTCGCCGATCGCGACCTTGGCGGCGTCGCTGCTGCTCCAGCCGAGGTGGCGGCTGATGTCCTGCGTGCGGCCGCTGGCGTAGGTACCGATGGCGTGGAATTGCAGGAAGGTCAGGGCATCGATCGTCGTGGCTTCCGGCTGCACTTCGATCGAGACAGGGGTCGGCTCATCAACGGCGCTGCGGCTGACCGCGGCAGTCACCTTGCCGTTCTTGTCCGCGGTGCCATAGCTGTAGGTCACTGCCAGCGGGCCGCCGGCCTTGAGCGCGGTCAGGGCGGTCGGCGAAACCACCGCTCCGGCCAGCAGCGGCCGCAGGATCGTCGCGTCGGCGGATTCCACACCGACCTGGCTGGACAGGTTCTGCGCCTTGGCGGCGCTGCCGCCGAAGCCGGCATAGACCGACAGCAGTTCCGAGGTGGTGACCACGATCTCGCCGGGCGCGCTGCCGAAGTCCGGCTCGCCTTCGACGATCAGCGAATCCGCCTGCGCCACGGTCACACCGATCTTGGCATTGGCCAGCAAGGGGTTGTCCGCATTGCAGGCCAGGAGCTTCGGCCGCGCAACCAGGCTGCCGTCGGTGGCGTCGCTGGCCAGGATGGTGTTCGGCGCGGTCGCGACGAAGGTCGCGATCTTGGCGTTGGCCTCGCGCTCGGCGTCGCTGGCGGCATCGAAGGACCAACTCTCGGCACCGCTGGTGACGTCGCTGATGTAGCCATCAAGCTTGGCGCTCAGCGCCAGCGGCTGCAGCGATTCGCGGGCAATGCTGATGGCAGTCGCATTGTCGACGCCGTAGCCGCTGGCCGTGACCTTGATCTCGGTGGGATCGATCACCTTCAGCTTGTAGGTGGCCTTGAGGCCGAAGGCATCGGCGGTGATCACCACGTCCTGCCCGCCGCTGCTCTTCAGCGGCAGCAGTTCACCCGCTTGCTGGAAGAACAGGTCGGTGGTCTGGTTCGGCACCTTGTCACCGAAGTTGCTGACGAACAGCAGATCCGGTCGCGACGAGGTCCACTTGGCGCGGCTGTTGAAGTTGCTGCTGAACTTGCCGTCGGTGAACACCACCTTCAGCAGCAGGCGATCGCGGAAGCAGGTGAAGGTCTTGTCCTTGCCCAGCAGGGCCGAGGGCTTCGACAGCTCCAGGCTCTTCGGGCTGCTGCCCTCGCCCACGCCGTCGCAGGCCACCAGGGCCATTGCCAGGAGGGAGGAGGCCAGAAAGGCAGGTGCCCGGGCTGTCAGCAATCGCATCGTCCACATTCCTTTTGAGATCTTCAGGCCGGCTTCGCCGGCTCCTTGGGCTGTACCGTGCTGCGGATGTTCAGTTCGCGCAGCTGTCGCGCATCGACCGGGCTCGGCGCATTGGTCAACGGATCGTGCGCAGTCTGGGTCTTGGGGAAGGCGATCACTTCGCGGATCGACTGGCCGCCGGCCATCAGCATGATCATGCGGTCGATGCCGATCGCCAGGCCGCCATGCGGCGGCGCGCCGAAGGACAGCGCCTCCAGCAGGAAGCCGAACTTCTCCTGCTGCTCCTCCGCACCGATGCCGAGCAGGTCGAACACGGCCTGCTGGATGTCGGTGCGGTGGATACGCACCGAGCCGCCGCCGAGCTCGACGCCGTTGAGCACGATGTCATAGCCCTGTGACAGGATCGTGCCCGGGTTGTTCCGGACTTCGTTCGCGTCGAACTGCTTGGGCGCGGTGAAGGGATGATGCGGGGAGACCCAGCGGCCACCCTCACGGTCGTCCCACTCGAACATCGGCCAGTCCACCACCCACAGGGCCTTCCAGCCCTTGGCGGTGATGCCCAGGTCGTTGCCGACCTTCAGGCGCAGCGCGCCGAGGGCGTCGGAAACCACGCCCTGCTTGTCGGCGCCGAAGAAGATCACGTCGCCGTCCTGGGCGCCGGTGCGCTCGAGGATGCCGGCCAGCGCCGCGTCATGGATGTTCTTGACTATCGGCGACTGCAGGCCGTCGCGACCCTTGGCCTTGTCGTTGACGACGATGTAGGCCAGGCCGCGGGCACCGTAGATCTTGACGAACTCGGTGTACTTGTCGATCTCGCCACGCGACAAACGCTCGCGGCCGCCGGGCACGCGCAGCGCGGTGACGCGGCACTTCGGGTCGTTGGCCGGGCCGGCGAAGACCTTGAAGTCGACGTCCTTGACCAGGTCGGCGACATCGACCAGCTCCAGCGGGTTGCGCAGGTCCGGCTTGTCGGAACCGTAGCGCGCCATCGCGTCGGCATAGGTCATGTGCGGCAGCGTGCCGAGATCCACGTCCAGCACCTGCTGGAACAGTTCCTTCACCAGGCCCTCGATCAGGGCCATGATCTCGTCCTGCCCGAGGAACGAGGTCTCGACGTCGAGCTGGGTGAATTCCGGCTGGCGGTCGGCGCGCAGGTCCTCGTCGCGGAAGCAGCGCGCGATCTGGTAGTAGCGGTCCAGGCCCGACATCATCAGCAGCTGCTTGAACAGCTGCGGCGACTGCGGCAGCGCGAAGAACTGGCCCGGATGGGTGCGCGAGGGCACCAGGTAGTCACGGGCGCCTTCCGGCGTCGCCTTGGTCAGGATCGGCGTCTCGACGTCGATGAAGCCGTTGGCATCCATGTAGTTGCGGATGCGGCGCACGACGTCGTGGCGCAGGCGCAGGTTCTTCTGCATCTGCGGGCGGCGCAGGTCGATGTAGCGGTACTTGAGGCGGATGTCCTCGCCGGCGGTCTCGTCGTCCGGGTGGAACGGCGGGGTCTCGGCCTTGTTGAGCAGCTCGATTCCCTTGGCCAGCAGCTCGATCTTGCCGGTAGTCAGGCCGGCGTTCTCGGTGCCGGCGGGGCGCGGACGCACGCGGCCGGTGATCTGCACCACGTACTCGGAACGCAGCTTGTCGGCCAGGCCGAAGGCTTCCGCGGTGTCCGGATCGAACACGCACTGCAGCAGGCCTTCGCGGTCGCGCAGGTCGATGAAGATCACGCCGCCGTGGTCACGGCGACGGTGCACCCAGCCGCAGACGGTAACGGTCTGGCCGGTCAGCGCTTCGGTGACCTGGCCGCAATAGTGGGAACGCATCATTCGGGAAGTCTGGTTATGCGCCTGGCCGCAAGGCGATGCGGCCGTAACGGCGGGGCCGCGTAGTGTAAGCGCGCGCGGTCACGGAGGCCACCGCCGCCATGGCCGGAAACGACAACGGCGCCCGCGGGCGCCGTCGTTCGAAACCGGAGCCGAATCAGACGGCTGCGGAATCCGTCTTGGCCGCGCAGGCGGGCTTGTCGCAGCCCGCCGGGGCGCAGGCCGGGGCGGCATCGGCCTTGTCGCTGGCCAGGTTCTTCTTGCCACCGGCCTTGAAGTCGGTTTCGTACCAGCCACCGCCGCCCAGGCGGAACCCGGCGGCCGAAACCACCTTGGTCAGGGCCGGCTTGGCGCAGGCCGGGCAATCGGTGGCGGGCGGATCGGACATCCGCTGCATCAGCTCGCTCTCGGCCCCGCAATCCTGGCAAACGTACTCGTAAATCGGCATGACAAACCTCTGAAAACCACAGTTACAGCTGAATCCGGTCGCGGAGGCTATAGGGTCCGCCCCAGGTTTTTCAAGTGGCAGGCCCCTGCGGGCTGATCGGCTGGACCGGCAGCTGCAGGTGGAATTCCGAGCCCTTGGCACGGGCTTCGGCCCAGATCTGGCCACCGTGATAGGCGGCAATCTTGCGACAGATCGCCAGGCCGATGCCGGTGCCCTCGTACTCGTCCGGCCCGTGCAGGCGGCGGAACACGGCAAAGACATTCTCCAGCTGGTCCTGCGGGATGCCGATGCCGTTGTCGATCACGGTGATATGCCAGTCGTCCTTGCGGCGGTCGCAGTAGACCTCGACCACCGGCTTGCCCCCCGCCGGCTGGAACTTGATGGCATTGCCGATCAGGTTCTGGAACAGCTGGGTCAGCAGGTTATGGTCGGCAACGATGTCCGGCAGGTTCTCGGCGATCAGGGTCGCCCCGCTCTTCTCGATCTCCGGCGCCAGCGACTTGGCCACCTTGTCGATGGTCATCGACAGCGGCTTGCGCTCGAACGGCGAATCGGTGCGCCCGACCCGCGACAGCGCCAGCAGGTCGTTGATCAGGGTCTGCATCTGCCGCGTGCCCTGCTCGATGAACTCGAGGAACTCGAGGGCGTCGCCCTCCAGCTTGGTCTTGTAGCGCTGCGACAGCAGGCGCGAGAAGCCGGAGATGTTGCGCAGTGGCGCCTGCAGGTCATGCGAGGTGATGTAGGCGAACTGCTCCAGTTCCGCCGCCGCACGCTTCTGTTCGCCCAGCGACTTGCGCAGGCTGCGCTCGGCCGACTCGCGCAGCAGGATTTCCTCCTGCAGCCGGTTGTTGCTGTCCTGCAGGTCCTCGGCGGAACGCAGCGACAGCAGGCGCGGCACCAGCGGGATGATCGACAGCGCGGTGGCCAGCGACACCACCGCGGTCAGCGCCTTGATCCAGCCCTGCAGGTAGTAGACCGGGCTCCAGATGGTGATGATGCCGAAGAGATGGGTGATGCCGCAGAGCGTGATGAAGGCGGCGAACAGCGCGATCGCCCAGTTGAAGCTGATGCGCATCTGGTAGCGGCGCAGGAAGTAGATCAGGGTCACCGGGATCATGAAGTACGCCAGCGCGATCGCCAGGTCGCTCATCACGTGCAGCAGGATCAGGTCCTTGCGGCCGACGAAGCAGAAGGCATGCGGCATCAGCGGGGTCGGATCGAGCCAGCTCGACAGGGGGATCATTGGGACGGGGTCTCCGGCGCAGTCATTGCCGGCCGCCGCCGGCGCGGTCCATCGCGCAAGTAAGTGACAAGCTCCACCGGCGCCAGCGGTGGGCAGGGCCAGTAACCCTGGACGTAACGGAAGTCGAGGCCATCGAGGCCTTCCAGCTCCTCGCCGGCCTCGATGCCGGTGAGGAAGACCTCCAGCTGCAGCGCGGTGGCGGCGGCCAGCAGGCCGACCAGGAAACGGCCCGAAGTACTGTCGCGGCCTTCGCGACGCGCCGTGCGCAGCAGGCGGCGATCCACCTTGACGCCGTGCAGCGCCGGCGAGGCCAGCGCATGCAGATCGCCCTTTCCGGGCAGGAAGCCCTCCAGCACCATGGTGAAGCCGGCATCGCTGAAACGCTGCAGCGGCGCGAACAGGCGACCGTCCGCCGAGCCGAGCACCGTGGCATCGACCTCCAGCTGCACCTGCTGCACCGACACACCCTCCCCGGCCAGCACCTCGCGCAGGCGCTGCGGCTGGCCCTCGGCCATCAGCTCCGCCCCGGACAGGTTCAGCGCCAGCCGTCCCGGCGTCAGTTCGGCCCCCTGCCAGCGGCGCCATTCACCGGCGGCGCGGCGCGCCAGTTCCAGGCCGATGGCCGGCATGTGGCCGCCACGCTCCAGCAGCGGCAGGAACTCGGCCGGCAACAGCAGCCCTTCCGGCCGGCGCCAGCGCAGCAAGGCCTCGACCCCGGCCACCTCGCCCAAGCCGTAGTCCAGCCAGGGCTGGAAGTGGATTTCGAAGCCGCCGCTGACCAGGGCTTCCTCGGCATCGCTGGCAAAGCGCGCGACCCCCGCGGCATCCGGCGTTGCTTCATCGCGCAGCGACAGCACGCCGCCACCGCCGCTCTTGGCACGGTACATGGCGGTGTCGGAGTGGCGCAGCAACTCCTCCAGCGTCTGGCCATGCTCGGGATACTGGGCGATGCCGATGCTGCCGCCGATCGCCACCGGATGGCCGTCGATGTCGGTGATGGCGCGGATCCGTTCGACGATGCGCTCGCCGACCTCGCGCGCCTGATCCAGCTCGCCGATCGAGGCCAGCAGGATGGCGAATTCGTCGCCGCCGATGCGCGCCAGGGTGTCGCTGTCGCGTACCGACTCGCGCAGGATCTGGGCGATGTGCGACAGCAGCGCGTCGCCGACGGCGTGGCCGTGACGGTCGTTGACCGCCTTGAAACGGTCGAGATCGAGGAAGCAGATGGCAAAGCGCTGCTCCGGCCGCGCCCGTGCCAGGCGTTGCCGGGCACGCTCCTCGAACAGCTTGCGGTTGACCAGGCCGGTGATCGGATCATGGCTGGCCTGCTCGAACTGGCGCGCGCTGCGCTCCTCCAGCTCGTGGACCTGGCGGTTGCGCTCTGCGGCATGGCGCAACACCTTGAGCAGGCGCTCGCTGTCGTACTGGCCCTTGACCACGTACTCCTGGGCACCAAGCTGCAGCGCACGGATCGCCGAGTTCTCGCAGTCCAGGCCGGTCAGCACCACCACCGCCAGCTGCGGCGCGGCGCGGCGCACGCGCTCGACGTTGGCCAGGCCCTGGCCGTCCGGCAGCCCCAGGTCGAGCAGGGCGCAGTCGAACTCGCCCTGCTTCAATGCCTGCTCGGCCGCAGCGATGCTGCGCACCGTGCTCAGCGTCAGCTCGCGACGCTCGATCCAGGCCCGCAGCGATTCCTTCAGCAGGCGCGCGTCGGCCTGCGAGTCCTCGACCAGCAGGATCGAGAACGGCGGCTTGAGGTCTGGCTGCTCTGCGGACACGCTCAGTCCATGCGCGGCGGCAGCTGGATCATGCCCAGCCAGCAGTCACGGATCATGCTGGCCAGGCGTTCGAATTCCTCCAGGTCGACCGGCTTCACCAGATAGGCGTTGGCATGGGCCTGGTAGCACTCGGTGACATCACGGTCGGCCTTGGAGGTGCTGAGGATCAGCACCGGGATGTGCCGCAGCTGCGGATCCTGCTTGATCTCGCGCAGCACCTCGCGGCCGTCGCGACGCGGCAGGTTCAGGTCCAGCAGCACCAGGTCGGGCAGCGGCAGGCGGGTGTGCTCGGCCTCGCGGCGCAGCATGCGCAGCGCCTGCTCGCCGTCGCGGGCGATATGCAGGCGGTGCCGGAAGCCGGCATCGCGGAAAACCTCTTGCGCCAGCCGCACGTCCGCAGGGCTGTCCTCGACCAGCATCAGCACATATTCGCGACCGTCCGCCCCTGCAGCGGCAGATCCAGTCTCATCGCTCGCGGCCATCCTCGGCCCCCCATTCGTCCTTCGGTTAAAATTTAGCAGCCGCATCCGGGCGCTACCGTAGTTTCTTTATACCGTTCCTAGCCGCCCGTCGCTGCCCCCGATCCTTCCATCCATGCAAAACGACCTGAGGCGCGGAGCCGCGCACGCCATCTACGCGGCCGCCGCCTTCTCGCTGACGGGCATCTGCGTCAAGGCCGCCAGCGCCAGCGCCCCGAACGAGATTGTGGTGTTCTTCCGCTGCCTCGTCAGCCTGCTGGTGCTGGCACCCTGGGCCCTGCGCCAGGGCAAGGCCAGCCTCAAGTCCCAGCGCGTCGGCGGCCACCTGTGGCGCGCCGGCTTCGGTGTGATGGCCATGTACGCGTTCTTCTACGCCATCGGCCGCCTGCCGCTGGCCGAAGCCATGTTACTGACCTATTCGACGCCGCTGTGGGTGCCCTTCATCGCCTGGCTGTGGATCGGCGAACGACCGCCGGCGGTGGCCTTCCCCTCCGCCCTGCTGGGGCTGGTCGGGATCGGCTTCATCGTGCAACCCGGCGGCGGCCAGATCGACTGGCTGGCCGGGCTGGTCGGGGTCGGCTCCGGGGTGCTGGCCGGCTGCGCCATGGTCAGCATCCGCCGCATCTCCGATACCGAACCGGCGCAGCGCATCGTGCTGTACTTCATGCTGCTGGCCACGGCGATCTCTTCGATCCCCCTGCTGTGGGCCTGGCAGACGCCGGACGCCACCACCCTGCTGCTGCTGATCGGCGCGGGGGTCACCGCCACCGTCGGCCAGCTCAACCTGACCCGCGCCTATGCCTGGGCCCCTGCGGCCCTGGTCGGCCCCTTCACCTACACCTCGGTGATCTTCTCGGCCCTGCTGGCCTGGTGGCTCTGGGATGAACGCCTCGACGGCTGGTCGGGCCTCGGCATGCTGCTGGTGGTCGCCACCTGCGTGCTGGTCGGCTGGCGCCGCGATCCGGCGGACTGAGGCCCCTCAGATCGGCCGTTTCAGCTCCTCCACCCGCATCGTCGGCCAGGCCCTGAGCCCCTCCTGGAAGGAGGCATAGGCCGCAGCCGCCACCACAGCCGTCCCCTTGAATCCGAATTCGATATGCCGCGGCCGCTCGCTGTTGCCGCGGAACGGCAGGCTCGACAGCTTGATCTCCGGGTAGTGGTCCAGCGTCGCCCGCATCAGCGGCAGCAGATCGCCTTCGGTGACCGGGCCGATCGCGCGCAGCGAGTACTCCACCGGCGGCTCGCTGCTGTGCAGGTGGCGCAGGCGCTCGTCCAGCACCCACTCCAGCATCGGCCAGGCCATCTCGGGGAAGCCCGGCACGAAGTAGCAGTCGCCGACATGGAAGCCGGCGACGCGGTTGACCGGATTGGGGATCAGCTCCGCGCCGGCCGGGAAATCCGCCATCAGCACGCGGTTGGGAAAGGCGGCGTCGGCGTACTGGTTGATGATCAGCGCCTCGGCCCCCTGGTGCCGCTCGACCGGCACGCCCAGCCCCCGCGCCGCCGCCTGCCGCGTGCAGTCGTCCGGCGTGGCGCCGATGCCGCCGCAGGCCAGCAGCACATCGCCGCGCGCCCTGGCTGCCGCGATGGCCGCGGCGATCTGCTCTTCGTCGTCGCCGAGGAACTGCGCCCAGGCCAGCGCGATACCGCGCGCCTGCAGCAGGCCGATCACCTTGGGCAGGTGCTTGTCCTGGCGCTTGCCGGACAGGATTTCGTCGCCGATCACCAACAGGCCGACATCCATCAATTCTTCTCCTGGAAATGGAGAAGGCGGCTCGCGCCGCCTTCCTGGGTTATTGCGGCCACCGCCTTAGACCACTTGATCGATATCACCAGGTCCTGCAGGACCTTGAGGGTCTCGTCCGGGCAGTAGTTGCCGTCGTAGAGGCCGGCGACCTTCTCGCCGAGGAAGGTCTCGCACCAGTGGGTCTTGCGCTGGCCGCCGTCAGCCCTGGGAATGTCCGGGCCGATACCGTCGCCCTCGACATAACCGATGACGAGCTGATCCGGAACCTCCGGCTTGCCATTCCTGACGGAGACCTTCTCTCGCGTCGCGGGAATCCTGATATGTCGGTACCCAGACATCTTCAGTTCTCCGGAGTTTTTCCTGTATTGCCGCGGAAGCGAAAAGGCCTGTGGCATTCTACCAGCCTGACCACAGATCGGACCCCCACACCGGAGGAGTTACACGCATGAATGCATTGGTAGCCGTCGCCCATGGTTCGGAGTCGCTGGAAACCGTCACCATCGTCAACATCCTGCGCCGCGCCGAGGTGGCGGTGACCGTTGCCAGCATCGAAACGACCCTCACGGTCGAGGCCACCCGGGGCATCACCTTGACCGCCGATGTCCGCTTTGCCGACGTCGGCAGCCAGGAGTTCGGATTGATCGTCCTGCCCGGTGGCGAAAAGGGCGCGCAGGCCCTGTCTGCCCACGCGCCGCTGGTGGAAAAGCTCAAGGAGCAGCGGCTGGCGCACCGCTGGACCGGCGCAATCTGCGCCGCCCCCGCCCTGGTGCTGTCGAAGCACGGGCTGCTGGACGGCAAGAAGGCCACCTGTTACCCGGCCTTCCGCGAGCAGCTGCTGCACTGGGTCGACCTGCCGGTGGTGGTCGACGGCCACTGCATCACCAGCCAGGGTCCGGCGACCGCCGTGGCCTTCGGCCTGCAGCTGGTCGAGCAGCTTTGCGGCGCCGACCGCCGCAAGGCCGTGGCCCAGGCACTGCTGGCAACCTGAACCGCAGCGCCAATGAAAAACGCCCGCATCAGCGGGCGTTTTTCATTGCAGAGAGGAGCAATCAGGCGGCTTTCTTGTCGCCGACGGCTTCCTTCAGCATCTTCTCGAGCTCACCGGACTGGTACAGGTCCAGGGTGATGTCGCAACCACCGATCAGCTCCCCCTTGACGTAGAGCTGGGGGAAGGTCGGCCAGTTGGCGAACTTCGGCAACGCACGATAGACCTCCTCGTCCTCGTAGATGTTCACAAAGCCAAAAGGCACGTTGCAGGCCTTCAGCGCCTGCACGGTACGGGCGGAAAACCCGCACTGCGGAAAATCCGGTGAACCCTTCATGTAGAGCATGATCGGGTTGTCGGTAACCTGCTGTTTGATGCGCTCCAGCGCGTCCATCTTTCCTTCTCCGGCTGGTGGTAAAGGTGCGGCGGGCGCGGATTATACGCGGCCGCCTCCCTGCGTGCAGGGGTAACCGGAATCCTGCAAGTTCCGTGCTACCGTTCACCGCACTGTCGCCGATGCGGTATTGAATTCGAGCGCCTGCTCGCCTATTTTGTTCGCCCGACTTTGCAGCCGGCCGGCGCCCTCCCCAGCGTCGCTTAGCAACAAAAGGAATCGAATCAATGGCTCTGACCCTCCCCGAACTGCCCTACGCACGCGACGCCCTGGCGCCGCACATGTCCTCCGAAACCCTCGACTACCACTACGGCAAGCATCACAAGGCTTACGTCGACAACGGCAACAAGCTGATTGCCGGCACCGAGTTCGAGAACATGGCGATCGAGGACATCGTCCGCAAGTCCTCGGGCAAGATCTTCAACAACGCCGCCCAGGTCTGGAACCACACGTTCTTCTGGAACTGCCTGACGCCGAAGCAGATCCCGCCGGGCAAGAAGCTCACCGACGCGCTGGTCAAGCAGTTCGGCGGCGTCGAGGACTTCAAGAAGCAGTTCACCGAGACCGCAATGAACACCTTCGGCTCAGGCTGGGCCTGGCTGGTGCAGAACGCCGACGGCAGCCTTGCCATCGTCAGCACCTCCAACGCCGGCTGCCCGCTGACCGCCGGCCAGAAGCCGCTGCTGACCGCCGACGTCTGGGAACACGCCTACTACGTCGACTACCGCAATGCCCGCGCCACGTTCCTGGAGCACTTCTGGGCACTGGCGAACTGGCAGTTCGTCGAGAGCAATCTCGGCTAAGCTGTCGCCACACGCCAATGGGGCCGCTCCGGCGCGAGCGGCCCTTTTGTTTTTTCAGGGAACCGCATGACCCGCCATCTGTTGAAACTCTCCGATCTCAGCGCACAGGAGGCGCAGGGTATCGTTGCCCGCGCCATCGAGCTGAAGACGCGGCCCGACCCGGCCTACCGGCCGTTCGTCGGCAAGACGCTGGCCATGCTGTTCACCAAGAACTCGACGCGCACCCGCGTCAGCTTCGAATCGGGCATGGTCCGGTTCGGTGGCCACGCCCTGTTCCTGAGCTCCAGCGCCACGCAGATGGGTCGCGACGAGCCGCTCAGCGACACCGCCAAGGTGCTGTCGCGCATGTGCGACGCCATCATGATCCGCAATGACTCGCAGCACGACCAGGAAGAGCTGGCGCGGCACTCGCGCGTGCCGGTGATCAACGGCCTGTCCAACCTGCACCACCCCTGCCAGCTGCTGGCCGACATGCAATGCTGGATCGAGCACCGCGGCAACCCGCAGGGCAAGACCGTCGCCTGGATCGGTGACGGCAACAACGTCTGCCACTCCTTCATCGAGGCGGCGCAGCTGTTCGACTTCAAGCTGAAGATCGCTGCGCCGGTGGGCTACGAGCCGGCGCAGGAGATCGTGCGCCACGGCGGCAACCGGATCGAGCTGATGCATGACGCCGCCGCCGCGGCGACCGGCGCCGACCTGGTCGTCACCGACACCTGGACCAGCATGGGACAGGAAGCCGAGACCAAGAAGCGCCTCGCCGCCTTCGCCGGCTACCAGGTCGATGCCGCGCTGATGGCGCGGGCCAAGCCCGATGCGATCTTCATGCACTGCCTGCCCGCCCACCGCGGCGAGGAAGTCAGCGCAGAGATCATCGACGGCCCGCAATCGGTGGTGTTCGACGAGGCAGAAAATCGGCTCTGGGCGCAGATGGCGCTGCTGGAGTTCCTGCTCGGCGGCGGCGCCCGGAACTGAAATGAGCGTCGCCCTGCCCGCCTACGTCACCGATCTGCAGGCGACGGTCGCGCACGCGCTGGCCGAGGACGTCGGCAGCGGCGACTTCACCGCCCGCCTGGTGCCGGCCACGGAGCGCGCCGAAGCCCGCGTGATCTCGCGCGAGGCGGCGACCATCTGCGGCCGCCCCTGGGTCGACGAGGTGTTCCGCCAGCTCGATCCGTCGGTCGAGATCCGCTGGCAGGTCGAGGAAGGCCAGCAGGTACAGCCCGACCAGCTGCTGTACACGCTGCGCGGGCTGGCGCGGCCGCTGCTGAGCGGCGAGCGCCCGGCGCTGAATTTCCTGCAGACCCTGTCCGGCACCGCCACCGCAGTGCGCCAGTACGTCGATGCCGTCGCCGGCACCGGCGCGCGCATCGCCGACACCCGCAAGACCCTGCCCGGCCTGCGCAATGCGCAGAAGTACGCGGTGGTCTGCGGCGGCGGCATCAACCATCGCATCGGCCTCTACGACGGCATCCTGATCAAGGAAAACCATGTCGCCGCCGCCGGCGGCATCCGCCAGGCCATCGCCAACGCCCGTGCGCTGCAGGCCGGCGTGCCGCTGATGACCGAGGCCGAAACGCTGGAGGAAGCACGCGCCGCGCTGGAAGCGGATGTCGACCTGCTGCTGGTCGACGACTTCGACCTGCCGACGCTGCGCGAGGCCGTGCGCCTGACCCGCGAGCATCGTGCGCGCGGCGGCAGGACCGTGATCGAGTACTCCGGCGGCGCGACGCTGCAGAACGTGCGCGGCTACGCCGAATGCGGCGTCGACCGCATCGCCATCGGCGGCATCACCAAGCACGTCCGGGCGGTCGACCTGTCGATGAGGTTTGCCTAGGGTTTCATCAACAGCGGCTGCAGGCGCGCCAGCAGCGCCGCGTCGCCGCTGGAATGCCATTCGATGTGCCCCGGCGTTTCGGCATCGCGCTGCAAGCCTTCCCGCTCCAGCAACCGCTGGGTCTGCCGCGCCACCGCCGCACCGGTATCGATCAGCGTCACGCCGGGCCCCACCACCTGCTGGATCAGCGACCGCAGGAAGGGATAGTGGGTGCAGCCCAGCACCATCACGTCGGCGCCGGCGGCCAGCAGCGGCGCGGTGTAGCGTTCGACCAGGGCGCGGGTTTCGGGGCCATCCAGTTCGCCGGCCTCGACCTGCTCCACCAGCCCCGGGCAGGGCTGGGTGATCACGCGCACGTTCTTCGCGTGGTCGGCCAGCAGCTTGTGGAACTTGTCGCCGGCCAGCGCCGCGCCGGTGGCCAGCACGCCGACCACGCCGCTGCGCGTTTGCGCCGCTGCCGGCTTCACCGCCGGCTCCATGCCGACGAAGGGGATCGGATAGGTCGCGCGCAGGTGCTCGACTGCAGCGATGGTGGCGGTATTGCAGGCCACCACCACCAGCTTGGCGGCACGCGCCATGAAGAACTCGGTGATGGCAACGGCGCGCGCCTGGATTTCCTCGCGGGTCTTGCCGCCGTAGGGGCAGTGGCCGCTGTCGGCGTAGTACAGCAGGTCCTCGGCCGGCAGCAGGCGGCGGATCTCGCGCAGCACCGAAATGCCGCCGACGCCGGAATCGAACACGCCGATAGCTGCGTCGCTCATGCCTTGATCCTGCGGTCGAAGAACTTCTGCAGCACCGGATTGAACTCCTGCGGCCGCTCCGAGGGCAGGCCGTGGCGGGCCTGCGGGAACCAGTGCAGGTAGCCGCGCGGCAGCGCATGGGCGAAGCGCACCACGTCATCATGCCCGAAGTAGTCCTTGCCGCCGCCGACTACCAGCGTCGGCACGCGGATCTCGCCGAGCCGCTCGATCACCGACCAGCGCGTCAGTTGCAGCAGCGAACCGAGATAGGCGCGCCGCGTGTTGCGCGAGCCGCGCTCGATCACTTTTGCACGCAGCCCGGCATTTTCCTCGCCCGGGAACATGCGCAGCGCACTGATGCGCGCCAGCCGCGCCGGCCCCAGCAGGGCCATCACCGCCAGGCGATAGCCCACCTCGAAGCGCTGGCGCCGCGTGCGCGGCAGGAAGCCGGGCACACTGTTGGTGATCACCATCCGCGACACCCGCTGCGGGAACTGCAGGGCGAACTGCAGGCACACTGCCCCGCCCATGCTGTGCCCGACCAGCAGGCAGCGCTCGATGCCGGCCGCATCGAGGAAGCGTTGCAGGTCATGGACGAACTGCTGCACGCCCGGCCGGCGGCGCCCCAGCGGCGTCGCACCGAAGCCGCGCAGGTCCGGCGCCAGCACGCGATAGCGCGTGGCGAAGGCGGTGATCTGGTAATCCCAGTCGGCCCAGGAGCCGCCGAGGCCGTGCACGAAAACGAGAGGCGGGCCTGAGCCCGCCTCTGCGTAGTGAATCGCGACGTCGTCGACCTGCAGCGTCGGCATCAGTGCAGGGCCGAGGAACCGCCCATGCCCGGCCGGCAGTAGCAGTTGGAGTACATGCCGCGCGGATCGTTGAACGCGCGCAGTGCGCGCTCCGCATCGGTACGGCTCAGCAACTGCTGCAACCAGCGCGTGCCACCCGGCAGGAAGTCCAGCTTCACCTGCCCCGAGAACTGCGACAGCAGGTGGAAGGCGAAGCCACGGTCGGGCGCGAACTCGTCGAGCTCGTAGTTGGCCGGATCGAGGCCGGCCAGCTTGGCAGCGGCATCCGCCGCCTGCTCCAGTCCGCCGAGGTTGTCGACCAGGCCGATCTCCTTGGCATCGAGGCCGCTCCAGACGCGACCGCGCGCGATCTCGTCGACCTTCTCCACCGGCATCCGGCGCGCCTTGGCGACGCCCTCGATGAAGTCGCGGTAACCCTTGTTGATCTGCGACTGGATGATGCTGGACACCTCCGGCGACAGCGGCCGGTCGAGGCGCAGGCTGCCGGCCAGTTCGGTGGTGCCGACGCCGTCGGTGGTGATGCCAAGCTTTTCGAGGCCCTGGCTGATGGTGGGGATCAGGCCGAAGATGCCGATCGAACCGGTGATGGTCGAGTCATGCGCCCACACCTGCTCGGCGTCCATCGACACCCAGTAGCCGCCGCTGGCCGCGACCGTCGACATCGACGCCACCACCGGCTTGCCCTCGGCCTTCAGTGCCAGCACCTCGCGACGGATCTGCTCGGAGGCCCAGACGCTGCCGCCAGGGGAATCCACGCGCAGCACCACGGCGGAGACGTCCTTGTCGCGGCGCGCCTGGTCGAGCAGGTCGGAGATGGTGTCGCCGCCGGCCTGGCCAATATCGCCCGGACCGTCGACGATCTCGCCCTGCACCACCACCAGCGCCACCTTGCCCGGCTTGCTGGCCTTGGCGGCGGCCGCCTTGAGCTTCTCCTTCTCCTTCTCGAAGCTCATCGCGCGCAGGTATTCGCTGTAATGCACCTGGCGGAAGCTGCCGTGGTCGTCGTCGATGCCGACGATCACCGCCATGCGCTTGCGGAACTCCTTGAGCTCCTCGACGTGCGTCACCATGCCGCTCTGCTTGGCATAGGCCGCGGCATCGCCGCCGTTGGCCTCCAGCGCGCTGCGCATGCCGCTGACGTAATCCGGCACTGCGGTCTCCGGCAGGCGGCGGGCGTCGCTGACCGTGCGCGCATAGTCGTTCCAGAGGTCGCCAAGCCACTCGAGGTTGGCGGTGCGTGCCTCCTCCGACATGTCGGTGCGGATGAAGGGCTCGACCGCCGACTTGTACTCGCCGACGCGGAACACGTTCATCTCCACGCCGAGCTTGTCCAGCGCGGTCTTGAAGTAGTTCTGGTAGACGCTGAAGCCCTCGACATGGACCATGCCCTGCGGGTCGAGCACGATCTCGTCGGCCTGCGAGGCCAGGAAGAACGGCGCCTGGTCGTACCAGGGACTGTAGGCGATGACCTTCTTGCCGGAGGACTGGAAGTTGCGCAGCGCCACCGCCAGTTCCTCCAGCTGCGGCAGGCCGGCATCGGCCAGGGCATCGAGCTTGAGCACCGCGAAGGTGATGCGCTTGTCATCCCTGGCCGCGTCCAGCGCCTCGATCAGGTCGCGCAGCAGGGTCTGCGAGGGTTCCTCGCCGCGCACGCTCTCGATGAAGTGCTGGCCCGGATCCTGGTCGATCTGTTCGACCAGCGTCCCGGTCGGCGCCAGCACCAGCGCGACGTTGTCCTCGATCTGCGGCACCGGTCCACCCTGGAAGAAGGTGAACAGGACGAACAGGCCGATCAGCAAGCTGATGATGAACAGCGTGCGATAGGTGAAGACGGCAATCGTCCAGATCGCGCCGAAGAAGCGGCGGATCAACGAGGGTTTCTGGTCGCTCATGAATTCAGGGCAATGAGAGGGTTGCGCTTGGACCGTGGTCGCCGGGCGGCGTTCACAGGCGGCGCATCACCACGGAGCCGGCCGAGTAGCCGGCGCCGAAGGCACAGAGCACGGCGACATCGCCGGCCTTGAGGTCTTCGTGGTGCTTGTGGAAGGCGATCACGGAACCGGCCGAACTGGTATTCGCATATTCGTCCAGCGTCACCGGCGCCTCGTCGGGGCCCGGATCACGGCCCAGCACGCGCTTGGAGATCAGCTGGTTCATGCCGAGGTTGGCCTGGTGCAGGTAGAAGCGGCGCACCGATGCCGGCTCAAGGCCGAGATCCTGCAGGTGACTGACGATCAGCTCGGAGGCGATCGGCACCACTTCCTTGAACACCTTGCGGCCCTCCTGGTGGAACAGCGTATCGTCCCAGGGACGCGGCGGCTGCTCGCAGGCATTGAGGAAACCGAAGTTATTGCGGATGTTGTTGGAGTACTGGGTCAGCAGGCGCGTCCCCAGCACCTCGAACTTCAGTGGACCGACCGCGTTCTCCAGCGGCTCCACCAGTACCGCGGTGCAGGCATCGCCGAAGATGAAGTGGCAGTCGCGATTGCGGAAGTTGAGGTGACCGGAGCAGATCTCCGGGCTCACCACCAGCGCCGCCCGGGCACTGCCCTGGCGCACCGCGTCGACCGCGGCCTGGATGCCGAAGGCCGCCGAGGCGCAGGCAACGTTCATGTCGTAGCCGTAGCCCTTGCAGCCCAGATGGTGCTGCAGTTCCACCGCCATCGCCGGGTAGCCGCGCTGCATGTTGGAGCAGGCCACCAGCACGAAATCGACGTCCTCCGGCTTGCGCCCCGCCCGTTCCAGCGCCTGGCGCGCCGCGGCCAGGCCCATCTCGACCAGGATCGAGGGCTCGTCGTCGCTGCGGGTGCGATAGCGCGGGCGCATGAAGTCGACGTCGAGGATGCCTTCCTTGTCCATCACGAAGCGCGACTTGATGCCGGAAGCCTTGAGGATGAATTCCGACGAGGACGGCGCCAGCGCCTGCACGGTGCCGGCAGCGATGGCCTCGGCGTGGTCGCGGTTGTGGCACTCGACGTAGGCGTTGTAGCAGGCCACCAGCTCATCGTTGGAGATGGACTGGGGGGGCGTGAACAGACCGGTGCCAGTGATGGCAACACGTTTGGTCATGGGTATTTCCGGGAAAATGCGTGAAATATGGGAATTTGGGCCGGATTCTAGCCGACCGGCCAATCCGCCTGCCCCATGGCATGGCGCAGCACCTGGTGCGGCTCGCGCTCGTAGCGGATGCTCAGGTGCGAACCCTGGTACCAGGTCACCGGCACGTTCCAGTGCCTTGCCAGCGCCAGCGGGTGATCCGGCAGCACGATGCGGTCGCCGACCGCCGCGACGATGTGCAGGCGCTCACGCGGCAGCAGGGCCGGGATGGTGGCGGGCGACACCACGCCAAGGATGTCGCGGTAGCGCTGCTCGTCGAGGCCATGCTGGCTGAAGAAGCGCAGGTAGGCCGGCGGCAGGAAGCGCATCAGCGCCGAAGGGAAATCCAGCACCGGGATGATCGCCACGGCGAAATCCAGTTCGCGCTCGTAGCCGGCCAGCAGCGCGGCGTTGTAGCCACCCAGCGAGTAGCCCAGCACGCCGACGCGGGGATTGCCCTCGGTCTGGCGCAGCCAGGCCAGCGTGCGGCGCAGGTCCCACAGCGCCTGGGCCTGGGCATAGACCAGGTCCAGCGGATCGCCGTCGAGGTAGAAATCGCCGGTGCGGGCGCCGATCCGGCGCGGGCCGTGCAGCGGCAGCACCGGCTGGATGATATTGAGGCCCAGGCGTTCGTGCAGCCAGCGCGGCCCGAACAGGCTCAGGTCCATGAACGGCAGGCCCATGCGATAGCCGTGGATGCACAGCAGCCAGGGCCGCGGTGGCCCCGGATGGCGCAGCAGGCGCACGTGGCACTGGTTGTTGCGGGTGTAGCTCTTCCACAGCGAGGCGCCCGGCAGGGCGTCGTCGGGCGAGAAGCCGCTGTCGAAGCGCAGCACCTCGTAGTCGTGGCTGAGGAAGCGCGCCTTCTCGACGAAGCTGCGCGGCGGCGGCGGCGGTGCCGGGTGCATGCCGGTGGGGTCGCGATCCCAGCCGCGGGCCTTGAAGGCATCGACCATCTGCTGGGCCTGGCGGCACATCTGCAGCGCCTGCTCGCCGCCCGGCATGCGCGCGCCGCCGACGAAGTAGCCCAGCAGCGCCTCGTCGACGCCGACCTTGAGGTCCATCAGCGGCCCCATCTCCGGCGGCGGCACGCCCAGCGACACCGGCTCGCGCGTCAGTGCCGCACGGCCTGCCGCCAGCAGGCTGGCCAGGCTGCCCAGCGCGGCCAGGGTGGCGCTGAAGAAGCCGCCGGCGATCCAGGCCGGAATCCACAGCAGCAGCCCCAGTACCGCCGCTGCCGCCATGTAGGCGGAGATGCGCGCATCGCCCGGATACAGCAGCAGCGCGATGCCGGTGGACAGCAGCAGCCCGCCAGGCAGCAGCGACCACAGGGTCCAGCCGAATCCGCCATCAGGCAGCAGCCAGCACAGGCCCGCGACGATCGGGATCGCGCTCAGCGGCTCCCACTGGCGGGGCGTGGGGAGGTCCATCAGCTCAGGCTACGCACCAGTACCAGGCCGCCGGCGGCAAGGCCGGCGAACAGCAGGGCCTGCGCCGGCCAGCGCCAGGGCAGCTCGCGACGCTGGCCCCAGAAGGCCAGGCCGGCCAGCAGGCTCAGCACCGCGAACACGCTGGTCACGGTCACCACCGTCGGCCAGTCCTCGCGCAGCCGCGGCTCGGTGTCGAGGTAGATCGCATAGATCAACGTCACCACGCCAAGGCAGGACAGGAAAGCGGCCGCCGCGGCCAGCGCGACGGCATTGAAGACCTGGATGGCTCTCATGAAGGAGTCTTTCTGCGCAACAGTTTCATCACCGGGAACAGCTCGCGGGCCACCTTGGGTTGCGCCAGGCCCGCCTTCATCAGCAGCGTGACGAAGCCGCGGACGATGCGGTCGCGGTTCTTGAACACGTTGTCGACCATCGGTACCGCACGGTCATCCATCATCGTCACGGTGTCGTCGGGCTCGTCACCGAAGCGGAAGCGCATGGTCATGCGCACTTCCAGCGGCTGGTTGCGCTCGACGCGCCGCTGGCGGCGGCGCTCCGCGAAACTCTTCGGAGCGGCCTTGTCCTTGTCCTTGCTGCCGGGTCGCGTCGCCTTGTCGCGCTTCTTTATCATGCATTCACCCACGAAGGCCGCACATGAAAGACATTCCCGATCATCTGGTCTGCTTCGCCCACGGCAAGGAATCCGGCCCCTGGGGCACCAAGATCCAGCATCTGGCGAAAACGGCGCGCAGCCGCGGCTTCGCCGTCATCAGTCCGGATTATAGTCACACGCATGATCCCCGGGCGCGCGTGCGCCAGTTGCTGGAGCTGGCCCCGGCAGCGCGGCATGGCCTGGTGCTGGTCGGCTCGAGCATGGGCGGCTACGTCTCGGCGCAGGCCTGTGCGGCCCTGCAGCCGCAGGCGCTGTTCCTGATGGCACCGGCCCTGTACTTCCCCGGCTGGGAGGAGGAGCCGCAGGGCATCCCTGCCCTGTGCAGGGTGGTCCACGGCTGGAAGGACGACATCGTGCCGGTGGAGCGCGGCATCGAGTTCGCGCGGCGCAACCACGCCGAACTTCATCTGCTGGACTCCGGACACACCCTCAACGACCAGCTGGAGCCGCTGGCCCTGCTGTTCGACCGGCTGCTGCTGCGTGTCCTCGAAACGGGACATGGCCAGCCGGCATAGCCAGCTGGAGGCCGCCTACCGGCAGGCCGTCTACCGCGTCTGCCTCGGGCAAACCGCGATCGACTGGCAGATCGGCCGCATCGACGCCGACGCCGACCGGCGCCTGCAGCAGGCCGCCGGCGACCTGTGCCGCTGGGCCTTCGTCACCGCCTGCAACCCGTATTCACGGCAGCTCGACCAGGCCGGCAACCGCCAGCGCCAGGATCGGCTGCGGCAGCGGCTGCAGGCGCTCGGGCAACGCTGGCGACCCGCGCTGCACTGCGACCCTGCCGCGCAATGGCCTGACGAGGAAAGTTTTTTCCTGCTCGACCCGCCGCCCGGGCGGGCCGAAACGCTGGGCCGGGCATTCGCACAGAATGCAGTGGTCACCGGCGCCCCGGGGAAAGCGCCGGTGTTGCTCTGGCTGCGGCCCAGGCGCGGTGGCAAGACCGTGATTGCATGAAACTTTCCGGCCCGACGAGCGCCGCATCACGGTGCCGGCCGGAACGGTCGCATAATCTTCGCGGAGTCGAGGAACGACGCTAAGGGACGGGGGAACAGGAATGGATATGTCAGACCGGTCGCCATCGCGCCGCCAGCGCTTGCCACAGATCGCGGCCTGGCCCCTGGCCGTCGCCTGCGCCCTGTACTGTGGTGTCGGCAGCGCCAACCCCTCCGGAGCCGAGGTGGTCGCCGGGCAGGTCAGCCTGTCACAGCCCGGCACCGGCAGCCTGCAGCTCAACCAGGCCTCGCATTCGGCAATCGTCAACTGGCAGCAATTCTCCATCGGTCGCAGCGAGCAGGTCCGCTTCGAGCAGCCCTCGGCTTCGGCTGCCGTGCTCAACCGCGTGGTCGGCGGCAATCCTTCCGAAATCCTCGGCAACCTGTCGGCCAACGGCCGCGTATTCCTGGTCAACCCGCAGGGCGTGCTGTTCGGCGCCGGCTCGCAGGTCGACGTCGGCTCACTGGTGGCCTCCACCCTCGACATCGCCGACGAGGATTTCCTTGCCGGCCGCCTGCTGTTCGCCGATCCCGATCCACGCCACGCCGCTGCGGTGCTGAACCGCGGCCGCATCCGGGCCGCCGATGGCGGCTATGTCGTGCTGGCCGGCACCGGCGTCGGCAACTCGGGCGTAATCGAAGCACGGCTGGGCGAAGTCGCCCTGCTCTCCGGCACCGCAGTGACGCTGTCGACGGACGAGGCCGGCCTGGTCGGCTTCTCCATCGACCGCGCGGCACTGGCCACGGCCGCCGGCATCGACAACAGCGGCGAGATCCTCGCCACCGGCGGTCGCGTGCTGATGAGCGCCGAGCTGGCCCAGGGACTCTCGCGCCTGGCGATCAACAACAGCGGCCGCGTCAGCGCACGCTCGATCGCGGAACACGACGGCGCCATCTTCCTGCAGGCCGAGGGCGGCGACATCGCCCACGGCGGCGTGCTCGACGTCTCCGGCCGGAACGGCCAGGACGGCGGCCAGGTCCGCGTCGACTCCGATGCCGACATCCAGCTGCAGGCCGGCTCGCAGATCCTCGCGCGCGGCGACGGCGCAAACGCCCGCGGCGGCACGGTGAACGTGGTCGCACAGCGGGACCTCGGTTTCGCCTGGGGCGCCGGTGTCGACGTCCGTGGTCATGCCCAGGGCGGCGCGGTGGAACTGTCCGGCCTGCGCGACCTGCAGCTCGGCGGCCAGCTGCAGATCGGCCGCGGCGGCACGCTGCTGCTCGACCCCGGCGAATTCGTCATCGCCGATGGCGCCTCGACCGTAGCCAATCCGACCTGCGGCGGCGACTTCTGCGAACAGGACCTCGAAGGCCTGCTCGCCGGCGGCACCGGCATCACCGTGACTTCGCCCAACGGCATCATCCTGGGCGACCTGTCCGACGGCGCGCTGGATGGACGTGCCGCCAACGGCCTCGGCGGCGCCCTGCTGTTCGGTGTCGGCAGCAATCCCAACGGCAGTTTCATCCGCGGCACCGACGGCTCGATCAGCTTTGCCGACCGCAATGACGCGATCCTGCTCGACGGTGGCTTCGAGGCCTATGCCGGCAGCACCACCGGCATCGTCGACATCGGCCACATCCTCAGCCGCGAGTTCATCGTCGTCGACGCACCGGACGGCGTGCGCACTGCCTCACTGACACATGCGCCCGGGGGCTTCGATACCTACGTCTCGCTGACCAGCCAGTTCGGCCCGGTCCTCAGCGGCAGCATCGATGCACGCAACAGCGTCTATCTCAGCGCCGGTGCCGGCGTGGGTGTCAGCGGCGCCATCCTGGTCAACGGCATCATCGGCACCGGCGACCCGCAGCGCTCCGACATTGTCGCCAGCCGCCTCGACATCATCGGCGGCGATGGCGACATCGTCCTCGACGGCCCGGTGACGGTGAACGGCTATGTCACCGAATACTTCGGCGGCGATGCCTTCGCAGTGCGCGGCGCCTACGTCAGTCTCGCCACCCGCGGCGATATCGGCGTCAGCGGCCTGATCACGCTCGACGGCACGATCGACGAGGTGGTGGGCAACACCAACTGGGGCGCGATCGCCTCACAGATCCACATCAAGCCGGAGGACGGCGCGATCGTCCTGCAGGGCGGCATGCAGGTCAACGGGCACGTCGGCCATGCCGCCGGCGACTCGAACATTGCCGCACGCGGCAGCGAGGTGGTGCTGGGCGCGGACATCGACGGCTCGGTGTCGCCGACTTCGAGCATCACGGTCAGCGGGCCCGTCAACATCGATGGCCAGGTCGATCATCTCGACGTCAACAACAACAGCGAGGCCACCGGCGGCTTCCTGTCCATCCTGGCCGTCGGCGGTCCCACGACCCTGAACGGTCCGGTCCTGGTCAGCGGCACGGTCCTGCTCGCCAATGCTGCGGATTCGGTGAAGGTGCGCGGCGGCTATGCCGAGGCGGTGGTCCAGGATGGCGATCTGGCGATCGGCTCGCGCTTCGAGGTCGCCGGCACGGTCGACGAAGTCGCGGTCGACAGCAACTTCGAGGCCAACGGCGCCGCGCTGTTCCTGGAACAACGCAACGGCAGCATCGACCTCGGTGGCGACATCGTCGTCAGCGGCCAGCTCAACACCTTCTTCGCCAGCATGAACGCCGAGGCCCGCGGCGCGGACCTGTTCATCAGCGCGCTCGGCGGCGGCATCAGCGGCCAGGGCGCGATCTTTGCCGAGGGCCATACCGCCACGATCGGCGTCGGCAGCGGCAGCCTCAGCAACGGCGTATTCCTCAGCGTCGTCGCCGAGGGCGATATCGCACTGACCGGCAGCATCGATGCGATCGGCAGCCTCGACGAGGTCGGCGCCGGCAGCGGCGTCACCGCCAATGCCGCGCAACTGCGCATGCAGGGCCAGAACATCTTCGTCGACGGCAACATCACGCTGGAAGGCACCACCGGCACCGTCGCCGCCGGCGATTCGGTATTCGTCGCCGGCAGTGCACTGGAACTGCTGACCCCGCGCGGCAGCATCGAGGTCACCGGCACCGTCAGTGCCAACGGCTTCCTGACCTCGGCAGAGACCGATGGCAGCCTGTTTGCCCGCGCCGTGTTCGCGCAAATCCGCGCCGGCAGCATCGACTACGACGAGTTCGGCAACCCGGTGGCCGACTACCTGGGCCACATCACGCTCGGCAACCTCCTGCTGGACGGAACGACCGGCCTGGTCAGCGGCCCTGACAACGCCTTCGCCGCCGGTGCCTTCCTGGACCTGTCGGCCCACGGCGATATCGGCATCGGCGGCCAGCTGTCCGGCCTCGGCTCGATCCAGTCCGTATTCGGCGGCGACAGCTCCTTCGCCCAGGCGGTGTCGATGATCGTGCTCGCCGACGGCGCGCTGACGATCGGCGAGGTAGAGGCCATCGGCGACAACGGCGCCGCCGTGCTCGACGATTCCAGCTTCAGCAACGGCGCGCACCTGAGCCTCACCGGCGACGCGGTGGTCCTGCTCGGCGGCATCGAGGTCCACGGCACGCTGGCCTCGACCGAGGCCGGCGACCTGGTGCATGCCCAGGCCACAGACGTCAGCGTCGGTGGCAATACCATCGCGATAGGCGGCGACATCGTCCTGACCGGCACCACCGGATCGGTCATCACCGGCGAGGGCATCGTCGACGACAACGGCGAAATCCAGAATGCTCTGGTGTTCGGCAGCCTGCTGGACATCAAGGCGCAGGGCGACCTGCAGCTCGCCGGCATCGATGTCACCGGCAGCCTGCAGTCGGTTTCCGGCAGCGACGCACTGCCCGACCCCACCCTGGTCGGCTCGCGCGCCGCCGGCGTGGCCCTGAACTCCGAGGGCGGCTGGGTAATGGTCAACGGCGATGTCCGGATCGTTGGCGATACCGGCAGCGTGCAGGTCGGCAGCGACAGCTTCAGCAATGGCGCCTTCCTCGGCATCTATGCCGAAGTCGGCGAGATCCAGCTGCACGGCAACGTCAACGCCGCAGGTTCGCTGCAACAGATCGACGCTGGCGACTTCATGTTCGCCGAGGCCACCAAGGTCGAACTGTTCGCGCAGGGGATCGGCATCGATGGCGACCTGCGCCTGCAGGGCAGCAATGGTTCGGTCATCGGCGGCAACTACGCCTTCGTCGCCGGCAGCCGCCTCGAACTCAGTGCCTTCGGTGGCGACTCCTACATCGGCGGCAGCCTTTCCGCGGATGGTTTCCTGGGGCTGGACGGCCAGGTGCTGGTCGGCGTCGAGTCACATGCACAGGCGGTTTCGGTCGTCGCCACCGTCACCGGAGCTGCACTCACGGTCGACGGCGATGTCAGCGCCAACGGCGTGACCGGCACCACCGACATCGGCTTCCTCAGCTTCATCAACGGCGTCTCCATGGAGCTGAGTGCCAACGTCCTGGCCGTGCATGGCGGCGTCGGCGTGACCGGTACCCTGGGCGACACCTCGGCGGGGTTCTCCGTCAGCGCGGAAGCCGCCGACCTGGTGATCCATGGACAGGTCGTCGCGATCGACGGCAACCTGTCGCTCGCGGGCAACACCGGCACAGTCACCATCGGCGAGAGTTCCAGCGTCTCCGGCAGCTTCCTGGAGATCCTCAGCAACTTCGATCTGATCATCGGCGGCGACCTCGGCGTCAGCGGCGGTCTTGCCGCGGTCACCGGCATCGACCCCGATCAGCCCTCCAGATCCGTCTCCGCCAGCGCCACCAGCGTCACGCTCGGCACCGAAAGCAGCGGCGACGTGCTGATCGGCGGCGACGTCACGATGACCGGCACCACCGGCACGGTGCTGGTCGGCGACAGCAGTTCCAGCAACGGCGTGCTCCTGTCCATTCATGCCACGGACTTCGATGGTCTGGGTTACGGCAACATCATCGTGAACGGCAAGCTGACCGCCAACGGCACGATCGAGGCCACGACCGCCGGCGACGACCTGTTCGCGCGTGCCACCGAGGTCAACATGACGACCATCGGCGGATCGATCCGGATCGATGGCGACATCGCGCTGAGCGGCAGCAACGGCATGGCCGACATCAGCGGCCGCGCCACCGTCAACGCGATCAGTGTGGCGATCGACATCGTCCAGGGCGGCAACGTCGAATTCGGCGGCAGCTTCACGGCCAGCGGCAGCCTCGGCAATGTCAGCGGCTTCTCGAACATCTTCGCGCGCGCCACCGAACTGGACCTGCAGATCCTCGGCGGCGGCTTCAGCACCGTCGGCGACGTCACCCTGACCGGTACCACCGGCACGGTGACGGGCTTCAACGACATCGAGGTCAATGCAACGCATGTCAGCCTCGACGCAAGACAGGGCGACCTGCACATCGGCGGCAACCTCAGTGCCCAAGGCATGCTTGACACCGTCACCGGCGAGTCCACCGTCACGGCACGCGGCACCGAACTGGACGTGTTCACGGTCAACGGCAACTTCGACGTCGACGGCAACCTGGTGGTCGGCGGCACGACCGGCGACGTGCAGGGCTTCAACGAGGTTTTCGTCAACGGCGCCTATGCCAACCTCGTGACCGTGGCCGGCGGCGTACTGATCGGCGGCAACGTCGACATGACCGGCACGCTGGGCAGCGTCGTCGCCGAGTTCCACGCCAACGCCTCGGGTGCCGAGTTCCTCGCCCTCCCCGATGCCGAGTTCGATATCGCTGGCAGCCTGAAGGTCACCGGCGCACTCGACAGCTTCACCGCGCTGGACTTCAGCGGCACCTATGGCGCCGACGTGTTCATCTTCTCCGGCAGCCCGGACCTGGTCGGCGACGTCCGCATCGGTGGCGCAGTCGAGGTGACCGGCACGCTGGATGCAGTCAACGGCGGCAACGACCTGTTCAGCTACGGCGCGTTTGCCTCCTTCGCCAGTTTCCTGGGCGACGTGCGGCTGGAGGCCCCGGTGCTGGTGCAGGGCACGATCGGCACCGCCGTCTCCGGCGACAATCTCTCGCTCAGCGGCGCCGGCTTCTGGGCCGACGCCAGCAACGGCAATGTCGTACTCGCCGGGCCACTGACCATCACCGGCACGGTGCAGTCCACCGACGCTGCGAACGGCGCCTTCCTCAACGGCGCCTTTGCCTACCTGACCGCCACCGAGGGTGACCTGATGGTCGGCGGCAACCTCGACCTGGCCGGCACGCTGGTCAGCGTGAGCGGCGACAGCATGATCGCCGCCTCCGGTGCCGACCTGCTGCTGGAACGTTCCGCCTCGACGCCGGGCGGCCAGCTCACGGTCTCCGGCAACATCAGCGAAACCGGCACGATCACCACCTTCAACGTCCTCGACCTGGACAGCAGCTCGCGCTTCAGCGGCGGTGTGCTGCTCAATGCCAACGACGGCAGCATCTTCTTCCGCGACATCAGTGCCGACAACGCCTTCATCTATTTCGACGCCGACTCGCTCCTTGAGAGCAGCAGACTGCAGGCGCGCGAGTACCTGGAAATCGTCACGCCCTCGCTGTTGCCGACTCTCACCGCCGGACAGCTGGACATCAGCGCACCGGAAGTCTTCATCAGCGCCAACGTCGACGCCGGCAGCCTGGCGATCAGCGCCGACAGCTCGCTGGTGCTCACCGCCGCAACGGTGCATGGCGGCAGCGTGACCCTGGCCAGCAGCGGACTGGTGCAGCTGGCGGAAGCCGACGGCAGCGATCCGGCCAGCGTGACCGAACTCAGCGGCGACAGCGTCGTGATCAACGGCGGCCGCGTTGTCAGCGACGAGGGCAGCCGTATCGTCGCCGGCGCGCTGGACGTGATCGCCAGCGACACCATCCGGCTGGCCGGCACGGTGCAGGTCGGCAGCGGCCTGGCGCAGCACGCGGGCGACGCCGGCCTGTTGCAGGACATCGCCACGCAGTCGCCGGAGCTGCTGCCGGTTTCCGCCGGACCCAATGCCTACTTCCAGGCACCGACCGTGGCCCTGGCGGAACTGAGCCTCGAAGGCGACTACCTGCAGATCGAGGCCAACACCATGCGTCTCGGCGCGCTGACGCTGAAGCCGGGCACGCTGGTGCACTTCGATCCGCTGGTGAACCTGCCCTTCTTCACCGAAAGCGTCGATGTCACCGGCGCAGGCCTGGACAGCGTCAAGGACCGCCTGCAGACCGAGGACAACCGCGTCGTGCCCAACCTGGGGGTGTTCAACGATGAGATGAGCTCGGACACCCTGGGCGACCGTCCGGTGCTCAACGACGAACGCACCGACCAGGCCGGCGACCCGCAGTTCCAGACCGGCGCAGCGGTCGCCAACCTGGGCCAGCTGGTCCTGCAGACCGGCCTGGCCGACACCACGGTGGCGATCGGCGCCAGCGACTACAGCGCGGCGATCCAGATCGCCGACCAGCTGGTGGTCGACGTGCTGCCGAGCCATACCAACTTCCTGTTCTCGACCTCCAGCCTGATCCTGCTGACCGAGCCGATCCGCACCAATGGCCGGGTGCAGATCCTGCGTGGCGAGGTCGTCAACGACCGCGTGCGCTTCTACAGGGAAGTGGCCGACCAGATCAGCAGCTACTACGCCAGCTTCGACAGCATCAGCGAAGACAAGGACGATGGCGAGGTCGAGGAGAAGACCCGCAACGAGGAGGACTGCGAATGAGGCGCAAGCTCAGCCGGTGCTATCCTTCGTCTGCAACGGCACATAGGCCTTGAGGAATTCCTCCGGCTGGCGCCGTGGCCGGCCGGTCTTCATGTCGATGCACACCCAGTGGGTCTGGCCGCGCAGCACCGTCTTGCCGTCGCCGGCGCGGATGATCTGGTAACGGCGCCACATGCTCAGCTTGCCGTCGTTCTCGTGTATCCAGGTCGCCAGCAGCAATTCATCACCGGCAAAGGTCGCAGCCAGGTAATCCAGTTCGTGACGGCGCGCGACGCAGCCGGCACCGACCCGCTCGTAGTCGTCGAAGCCGAAGCCGAGGCT
This sequence comes from Solimonas sp., assembly GCA_035476855.1. Lineage (GTDB taxonomy): Bacteria > Pseudomonadota > Gammaproteobacteria > Nevskiales > Nevskiaceae > Solimonas_A. The sequence continues at coordinate 5,286 of DATILC010000373.1, read as the reverse complement.
AACCGAATGCGACCAGGCGACCTTCTCCAGCCACTGCAGGTACATCACGTTGTTGGTGTGGCCGAAGCGGTCGAGGTGCTCGGGGCCGACGGCGACACGCTCGATGAAGGGCCTGGCCACGTCCCATGCGGGCGCCGGCTTGTTCTGTTCGGTTTCTGTCATGAGCCGCGTTTAATCTTTCAGTCTGAATGCTTCGGGAGTTTTCGCATGCGTCACCTGGTCACCCTGATCGCTGCAGTGCTGCTGTCGGCCTGCGGCAGTTCTGCCGTTTCCGGCACCGCGGCCGCACCGGCGCTGAAGACCGACCAGGTGATCGTCGCACACCGCGGCGCCTCGGGCCACGCACCCGAGCACACCTTCGCCGCCTACGACCTGGCGCTGGCGATGGGCGCCGAATACATCGAGCAGGACGTGTATCCCACCGCCGATGGCGTGCTGGTCTGCCTGCATGACCTGACGCTGGACCGCACCGCGCGCGGCCCGGCGGAGAACTGCACCGGACAGGTCTCGCAGAAGACCCTGGCCCAGTTGAAAACCTGCGACATGGGCAGCTGGTTCAACGAGACGTATCCGGAACGCGCGAAAGCCGAGTACGTCGGCCAGACCATTCCGACGCTGGAAGAGGTGTTCCAGCGCTATGGCCAGCGCGCCCGCTACTACATCGAGATCAAGCCCGGCCTGAGCCTGCAGGATTCCACGGCGCGCAAGCTGCTGGACCTGATCAACCGCCATGGCCTGCGCGAGGGCGCCATCAGCCGTCGACAGGTGCTGGTGCAGTCCTTCATCCCGACGGTGCTGCTGGAAATGCGCACCCTCGATCCGCAGATTCCGCTGGTGCAGCTGATGCAGCCGGCGACGACCAATGCCGCGACGCTGGCAGCGATGGCGGAATACAGCTTCGGGGTCGGCCCGGCCCTGTCCGACGTCGATGCCGACCTGCTGGATCAGGCGCATCGACTGGGCCTGGCGGTGCATCCCTACACCGTCAACGACGAGGCCGACCTCGAGCGGACCGCCGCGCTCTGCGTCGACGGCACCTTCACCAACTACCCCGACCGCTACCGCCAGCTGCTGTCCGACCGCGATTTCGACTGTCCGGCGCCCATCCGGTAGGCCCCTCGCCCAACCGTTTGCGGCTTGTCCCTGCTGCGCCGCAGCAGTAACATTCGCGTAATCAGGACTCCTTTGGTCTTCATTCCGTGCTCAAGCTCAGCAAGCTCGCCGATTACGCCACCGTGGTGATGAGCCTCATCGCCGCCGACCCGGCGCGCGTGCACACCGGCGTGGAGCTTGCCGAGCGCAGTCACATCCCGGCCCCGACCGTCGCCAAGCTGTTGAAAACATTGACCCGCGGCGGCCTTCTCGAATCCACCCGCGGCGCCCACGGCGGCTATCGCATGGTGCGGGCGCCGGCGCAGGTATCGGTCGCCGACGTGATCCGTGCGCTGGAGGGGCCGATCGGCGTCACCGAGTGCTCGATCCACGAGGGCAACTGCGGCATCGAGCTGCAATGCGGCACCCGCCACGGCTGGCGCCTGATCAACACCGCGATCCGCCAGGCCCTGGAGGCCGTCACCCTGGACCAGCTGGCCGCGCCGCAACGCCGCGCCGAGATGCCGGTCCAATTCATCTCTGCCGCAACCCCGGCGCGCTAAGCCATGTCCACCAACACCCAGGAAATCCAGGCCCTCGTCGGCAACCGGACCTACTCGGCCGGTTTCATCACCGACGTCGATTCGGAAACCATCGCCCCCGGCCTCAGCGAGGACGTCGTGCGCCTGATCTCGGCGCGCAAGCAGGAACCCGAGTGGCTGCTGGAGTTCCGCCTCCGTGCCTACCGCCGCTGGCTGAAGATGAAGCAGCCGACATGGGCGCATGTGCATTACCCGCCGGTCGACTATCAGTCGATCTCCTACTACTCGGCGCCGAAGTCGATGAAGGACGGCCCGAAGTCGCTGGACGAGGTCGACCCGAAGCTGCTGGAGACCTACACCAAGCTCGGCATCCCGCTGCGCGAGCAGGAGATGCTGGCCGGCGTGCAGCCACAGGTCGCGGTCGACGTGGTGTTCGACTCGGTGTCGGTCGGCACCACCTTCCGCAAGAAGCTGGCCGAGGCCGGCGTGATCTTCTGCTCGATCTCGGAAGCCGTGCGTGAACATCCGGATCTGGTGCGCAAGTACCTCGGCACGGTCGTGCCCTACGCCGACAACTTCTACGCCACGCTCAACTCGGCGGTGTTCACCGACGGCTCCTTCGTGTTCATCCCCAAGGGTGTGCGTTGCCCGATGGAGCTGAGCACCTACTTCCGCATCAACGAGCGCAACACCGGCCAGTTCGAGCGCACGCTGATCATTGCCGAGGAAGGCAGCCACGTCTCCTACCTCGAAGGCTGCACCGCGCCGCAGCGCGACGAGAACCAGCTGCATGCCGCGGTGGTGGAACTGGTGGCGCTGGACGATGCGCAGATCAAGTACTCGACCGTGCAGAACTGGTACCCCGGCGACGAGAACGGCGTCGGCGGCATCTACAACTTCGTCACCAAGCGCGGCGACTGCCGCGGCCCGCGCAGCAAGATCAGCTGGACGCAGGTGGAAACCGGCTCGGCGATCACCTGGAAGTATCCGAGCTGCGTCCTGCGCGGCGACGATTCGGTCGGCGAGTTCTACTCGGTGGCGCTGACGCATCACCGCCAGCAGGCCGATACCGGCACCAAGATGATCCACATCGGCAAGCGCACCAAGAGCACGATCGTGTCCAAGGGCATTGCCGCCGGCCACGGCCAGCAGGCTTACCGTGGCCTGGTGCGCGTACTGCCGAGCGCCGAGGGCGCGCGCAACTACACGCAGTGCGACAGCTTGCTGATCGGCGACAAGTGCGGTGCCCACACCTTTCCCTACACCGAGATCCGCAATCCCACTGCGATCCTGGAACACGAAGCCACCACCTCGAAGATCGGCGAAGACCAGCTGTTCTACGCCCGTTCGCGCGGGATCAAGGAAGAGGACGCCGTGTCGATGATCGTCAACGGCTTCTGCAAGGACGTGTTCAAGGAGCTGCCGATGGAATTCGCCGTCGAGGCGCAGAAGCTGCTCTCCGTTTCACTCGAAGGCAGCGTCGGGTGAGCCGGGGCTGTCGCCAATTGCCTTGAATGGCAATTGGCGCCGGCGAACGCCCGGCCATGGATGGCCGGGCCGGACCGAGGCGCCATGGACGGCACCAGTCACTAAGCTAGCCAGAAGAATTTAGCCATGCTTGAAATCAACAAACTCCAGGCCCGCATCGACGGGAAAGACATCCTCAAGGGCATCAACCTGCAGCTCAACGCGGGCGAGGTGCACGCCATCATGGGTCCCAACGGCTCGGGCAAATCGACCTTGTCGAAGCTGCTCGCCGGCCACGAGGACTACACGGTCACCGCGGGCTCGGTGACATTCGAAGGCGCCGACCTGCTGGAGCTCGATCCGGAACTGCGCGCCGCCAAGGGCATCTTCCTCGGCTTCCAGTACCCGGTGGAAATCCCCGGCGTGTCGAACATGGTGTTCCTCAAGGCCGCGCTCAACTCCCAGCGCAAGGCGCGCGGCGAGAAGGAACTGGATGCCGGCGACTTCCTCGCCTGGGTCAAGCATCGCGTCAAGCAGATGCAGATGAACCCGGCAATGCTGTCGCGCGGCGTCAACGAGGGTTTCTCGGGCGGCGAGAAGAAGCGCAACGAGATCCTGCAGATGCTGGTGCTGGAGCCGAAGCTGATGATCCTCGACGAGACCGACTCCGGCCTCGACATCGACGCGCTCAAGGTCGTCGCCGACGGCATCAACCTGATGCGTTCGAAAGAGCGCGCGGTACTGCTGGTAACGCACTACCAGCGCCTGCTGGACTACGTGAAACCGGACTTCGTGCACGTGCTGGCCGGCGGCCGCATCGTCAAGTCCGGCGGCGCGGAGCTGGCGCTGGAGCTGGAAGAAAAGGGCTATAGCTGGATCGAGCAGGCAGCCTGAGCATGGGAGCGCTCGATCACTTCCGCCGTGCCTTCGAGGCACTGCCAGCCACCGCGCAGACCGCGCCGCGGCGCGGTGCGCTCGATGCCTTCCTGACGCAGGGCTTCCCCTCCACCGACCTCGAGGAGTGGAAATACACCGACCTCGCGCCGCTGGCAGCGCTGCCGCTGGAAGCCCTGCAACCGGGGTCCGAGACCGGCAGCGTTTCCGCCGACTGGACCGACGGCCTCGATGCACTGAACGCGGCCTACGCCGCCGGCGGCATCGATCGTACGATCGCCGCGAACACCCGTCTCGACGAACCGCTGCGCCCCGATGCGCAGGCGCACCAGCGCCATCGCCTGCGCCTGGCGCGCGGCAGCGAGGCAACGCTGATCCTCAACACCTCCGGCGAGGCGCCGTTCCAGACGATCTTCGCCGACATCGAACTGGAAGCCGGCAGCCGCCTGCACCTGATCCGCGTCAGCGACGCCGGCGCCGAGGCGCACCGCGTCACCCGCATCAACCTGCGCATCGCCCGCGATGCCTGTGCCGACGTCGTCAGCATCGACCTCGGCGGCAAGCTGTCGCGCCATGATCTCAACGTTGACCTGGTCGAGCCGGGCGCAGAGATCCACGTGCACGGCCTCTACGCACCGACCGGCAGCGGCCACGTCGACAACCACACGCGCATCGAGCACCGCGCGCCGCATTGCATCAGCCGCGAGTCCTTCCGCGGCATCGCCCGCGACAAGTCGCGCGGCGTGTTCAACGGCATGATCCGCGTCCACCCGGACGCGCAGAAGACCGATTCCGAGCAGCGCATCGCCAACCTGATCCTGTCGCCCGGCGCCGAGATCAATGCCAAGCCGGAGCTGGAGATCTACGCCGACGACGTCAAGTGCGCGCATGGCGCCACCTTCGGCCAGCTCGACGACGAGGCGCTGTTCTACCTGCGCTCGCGCGGCCTGCCCGAGCCGACCGCGCGCGCGCTGCTGACCTGGACCTTCGCCCACGAAATCCTGCAGCACATCCGCCTGGAGGACGTGCGTGCGCGCGTCACCAAGCGCCTGCTGAAGCAGCTGCCGGACGGCGAGCGCATCGAGGCCCTGCAGTGAACGCTGCCCTGCCCGTCTACGACCTCGAACGCGTCCGCGCCGACTTCCCGATCCTGCGCGAGATCGTGCGCGGCAAGCGCCTGGCCTACCTCGACAATGCAGCGACGACGCAGAAGCCGGAAACGGTGCTGCGCGCGATGGACGACTACTACCGCACCTCCAACGCCAACGTGCACCGCGCCGTGCATGAGCTG
>DATILC010000372.1:0-22295 GCA_035476855.1 Solimonas sp. | reverse complement strand
CGCCGATCTCGGCGTGGACGGTCACGCCAACTACCTCAAGGGCCAGGGCCCGGAGCGCGTCGCGATTCGCGCGGCGGCGCGCTACCAGACCGCGCATCCCGACTACGCCTGGCTCAACCGCCTGCAGTGCCTGAACGTCGGCGAGGCCGACGTGCGACAGCGGCTGCTGCGCTACGACGTCTACGGGCTGGGCTGAAAAAATTTTGCCTGCACAGAGACAAAACGTAAAAACGTCTCACAACGGGGAGAAGGGTCATGCGTGAGGACAGGAGGGGAGTGATCGGCCTGCCGTGCCTGCTGCTGGCGACGCTGCTGCTGGCGCCACCACCGGCAGGGGCGAAGGTCAGCGCGGCGGAGGCGGCGCAGCTGGACGGGGAGCTGACGCCGGTGGGGGCGCTGCGTGCCGGCAATGCCGACGGCAGCATCCCGGCCTGGGAGGGCGGCATCGGCAAGCCGCCGTCCTGCTATCGCAGCGGGCAGCGCTACTGCGATCCCTGGCCGCAGGAGCGGCCGCTGTACACGGTCGATGCGCGCAATGCCCTGCAGTACCGCGAACGCCTGTCGGGCGGCCAGCGCGCGATGCTGGCGAAGAACCCGTCGAGCTATCGCATCGAGGTCTATCCGACCCATCGCAGCTCGGCCCTGCCGCCGGCGGTCTACGAGGCGACGCGGCGCAACGCCACCCGCAGCGAGCTGTCGATCGGTGGCGAGGGCGTGCGCGATGCAGTGCTGGGCCTGCCGTTCCCGATCCCGAAGAACGCGCACGAGGTGATCTGGAACCACAAGCTGCGCTACCGCGGCACGCAGGTGCAGCGCTGGAACAACCAGTTCGCGGTGCATGCCAACGGCAACCGCATGCAGATCCGCATCAACGAGGATGTGCGCTTCGCCTACACCGAGCCGGGCGCGACGCCGGAGTCGCTCAATAACGTGCTGGTCTACATCGTGCAGCGCGTGGTGGCGCCACCGCGGCTGGCGGGTTCGATCACGCTGGTGCACGAGACCATGGATCAGGTCGGCGAGCCGCGCCGCGCCTGGCAGTACAGCCCCGGCCAGCGGCGCCTGCGGCGCGCGCCCAATGTCGGCTACGACAATCCCGGCACCGGCTCCGACGCGCTGCGCACCAACGACCAGTTCGACACCTACAACGGGGCGATGGACCGCTACAGCTGGAAGCTGCTCGGCAAGCGCGAAATGCTGGTGCCGGCCAATGCCTACCGCTTGCACAGCGAACGCCAGTCCTACGACCAGATCCTGCTGCGCCCGCATCTCAACCAGGCGCTGGCGCGCTACGAGCTGCGCCGCGTCTGGGTGGTGGAGTCGACGCTGAAGCCGGCGACCAGCCACATGTACCACCGCCGCACGTTCTACGTCGACGAGGACAGCTGGCAGATCGTGCTGGTCGATGCGTACGACAACCGTGGCCAGCTGTGGCGCTGGCAGGAGGCGCACACCGTCGCCGCCTACGACCGGCCCTACACCATGCCGGTGGCCGAGCTGGTCTACGACCTGCAGGCCGGCCGCTACCTGGCGATGGCACTGAACAACCAGGACCGCGAAACGGCGGAGACGCATTTCGACAGCAGGCATTTCGAGCCGGCCAGCGTCTATCGCCTGGCCGAGCGCTGAGAGGGGAACCCACATGAAGACAATCATCCATACGCTGGCGCTGGCCCTGCTGGTCTCGCCGGCGGCGCAGGCCTTCGATTTCCAGGTTGGCGGCAGCGAGGCCAGGCTCGACAACCTCGTCACCATCGGCGCGCTGATCCGCATGCAGGAGCGCAACGACGCGCTGATCGGCAAGTCCAACCTCAACCCCGGCCTCTGCGTGCGTCGCACCGCAGGCACCTTCGACAGCCCTGATCGCGCCTACGCCGGCGACACCTGCACCACCGGCGGCGACGGCTCCGGCAATGCCCGCGCGCTGGCGGCGCCGGGCTCGCTCAATCCCAATGGCGACAACGGCAACCTCAACTTCGACCGGCACGATATCGTCCACGCCAGCGCCAAGGTCACTTCGGACCTGTCGTTCAATCTCGGCGAGTACGGCTTCTTCGCGCGCGGCCTCGCCCTGTTCGACCAGAACTACTCGGACTTCGACGAGCATCATCCCGACACCACCGCGCAGCCGGCGCGCACCAAGTTCTCCGCCGACGGTGAGGACCGCATCGGCATCAACTTCGAGCTGCTCGACTGGTTCGTCACCCGCCACTTCGATCTCGGTGAGCGCGAGCTGAGCGTCAAGCTCGGCCGCCAGGTGCTGAACTGGGGCGAGTCGGCCTTCATCGTCGGCAACTCGCTCAACACCATCAATCCGCCCAACGCCGCGCTGCTGCGCGTGCCCGGCTTCGACATCAAGGAACTGGCGCAGCCGGTGGGCATGCTGACCCTGGGCACCGACCTCTGGCAGGGCGCCAACCTGCAGCTGTTCTACCAGTACGAATGGCGGCCGGTGGTGCTGGATCCGGTGGGCAGCTTCTTCTCCACTGCCGATATCCTCGGCGATGGCGCGACCTACGCAATGCTCGGCTTCGCCAAGGCGCCGGAGGATCCGCTGGGCCTGTACGAGCCCTGGCGCAATCCGCAGGACTCGCTGGCGCCGCTGGGCTCCAGCTCCAGCCGCACGGTGCAGCGCAACTTCGCCGAGGAAAAGCGTCGCGAGCCGGACGACGGCGGCCAGTATGGCGCGTCGCTGAAGCTGTTCCTGGAGGACCTCAACAACGGCACCGAGCTGGCTTTCTACTACGCCAATTACCACTCGCGCATCCCGGCGGTCAGTGCGCTGGCAGCGCAGGACAGCTGCGTGCCGGCCTCCAGCGGCAACGCGGCGCTGAACCTCGCCAACCTGCTGCGCGACTGCCAGATCCCGCTGGGCAATCTCGTTGCGCTGGCGCAGCACCAGGCCAATCCGGAAGGCGCGGTGCAGTACGCGCCGGCCGGGCGCGAGGTGCTGCCGGTCGACACCGTCAGCCTGTTCGCCGAGTACCCGGAGAACATCCGGCTCTACGGCGTCTCCTTCAACACCACCTTCGGCGACTACGCCTTCTCCGGCGAGGCGACCTACCGCCCGAACCTGCCGGTGCAGCTCCAGTCCACCGACATTGTCTTCGCCGCGCTGCAGCCGGCGATCCCGGAGCAGCCCTATGACATCGGCCTGGCGGTGTTGCCGGGACGTCGCGAGGCCGCGCCGGATTTCGTCGCCAGCAATTTCCGCGGCCAGCCGCCGCGGGCCGGCGACTACGTGCGCGGCTGGGAGCCGATGAAGCTGGCGCAACTGGACCTGACCCTGCTGCGCACCTTCGGCGGCGGCCAGAACCCGATCGGCGCCTCGCAGATCGTCCTGCTGCTGGAGGCCGGCTGGACCCATGTGTTCGACATGTCGGCGCTGGACGAGCTGCAGTTCTCCGGGGCCATCGCCAACACCCACATCTCCGCCGGCGGCGACGGCTCAGCCGGGATCAACCCGCGCGACATCCGCAGCAACCCGGCCGATCCCGCCAGCAACCGTTCGCTGCCCAACCAGCGCCAGAACCCGATCGCGCAGGACGGCAAGGCCTTCGGCACCGCGGATTCCTTCGGCTACCGCCTGGTCGCCTCGACGCGCTACGACGATGCGCTCTTCGGCGGCAACATCGAGCTGCTGACCGCCTTGTTCCATGACGTGCACGGCGTCGCACCGGGCCTCGGCCAGAACTTCGTCGAGGGCCGCAAGCAGGCCATCGCCGGCCTGCGCTTCGACTACCTGTCGAAGTACAGCGCCGATGTTCGCTACACCTGGTACTTCGGTGGCGAACTGCTCGACGGCCTGCTCGACCGCGACAACCTGTCGATCTACTTCGGCTATCTCTTCTAGGAGTCCCCCATGCCTCTTCCCGACCGCAAGGCCGGCCTCGCCGCGCTGCTGCTGATCGCCCTCGCCACACCGGCGCTGGCCAAGGTTCCCGCCGCCGAGGCCGAACGCCTGAACAAGGAACTCACGCCGGTCGGCGCGCTGCGCGCCGGCAACAAGGACGGCAGCATTCCCGCCTGGGACGGCGGCCTGCAGCAGGCACCGGCCTGCTACTCCGGCTCCGGCAAGCGCTACTGCGATCCATACGCCAGCGACCAGCCGCTGCTGACCATCAGCGCCGCCAACCTGGCGCAGCACCGCGCCCGGCTCTCGGCCGGGCAGCAGGCGATGCTGGCGAAAGTCCCGTCCTACCAGCTGCGGATCTACCCGACGCGGCGCAGCTACGCCGCACCGGAGTTCGTCTACGCGGCGAGCTACCAGAACGCCTTGAAGGCCGAGCTTGGCGGCAACGGCGAGGCGCTGGTCGGCGCCATCACCGGCGTGCCGTTCCCGATCCCGAAATCCGGCTTCGAGGCGATGTGGAACCACAAGCTGCGCTACCGCGGCATCGGCATGACGCGCTGGAACGCGCAGGCCGCCGTCACCAGCGGTGGCGACTTCAACCTGGTGAAGCTGCGCGAGGACGCCAGCTTCGTCTACTCGCGCAAGGATGCGCGGCCCGAGCAGCTCGACAACGTCGCCAACTACTTCATGCAGGTGGTGACGCAGCCGCCGCGCCTGGCCGGCACCATCACCCTGGTGCACGAGACCATGGACCAGGTGAAGGAGCCGCGCCGCGCCTGGCAGTACAACCCGGGCCAGCGCCGCCTGCGCCGCGCGCCCAACGTCGGCTACGACAATCCGGGTACTGGCTCGGATGGCCTGCGCACCAACGACCAGTTCGACGTGTTCAACGGCGCGATGGACCGCTACAGCTGGAAGCTGCTCGGCAGCCGCGAGCTCTACGTGCCCTACAACGCCTACGCGCTGCACGGCGACAAGCATAAGTACCGCGACCTGGTGCGCCCCGGCCATCTCAACCCGGCACTGCCGCGCTACGAACTGCACCGCGTCTGGGTGGTCGAGGCCGAGCTCAAGGCCGGCACCTCGCACATCTACGCGAAGCGCCGCTTCTACCTCGACGAGGACAGCTGGCAGATCCTGCTGGCCGACTGCTACGACCGCCGCGGCCAGCTGTGGCGCTGGCAGGAGGCGCATCCGATCCAGGCCTACGACAAGCCCTTCGCCACGCCGATCCTGGAGACGGTCTACGACCTGCAGAGCGGTCGCTACCTGCTGATGGCGATGAACAACGAGGAGCAGGAGAACGTCGAGCGGGACTTCGAGCCGGCGTACTTCGAGCCGGCGAATGTGCAGAAGCAGGCGTCGAAATGAGCACCGGAACCCGCAGTCCGTTCGTGCTGAGCTCGTCGAAGCACGGCCGGGCGAGCGCCGACGCCGGGGGCGTTCACCCTTCGACGACCGATAGGGAGTCCCGCGGGACAGGCTCAGGGCGAACGGTGGCGAGTTCCGGTGATACGATTCAGGCGATTGAACGACCGGCTGCGCAACGACGCGCCGGCGCACGGAGGAGAACCATGAACAACCCGCGCACGCCGGCAACGGCGCCCGCCTCGATGACCTACGCCTGGACCGTGGTCGCGATCCTGATGATCGCCTACGTGTTCTCCTTCATCGACCGGCAGATCCTCAACCTTTTGGTCGGGCCGATCCGCCGCGATCTCGCCATCAGTGACACCCAGATGAGCCTGCTGATGGGCTTCTCCTTCGCGATCTTCTACAGCCTGCTCGGCATCCCGCTGGGACGCATGGCCGACAACAAGAGCCGTCGCGGCCTGGTCGCCGCCGGCATCGTGGTGTGGAGCCTGATGACCGCGCTCTGCGGCACCGCGCGCTCGTACTGGCAGCTGTTCCTGTTCCGCATCGGCGTCGGGGTCGGCGAGGCGGCGCTGTCGCCGGCGGCTTACTCGATGATCGCCGACTACTTTCCGCCGGAGCGTCGCGCCACCGCGATCAGCGTCTACTCCGCCGGCATCTACCTCGGCTCCGGCATTGCCTTCCTGCTGGGTGGACTGGTGATCCACTTCGTCAGCGCGCAGGGCGAGGTGATGCTGCCACTGGTCGGCAGCACGCGGCCCTGGCAGGTAGTGTTCTACATCCTCGGTATCGCCGGCCTGCTGTTCAGCTTCGCCTTTGTCTTCGTGCGCGAGCCGCCGCGGCAGGGCGTCAAGGCCGGCGCGCAGGCCGTGCCCTTCGGCGAGGTCGTGGCCTACCTCTGGCGCAACCGCCGCGCCGTGCTGTGCCACAACTTCGGCTTCGCCATGATCGCCTTCTGCTCCTACGGCGCCGCCGCCTGGATCCCGAGCTTCTACATCCGCACCTACGGCTGGGCGCCGGGGAAGGTCGGCATCACCTACGGCATCCTCGTGATGATCTTCGGCACCGCCGGCATCGTCTTCGGCGGTCGCCTTGCCGACCGCTGGCTGCGGCAGGGCATCAGCGATGCGGCGCTGCGCGTGGGGCTATGGTCCTGCGCGGTCTGCGGCCTTGGCAGTTTCGCCTACCTGCTGATGCCGACCGGGGAACTGGCGATGGTGGCGATGGTGCCGGCGATCTTCGCCCTCGGCATGCCCTTCGGTGCCGCCCCCGCAGCAATCCAGGAACTGGTCCCCAGCCGCATGCGCGGCCAGGCCTCGGCGATCTATTTGTTCATCGTCAACCTGATCGGCCTCGGCATCGGGCCGACGGCGGTGGCACTGGTGACGGACTACGTGTTCGGCGACGACAATGCCCTGCGCTGGTCGATGCTGATCGTCGGCGTGATCGCCTGCCTGCTGGCGGCGGGACTGCTGGCGGCGGGGATGCGGCCGTACCGGGAGACGCTGGCGCGGCTGCGGGCCGGGGCGGGTTGAGGTCTGGGCTTCTGGACTTGTGCGCAGTCGGCGTCGATCAGCGGCGGCTTGGGTGTACACAGGACGTTTAAATCGGCTGAGGGATCCGCCGTATGTCTAGTTTGTGTTGGCTGTCATGAAACTTTCGTCTTGGTCGGAGGCTTCGATTCCTGCTCTACAAGAGCGCGGCTTTCGGAAGCGGAAGCCTCACGAGTTCGTCCGCGTGCTGAATGGGGTCGTTCAGGTCGTGTCCTTTCAAGGAAAGAAGAAGGACATACACATTTGGGTCAATGCCCTTCCGCTCTCGCTGCCCGAGTTGAACCTCAATCAGGGGTGGCTGGATGTCGCCGACAGAGCGCCGGGCAAGGAAAACACCTGGAATGTCTCATCGGGTGACGAGGCGGAAATTCATAACATCCAGAATGGACTTCGGGATGCCTTGCTTTCAGAAGCTATTCCGAAGCTCGACAGGCTTGGTGCACTGCAGGAACTTCATGGCGCCTTCAACGAATCTTTCTTGCCGTTCGCAGCATGGCCAAAGGCGTTCTGCATGTTGCAACTTGGCGAGTTGGGCCGGGCAAAGGAACACCTTCAGGAAGTCCTTAGTGATCCAATACGATGGCCTCGCTTCCCCCTGATAAAAAACTATCTCGCAGCTGACGTGAATCAGATTCAAGCGCTGGTCGCAGATCAGATCAAAGAAAATATCAAAAGCCTTCGACTACAGAGATGGGTAACGTGACCGCCAATCAGCGCTTCCAGCCGACTCTGCCTTCGGGGCTTCGCCACCTCCAGCAGGGCCGCGGCTGAAGCTGGGCGTCTGGGCGTCAGGAGAACTAAATGGGAAGGAATCAGTTCGATATCACTGACGAGGACATGCGCAGTTCGCGCGCCGACTTCGATCGGAGACTGAGCCTTTCCCCGGAAGATCGCAAGAAGGAAGACGAAGCGCGTGCAAAGATCGGCGAGCCCTTCAGAATTCAAATGGAGGCAGCGAAGAAGGAACGTGGTCGAAAGAAGAAAGAGGAGCGCGAGGCTGCTGCAAGAAAGAAAGCTCAGGAGGATGAGGAAGCGCGGGAATGCTTCACGAGAATGCGAGCTATTCTGGCCAAAGATGGAGTCGTCCATTCAGTGCCTGCGGATGACTGGCCAGCCATCGATCCTCACTTCTCGATGTCACATTCAGAGTACTTGCGTAGTCCTTTGTGGCGCCGCATAAGACGCCGCGTCATGAAACGCGACTCTTCGCAATGCCAGTTGTGCTTGCGCCGTGCCGATGTAGTTCATCACATTAGCTACGAATACCAAGTCATTGTCGGGAAGCGTGACGATGACTTGGTATCTCTTTGCAATGCGTGTCATGAAGCATTGGAATTTGATTCTGACGGAAGGCACCGCTCGGTTGAGGAAAAGCTGGCGGTCTTTTCAGAAAGAAAAACACAGGCACAGCGCGAGATGCCCGCCCAACAACAGGTTGCAGTGGGACGTCCCCGCCTTCGGCGGGGCCGTCCCTGAACCTGGGCGTCAGGCACTAAGATCGTTCGCATCACCTCGAGGGCAGAAACATGTCTACGGAACACACCGGGAAGTTGATGCTGGCCGGCCGTGTGCTGATGACCCTGGCCACGCTGGTCTACGGCGTCATCCCTCCATTCGTCGATCTGACGGAGACGCATGTCTTTCATCCTGAGTGGCCTCCCCATTCGCGCGTGCACATGGTGTGGCTCCTCGGAACGAACTCCGCCATCGCCGTTCTGGCTCTCTCTTTCCTTTGGTTTCACAAGGCGAATGCCGCGTTCGGCGTACGTCTTGCGGGAATGCTGGGGCTCTGCGTCTATGGTGGCTTCCTGCTCAGCGCCTCCACGGCCTCCCTCTATGGTGGCGCCATGAGCGACGCGGACGGAGTGCCTCCCATCATGGACATCGATGCAAACGTGCTGGTTTTCTCGCTCGCGCTGGCGGTCTTGCTGGTGGGCTGGAGACTTGCCCGGGCGAGGGGCGCCTGACTGGCGACCGGACACGGCTTCCCGGAAACTGCGTGCTTGAACAATTGACAGCAAGGCCGCCGGCCGGAGAGCGTGAAGCATGAACACCAAGCAGCGCGAAGCACTACTCAATACCCTGAAGAAGCGTTTCGAGGGAAACATGGGCCGGCACAAGGGCATCAAGTGGCCCGACGTTCTGGCAAGGCTGCAGTCCCTGCCGGACAAGCTGGATTCCCTCGATGGCATGGAGAGAACGGGCGGCGAGCCGGATGTCGTGGGGCAGGACCGGAAGACCGGAGAGTTCGTCTTCGTTGATTGCTCTGCAGAGACCCCTGCCGGCCGCAGGAGTGCCTGCTACGACCGCGAGGCCCTGGAGTCCAGGAAGGAAAACAGGCCTGCCAGTTGCGCCACGGACATGGCGGCAGACATGGGTATCGAGATCCTGACGGAAGAGCAGTATCGGGATCTGCAGCAGCTGGGTTGCTTCGACGCCAAGACGTCGAGCTGGGTCACAACCCCTCCCGCGATCAGGAAGCTCGGCGGTGCACTGTTCTGCGACCGGCGCTACGACCATGTGTTCACGTATCACAACGGTGCGCAGTCGTACTATGCCGCGAGAGGGTTCCGTGGGGTGCTGAGGGTCTAGCTCGTATGGCGGGAGCATCCCGCCGGCAACTGCTCCTGCGTTGCCCTACCTCGGGCATCCATGCCCTCGCCTGTCGCGGGAGGCGGGATGCTCCCGCCCTACACCGACTCGTTGCCGAAGGAGTCGTAGGGCGGAACCAACAGTAGGCGCCTTAGGCGTAGCGCAGCGCATTCCGCCGCCATCACTACGAAGGCTCTCCCGCCCTCACTCGCAACTTTCGCGATAGCTCCCCGCTGACCACCTGCATCAGCACCAGCTTCAGCGAAGGCTCGCGCTGGAACAGCCCGGTCAGTCGCTCGCGCGACCAGCTGAGGTAGCGCGTCGCCTGCGTCAGTCGCACGTTGGCCGAGGCCGGCTGCTGGGTGACGAAGCTCATCTCGCCGACCCATTGACCATCGCACAGTTCCGCCAGCGGCTCGCCGTTGGCCTCGACCATCGCGCTACCGTGACTGATCAGCATCAGTGCGCCTGTGGTTTCACCCTGCTTTGTCAGCAGCTCACCGGCGGCGCCGTCGACCCAGCGGCCGGCCCGCAGCAGGCGCAGGCATTCGGCGCTGCCCAGCGCGGCGAAAGTGGTTTCGTAGAGACGCAGCTCCTCGCCGTTGAGCTGCACGCGGCGCTCCAGCAGGTAGAGGCGCGCCAGCCAGGCCAGGTTGATCAGGGTGAACAGGGCATTCCAGAACGCCGGCCAGGGATCGCCGGTGCCGATCGAGGCGATGGTCAGCAGGATGCCGGCGAGGACGGCGATGGTGCGCAGGTAGACGATGTCGCGCACCAGGAAGGAGACGGCGACCACGGCATAGCCGAGGTTGACCAGCCAGAGGCTCGTGCTCATCGCTCCCTCCCTTGTCCGTCGCGGCGGCGGATATCGCGTCAACCGGCCCTGGGGAAGCTCTGAAAAGTCCGTTCGTGCTGAGCCTGTCGAAGCACGGGTGGGCTTTCCCCCGGTCCGTCAATCAGTTGCCGTCCACCCTTCGACAGGCTCAGGGCGAACGGCAACTTAATCAGAGTTTCCCTAGGGTTTCCACTCCACCGGTTCAAGCGCCTTCAGCAGGAAGGGCAGCATCACGTCGGCCTGGTCCCAGCCCCACTTGAAGGCTTTCTCGAAGTCCTGCGCCGGCGGCAGCAGGTTGATCGGCGACAGGGTCGGCGTGAAGCGCATCAGCCAGTCGAAGTAATGGCGCTGCGCCGGCATCTGCAGCTGCACCGCCTGCGTCACCGGCCACAGCCACAGGTGGCGCGGATCCCACTGCGGGCTGAAGCAGTCGAGTGCCAGGTAGAACGCGTTGCGAGTGCCGATGCGCCCTGCCTGCACGCCTTCCCAGGCGATGCGCGCCGGCACGTTGGCGGCGACGCCGCCGTCGACGAACAGGGCGACATCATGCTGCTCGCGCAGGGCGGCGAGGATCTCGTCGCTGCGCGGATCGCGTTCCGGCGGTTCGTACTGCAGCACCGCCGGGATCGCAGCGGACAGGCCCACGGCGTCGGCGACGCGCATGTCGCGGGTGGCCGCGTCGCGGCCCAGCACGATCGGGCGGGTGACGTTGGGATTGACGAAGGTCGCCAGCAGCAGCATGCGCTCGGTAAACAGCCGCGAGAAGCTCTTGTGCTGTGCCAGCGGCGAGGTCAGGTCGCGCAGCGCCGATGGCAGGTGATCGTAGGCACGGGTGCGGATGCCGGCGATCACCGCGTCGTAGGGAATCTCCAGATCCTTCAGGCGCAGCGGCGTGCCGTCCGGATGCGACATGATCTTGTGCATGCTGCGCAGGTGCAGGCGCGTGATGCCGGGCAGCGTGTGGGTGGCGCCGAGGTAGGGGCGGCCGAAGATGTCGCGCATGCGCAGCGACTTGGCCCAGGTCAGCACGGCCTCGATGTCGGTGGTGCGCGAGCGCGCCAGGAAGGCGCCGATCAGCGCGCCGATCGAGGCGCCGACCAGGTAGTCGGAGCTGCGGCCCTCGGCACGCAGGCGTGCCGCCGCGCCGATGTAGACATAGCCGGCACCGCCGCCACCGCCGGCGATGGTGACCAGCGCCTTGCGGCCGACCTCGGCATCGAGTTCCTCGGCGCTGAAGTCGTTCTGGTGACGGGCCAGCAACTGGTCGCGGGCGACGCGCACGGCGGCGTGCAGGGCTTCCAGCGCCGGCATGCAGCCGGCGAGGCGCAGCCGCGCAGTGTCCTCGCGCCGCAGCGGCTTGAACAGCTCGCGCAGCACCAGCTCGCGCACCGGTGCGACGATGCTGCTGTCGACCTCGACCTCCTCGCGCGGCTGCTGCCGCAGCGCCGCGCCGGGCGCGAAGCGGTGCAGGCGGGCGAAGCCGAGGATGTAGCGCAGGCGGTGGTATTCGTGGGGCAGCAGGAAGTGCTGGTGCGCCATCACGGCGCGGACCAGCGACATGTCCATGCGTTGCAGCTTCAGCAGGGCCTTGGTGTCCGGGGCGGACATTGGGGGTGATTCTCCCGAGCGATCGTGCCGACATCATGCCACTGTCGGTTGCGCAGGGCTCACCGTGGGAGCGGCTTTAGCCGCGATGAAATTCCGGTGAAACCCGGCCCTTGATCGCGGCTGAAGCCGCTCCCACGCGCAACAAGCTTGAGCAGGCTTACGCCGCCATCGCGGCGCTGAACAGCCCCAGGTGGTGGTCGACGTCGCCGAACAGCTGGTTGATCATGGTCAGGCGCTTGAAGTAGTGGCCGACCGCCAGCTCGTCGGTGACGCCGATGCCGCCGTGCAGCTGGATCGCCTGCTGGCCGACGTAGCGCGCGGCGTTGCCGACCAGCACCCGGGCGGCGGAGATCGCGCGGCGGCGTTCGGCGGCGTCCGTCGACGACAGCTTGTCGGCGGCGAGGTAGCTCATCGAGCGCGCCTGTTCGGCATGCAGGTACATCTCCACCGCGCGGTGCTGCAGCGCCTGGAAGCTGCCGATCGGCACGCCGAACTGCTTGCGCGTCTTCAGATAGCCGACGGTGGCCTCGATCAGCGCCGCCATGTTGCCGACGGCCTCGGCGCAGAGCGCGGCGATGCCCTGGTCGATCGCCAGTTCGATCGCCGCCAACGCAGCGCCTTCCGCGCCGACCATGGCCGAGGCCGGCACGCGCACATTCTTGAGCTCGACCTCGGCGGCGCGCTGGCCGTCCTGGGTCGGGTAGTCCTTGATGGTGACGCCGGCGGCCTTGGCATCGACCAGGAACAGCGAGACGCCGCTGGCATCGCGCAGGCCGCCGGTGGTACGGGCGGAAACCAGCAGGCGGTCCGCGGCGGCGCCATGCAGGACCACCGACTTGGCGCCGTTGAGCACATAGCCGTTGCCGTCCTTGCGCGCGCTGCTGGCGACATGCCGGATGTCGTAGCGGCCGGCGGCCTCGTAGTGCGCCAGTGCCAGCAGCAGCTCGCCGCTGGCGACCGCCGGCAGCAGCTCGGACTTCTGCGTCTCGCTGCCATTGCGGGCGATCAGGCCGGCACCGAGCACCACGGTGGACAGATAGGGCTCGACCACCATGCCGCGGCCGAGGGCTTCCATCACCAGCAGGGTGTCGAAGGCGCCGCCGCCGAGGCCGCCGTGGTCCTCCGGCAGGCCGATGGCGAGCACGCCGAGCTCTGCGAACTGCTGCCAGACCTCGCGGCTCCAGCCACCGGCGGAGCGGATGATCTCGCGGCGCTTCTCGAAAGCGTAGTCCTTGCGCACATAGCGCTCGAGCGTATCGCGCAGTTGCTGCTGTTCTTCGCTGAAATTGAAGTTCATGTGTCGAGCCTCAGAAGCCGAGGATCATCTTGGAGATGATGTTGCGCTGGATTTCGTTGGAGCCACCGTAGATGGTGGTCTTGCGGAAATTGAAGTACTGGCCGGGCAGCGAGACGCCGTATTCGGGGCCGATCACCTCGCCGTCGTAGCCGTAGTCCTGCGCGGCGTGCTGGTAAGGCAGGGCGTGGTGGCCCAGGGCCTGCATCATCAGCTCGGTCAGGGTCTGCTGGATTTCGGAGCCGCGGATCTTCAGCAGCGAGGCCTCGGGGCCCGGCGAGCGTTTCTCCATGTCGGCGGCGATCACGCGCAGGTTGGTGATCTCCAGTGCCATCAACTCGATCTCGACCGCGGCGACGCGGTCGCGGAAGCGGATGTCCTCGATCAGCGGCCGGCCGTCGCTACCCGGCTGCTGCGCGGCGATGTCCTTGAGGCGGCGCAGGCGGCGCTTGGAGCGGCCGACCTCGGCGATGTTGGTGCGCTCATGGCCGAGCAGGTACTTGGCATAGGTCCAGCCCTTGTTCTCCTCGCCGATGAGGTTGCCGACCGGCACCTCGACGTTCTCGAACCAGACCTCGTTCACCTCGTGCTCGCCGTCGATCATGATGATCGGCCGCACGGTGATGCCCGGCGTGTTCATGTCGATCAGCAGGAAGGAGATGCCCTCCTGCTTGCGCGCCTCGGTGTTGGTGCGCACCAGGCAGAAGATCCAGTTGGCGTGGTGGCCCAGCGTGGTCCAGGTCTTCTGGCCGTTGACGATGTACTTGTCACCGACGCGCTCGGCGCGGGTGCGCAGCGAGGCCAGGTCGGAGCCCGAGCCCGGCTCGGAGTAGCCCTGGCACCACCAGTGCTCGCCGGTCAGGATCTTCGGCAGGTAGAACGCCTTCTGCTGCGGCGTGGCGAAGGCCATGATCACCGGCGCCACCATGCGCAGCGCGAAGGGCGAGAGGATCGGCGCGCCGGCGTCGGCGCATTCCTCCTCGAAGATGTGTTGCTGCGCGGCGCTCCAGCCGGTACCGCCGTATTCCTGCGGCCAGGTCGCGGCGAGCCAGCCCTTGTCGTTGAGCAGGACGTGCCAGCGGTAGTAGTCGTCCTTCTCCAGGCGCAGGCCGTTCAGCACCTTGTCGCGGATGTCGGCGGGCAGCCTGGCGTCGATGAAGGCGCGGGCTTCGCGGCGGAAGGTCTCGTCCGCCGGCGTGAAATTAAGGTCCATGCACGGGCTCCGGGTGGCGCCTGGATGGCGCCGGGTGGATCGCAGATTAGGCAGCGGGGCCGGGCCAGACAAATGCGCCGTCCGCATGGGTCTGTATCAATGCCATGCATGGTTCGTGAGATGACCATAAGCCACACTAATGCAGGATGATCCAAATGTTTCATTTGTCTCGCCGGCGGGGTCGGCCTAGGCTGCCTGCCTCGATTCGAACGATTGACTACAGGGGAAGCGCATGAGCGTCACCAAGTACAGCGCCCAGGGCGCGGTTGCCGTCATCAGCATGGACAGCCCGCCGGTTAACGGTCTTGGCCTGGAGCTGCGCAGCGGCATCCTCGAAGGCCTGGACCGCGCCAACGCCGACCCGGCGATCGCCGCGATCGTGCTGATCGGTACGGCCAAGGCCTTCTCAGGCGGCGCCGACATCCGCGAGTTCAACTCGCCCAAGGCCCTCGCCGAGCCCAACCTGCACACCCTGGTCCACACCATGGAGCAGGGCAAGAAGCCGGTGGTCGCCGCGATCAGCGGCGCCTGCATGGGCGGCGGTCTGGAGCTGGCGCTGGGCGCGCACTATCGCGTCGCCACGGCCGACGCGCAGATCGCGCTGCCGGAGGTGAAGCTCGGCATCCTGCCGGGCGGTGGCGGCACGCAGCGCCTGCCGCGCGTGGTCGGTGTCGAGACCGCGCTCAACATGATCGTCTCCGGCAACATCGTGCCGGCGCAGCAGCTGAAGAACACCGCGCTGTTCGACGAGGTGGTCAGCGGCGACGTGCTGCAGGCCGCGCTGGCGCTGGCCGGCAAGCTGATCGAGGACAAGCGGCCGCTGCGCCGCGTGCGCGACCTCAAGGCCATGCATCCCGAGGCCGAGGGCTACTTCCAGTTCGCGCGCAACACCGCGCGCGGCATGGCCGGCCCGTTCCCGGCACCGCTGAAGTGCATTGATGCGGTCGAGGCGGCGGTGACCAAGTCCTTCGACGAGGGCATGGCGGTGGAGCGCGACGGCTTCATGTACCTGGTGCAGACACCGGAATCGCGCGCACTGCGCCACTCCTTCTTCGGCGAGCGTGCCGCCGCCAAGATTCCCGACGTGCCCGAGGACACGCCGACGCGGCCGATCAAGTCCGCCGCCGTCATCGGCGCCGGCACCATGGGCGGCGGCATCGCGATGAACTTCGCCAACGTCGGCATCCCGGTGCATCTGCTGGAGATGAAGCAGGAGGCGCTGGACAAGGGCCTGGCGATCATCCGCAAGAACTACGAGAGCGCGCTGAAGAAGGGCAAGCTGACGCAGGACAAGCTCGACGCGCGCATGGCGCTGATCCAGCCGACACTGAGCTACAGCGACATCGGCCAGGCCGACATCGTGATCGAGGCGGTGTTCGAGGACATGGCGGTGAAGAAGACCGTGTTCGAGGCCCTGGACAAGGTGATGAAGCCGGGCGCGATCCTGGCCAGCAACACCTCGACCCTGGACCTCGACCAGATCGCCGCCTTCACCAGCCGCCCACAGGACGTGATCGGCACGCACTTCTTCTCGCCGGCCAACATCATGCGCCTGCTCGAAGTGGTACGCGGCGCCAAGACCGGCAAGGACGTGCTGGCCACGGTCATGCAGCTGGGCAAGAAGATCAAGAAGCTGGCGGTGGTCTCCGGCGTCTGCGACGGCTTCATCGGCAACCGCATGATCAACAAGTACAGCGCCGAGGCGCTGGTGCTGCTGGAGGAGGGCGCGCTGCCGCAGCAGGTCGACAAGGCGATCGAGAAGCTTGGCTTCGCCATGGGCCCGTTCCGCATGAGCGACCTCGCCGGCAACGACGTCGGCTGGTACATCCGCAAGCGCCACTACGCCGAGCATCCGCAGATGCGCCGCCAGGTCATCGCCGACCGCCTCTGCGAGGCCGGCCGTTTCGGCCAGAAGACCGGCTCGGGCTGGTACAGCTACAAGCCGGGCGACCGCAGCGCCTACCCGGACGCCGAGGTCGAGAAGCTGATCCTCGAGGCCTCGAAGGAAATGGGCCTGACGCGCCGCAAGATTCCGGACAGCGAGATCGTCGAGCGCCTGATGTATGCGCTGGTCAACGAGGGCGCACGCATTCTTGAGGAGGGCATCGCCCTGCGCGCTTCCGACATCGACATGATCTACCTCAACGGCTACGGCTTCCCGCTGCAGCATGGCGGACCGATGCTCTATGCCGATGGCCAGGGCCTGTTCAACGTCGCCCGGCGCATGCGCGATTTCGCCAACAACCCGCTGTCCGACCAGAAGTTCTGGCAGCCGGCGCCGCTGCTGCAGAAGCTGGCGGCGGAGGGGAAGACGTTCACTTGAGTTGGGGTTTCCGTTCGCCCTGAAGTCCTGAGCCTGTCGAAGGATCGAAGGGCGGGCGGAAACCAGATGACCGCCGGTGGGGCCGTTCATGGTTCGACAGGCTCACCACGAACGGTTTCACCTTTTGGGGATTCGACCATGCACCGCAACGCCGAGCTGATCGAGAAGTTTTACCGCGCCTTCGCCGCACTGGATGCCGCGACCATGGCCTCCTGCTACGCCGAGGACGTCGAGTTCCAGGACGAGGTGTTCACCCTGCACGGCAAGCGCGAGACCGTCGGCATGTGGTCGATGCTCTGCAGCGGCGTGAAGGAGAAGGGTGCCGACGTCTGGCGCCTGGAACACAGCGGCATCGCGGCCGACGACAAGACCGGCTGTGCGCACTGGGACGCGCACTACCGTTTCACCATGACCGGTCGCATGGTGCTGAACCGCATCGACGCCGAGTTCGAATTCCGCGACGGCCTGATCGTGCGCCATCGCGACCGCTTCGACTTCTGGCGCTGGTCGCGGCAGGCACTCGGTGCCCCTGGCCTGCTGCTGGGCTGGACGCCGCTGATCCGCAACAAGGTGCAGGGAACGGCAAGGGCCAATTTGCAGCGGTTTCTCGCAACTTGAGCGTATTGCAAAAGCTTTCTTGCCACGGACGAACACGGACTTTCACGGAAAAAAGCAGTTCTTGATCCGTGTTCATCCGTGTAAATCCGTGGCTAAAAATTCTTTGAATTTCTGAGGAGCATCCAATGACCGAAGCCGTCATCGTATCCACCGCCCGCACGCCGCTGGCCAAGTCCTGGCGCGGGTCCTTCAACATGACCCATGGCGCGACCTTGGGCGGCCATGCCGTGCAGCACGCGGTCGCCCGCGCCGGCATCGATCCGGCCGAGGTCGAGGACGTGATCCTGGGCTGCGCCAATCCGGAGGGTGCCAACGGCGCCAACATCGCGCGCCAGGCGGCGCTGCGTGCCGGGCTGCCGGTGACGGCCTCGGGCGTGACCGTCAACCGCTTCTGCTCCTCCGGCCTGCAGACCATCGCGATGGCGGCGCAGCGCGTGATCGTCGACCAGGTGCCGGTGGTGGTTGCCGGCGGCGTCGAGTCGATCTCCTGCGTGCAGAACGAAATGAACCAGCACATGCTGATGGACAGCTGGCTCAAGCAGAACAAGCCGGAGATCTACTGGCCGATGCTGCAGACCGCCGAGACCGTGGCCAAGCGCTACAACATTTCGCGCGAGCGCCAGGACGAGTACGGTGCACGCAGCCAGCAGCGCGCTGCCGCGGCGCTGGCCGCCGGCAAGTTCACCGACGAGATCGCGCCGATCACGGTCACTGCCGGCGTCGCCGACAAGGCCACCGGCATGCTGGTGACGAAACAGGTCACGGTCAGCCAGGACGAGGGCATCCGCGCCGACACCACGCTGGAAGGCGTGGCCAGGATCCGCACCGCGATTCCCGGCGGCGTCATCACCGCCGGAAATGCCAGCCAGTTTTCCGATGGCGGTGCCGCCTGCGTGGTGATGAATGCCAGGCTCGCCGAGCAGCGTGGCCTGAAGCCGCTGGGCATCTTCCGCGGCTTTGCGGTGGCCGGCTGCGAGCCGGACGAGATGGGCATCGGCCCGGTGTTCGCGATACCGCGCCTGCTGCAGCGCAATGGCCTGAAGATCGACGACATCGGCCTGTGGGAACTCAACGAAGCCTTCGCGGTGCAGGTGCTGTACTGCCGCGACAAGCTCGGCATTCCCGACGAGCGCCTCAACGTCAACGGCGGTGCCATCGCCGTTGGCCATCCCTACGGCGTATCCGGCGCCCGCCTGGTCGGCCACGCGCTGATCGAGGGCAAGCGCCGCGGCGTGAAGTACGTGGTCGCGACCATGTGCATCGGTGGCGGCATGGGCGCGGCGGGCCTGTTCGAAGTGGCGTAAGGCATTCCCGTGGGAGCGGCTTCAGCCGCGATGGGTCCACCCCGGATTCCCATCGCGGCTGAAGCCGCTCCCACGGATTGAACTGTTGGGCGTGCTGCAGGTCCGCATAGCATGTGCCTAGGAGCGCCGCGATGAGACCGAAACTGCTGATGCTGGCTTTGCTGTGGTCCGCTGCGGCCGCCGCTGCGCCGCTGGTCACCGAGCGGCCCGTGCCCTGGAACGGCGGCGCGGTGAAGCTGGGCGACAGCGAGGCGCAGGTGCGGGCGGTGGCCGGCAAGTACCCGGACCGTACCGTGCCGCTGAATCCGGGCGAGAACCTGCCGATCGGCGAGCAGTGGACCTTCATCGGCCACGGCAAGCCCTCTCAGACCCTATGGGTGGAACTGATCCGTGGCCGCGTCACCCGGGTCTGGACCGAGCCCTTCGACGCCAGCGGCAAGGCGAATCTGCAGTAACTCAGGGGCGGGGATGGCGCTGCGCGTAGTACTGCGCGCGGATCGCCTGGATGCCGTCCAGCGCGGCGTCACGCAGCCGCTCCAGTCCCTCTTCGCCGCCGATCGAGAAATCCAGATGGCGCACGCAGCCGTCGCTGAGGCGGTAGATCCAGCCGTGCACGCTCAGCTCCTGCCCGCTGCGCCAGGCCTCGACCACCGCCGGTGAGCAGCAGACATTGAAGGTCTGCTCCAGCACGTTCAGCTCGCACAGCAGGGTATGGCGGCGGTTGTCGTCGGGCTCGGCTTCGATCAGCGCGGCGTGGCGCCGCCGCACGTCCTTGACCTGTTCCAGCCAGGTGTCGGAGCAGGGTCCGACCGAATGGTTCTCCAGCGCACAGCGCACGCCGGAACAGCCGTAGTGGCCGACCACCATGATGTGCTTGACCTGCAGTGCCTTGACCGCGAACTCGATGACCGACTGGCAGTTGTTGTCGTGCAGCGAGACCACGTTGGCGACATTGCGGTGCACGAACAGCTCGCCCGGCGGCAGGTCGACGATCTCGTTGGCCGGCACGCGCGAGTCGGCGCAGCCGATCCACAGGTATTCCGGGTTCTGCTGGCCAACCAGGCGGCGGAAGAACTGCGGATCGTCCGCCACCTTGCGCTGCGCCCAGCTTGTATTGCGGTCTAGCAGTACCTGCAGCTGGTCCATCGATGCATCCTTTCAGTCGGGGGCCGACAGGATAGCAGCCCCGCTAGTGCCGCTTCCCGGCCAGCGCCTGTGCCACCCGCGAGCGCGAGGGACGGTTCAGTGCGGCGCTGATGAAGTCACCCGCCAGCGCCAGGGCGTCGAGGTCGACGCCGGTCTCGATGCCCAGGCCATGCAACAGGTAGACCAGGTCCTCGCTGGCGACATTGCCGGAGGCGCCCTTGGCGTAGGGGCAGCCGCCCAGCCCGGCGACCGAACTGTCGAACACGGTGATGCCGCTCTGCAGCGAGGCCAGCACATTGGCCAGCGCCTGGCCGTAGGTGTCATGGAAATGGCCGGCGAGGCGTTCCAGCGGCACGCGGCGCGCGACCGCCTCGATCATGCGCTGCGTCGCCAGCGGCGTGCCGACGCCGATGGTGTCGCCCAGCGAGATCTCGTGGCAGCCCATGTCGTAGAGCGTGCCGGCAACCTCGGCGACCTTCTCCGGCGCGACCTCGCCCTGGTAGGGGCAGCCCAGCGCGCAGGAGACATAGGTGCGCACGGGGATGCCGTCGGCCTTCGCCGCGGACAGCACATCCTCGAAGCGCTGCAGGCTTTCGGCGATCGAGCAGTTGATGTTCTTCTGCGTGAAGGCCTCGGAGGCGGCAGTGAACACCGCCACTTCCTGCACGCCGGCGGCGACCGCCGCCTGGTAGCCCTTCAGGTTCGGCGTCAGTGCCGAGTAGACCATGCCCTCGCGGCGCGGCAGGCCGCGCATCACTGCCTCGTGGTCCGCCATCTGCGGCACCCACTTCGGCGAGACGAAGGCCGCGGCTTCGATATGGCGCAGGCCGGCGTCGGCGAGCCTGCCGATCAGCGCGAGCTTGGTCTCGGTGGCGATCACCCCCGGCTCGTTCTGCAGGCCGTCGCGGGCGCCGACCTCGACGATCTTGACCTTGGTAGGGATCATTGATTTATTCCCGAGCGCTCAAAAGGCAGAAGATTTTTTGCCACGGAATGCCACGGATGAACACGGATAGAAGCAAAGATTTCTTGTGCATTTATCCGTGTTCATCCGTGTAAATCCGTGGCTAAAGAGCTTTTCACGCCGCCTCGAAGTCCACCAGCTCCACGCCTTCCTTGACCTGCTCGCCGACCGCGCAGAGGTAGGCCTTGACCTGGCCCTTGGCCGGCGCGCAAAGCGTGTGCTCCATCTTCATCGCCTCCATCACCAGCAGCGGCGCGCCCTTCTCGACTTCGCTGCCGACCGTGGCCAGCAGGGCGACGATCTTGCCGGGCATCGGTGCACCGAGGCCGCCGTGGGCGTCCTGCGCCTCACCGGCATGGGCCAGCGGGTCGATGCGCTGCAGCAGGCTGTGACGGCCTGCGAGGAACACATGCAGCTGTTCGCCGCGCGCCACCACCGTGGCCTCGCCGTGGCGTTCGCCGACGGTGTAGCGCAGCGCGCCATTGACCGCTTCGAGACGCACCGGGGCGCCGTCGATCGCCAGGCCCTGCGCGCCGTACTCCAGCTTCAGCGACTGCTTTTGTTCGCCGGCGCTGAATTCCATGCGCCGGGACTGCGCGCCGTTGATGCGCCAGCCGTCGGCCACGCCCCAGGGCGAATGCGGGTCCAGCGAGCCCTGCGCGCGCTGGCGCTGCTGCTGTGCTTCCTGCGTCACCGTCCATAGCGCCGCGGCCTCGACAGCCGCCGGCGACAGCGCCGTATCGCCGACCAGCAGCGTCTCGCTTTCGCGCGCGATCAGGCCGGTGTCGACGCTGCCGCTGCGGAACTCGGCATGGCCGACCAGGCGCGACAGGAAGGCGATGTTGTTGCCGACGCCAACGATGCGGAAGTCGGCCAGCGCGGCCAGCATGCGCGCGATCGCGCGCTCGCGGTTTTCGTCCCAGACGATCAGCTTGGCGATCATCGGGTCGTAGTGCGGGCTGATCTCGTCGTCCTGTTCGACGCCGGTATCGATGCGCACGTGGGCCGAGGCGGCGGGCGGTGCGTAGTGGGCGAGGCGGCCGATCGAGGGCAGGAAGCCCTTCTCCGGTTCCTCGGCATAGACGCGCACCTCGATCGAGTGGCCGCGCAGCGGTACCTGCTCCTGCTTCAGCGGCAGGCGCTCGCCGGCGGCGACACGCAGCTGCCACTCGACCAGGTCCTGGCCGGTGATCATCTCGGTGACCGGATGCTCGACCTGCAGGCGCGTGTTCATCTCCATGAAGTAGAACGAACCGCCCTGGTCGGCGATGAACTCCACCGTGCCGGCGCCGACGTAGCCGACGGCATGCGCGGCGTCGCAGGCAGCCTTGCCCATCGCCAGGCGGCGCTCGCTGCTCATGCCCGGGGCCGGCGCTTCCTCCACCACCTTCTGGTGGCGGCGCTGCGCCGAGCAGTCGCGCTCGTGCAGGTGGATGACGTGGCCGTGGCTGTCGCCGAACACCTGGATCTCGATGTGGCGCGGGCGCTGCAGGTACTTCTCGATCAGCACGCGGTCGTCGCCGAAGCTGGCGCGGGCCTCGCGCTGGCAGGAGGCCAGCGCCGCCTCGAAGTCCTCGCTGCGTTCGACCACGCGCATGCCCTTGCCGCCGCCGCCGGC
>DATILC010000371.1:0-31908 GCA_035476855.1 Solimonas sp. | reverse complement strand
CGCCGGCCTTGGCGGCGTACAGCGCACGGTCGGCGCGCTGCATCAGGTGCTCGATGCTGTCGCCGTTACCACCCACCGCGATGCCGATGCTGACCCCGACTGTCAGCGGCCCGGTGTCGAGCAGGAAGGGCTTGCCGATCGCCGCCAGCAGCTTGCGTGCGACGAACTGCGGCTCCTCGGCCGAGCGCAGCTGCTCGAGGATCACCACGAACTCGTCGCCGGCGACGCGCGCCACGGTATCGGTGGTGCGTACCGAGTTGCGCAGGCGCAGGGCCAGCTCCTGCAACACCTCGTCGCCGGCGGCATGGCCGTTGCTGTCATTGATCGACTTGAAATGGTCGACGTCGATGAACAACAGCGACAGCGAGCCACCATAGCGCTGGATGCGGTTCAGCGCCGCGCCCAGGCGGGTGCGCAGTTCGCGGCGGTTGGCCAGGCCGGTCAGCGGATCGTACAGCGCCAACTGCTGCAGCTGCTGCTCGACGCGCTTGGCGCTGGTGACGTCGCTGAGCAGCAGGTAGAGACCCCGCACCGTGCCGCGCGCGTCCTGCTGCGGCACGCAGCAGACCTGCACATGGCGGCGCTGGCCGGACAGCTCGACGCTGCAGTTGCCCTCGCTGCGCGCGCCATGCAGGGCGCAGTCGATGTAGTAGCGCAATGACTCGACCACCGCCGGCGGCAGCACCTCCTCGAGGCGACGCCCGACCGCGACCGAGGCGCCGAGGCCGAACCAGGCCTCATGGGTGCGGTTGCAGAAACGGTAGACGCGCTGCTCGTCGACGTAGGCGATCACCACCGGCAGGTTGTCGGTAATGGTGCGCAGCCGTTCCTCGCTGGCGGCCTGCTGGATCTCGGCCTGCTTGCGCGCGGTGATGTCGAGCGCCGAGGAATAGAAGCCCTGCACCTGACCCTGTTCGTCCAGATCCGGCACGAAGTCGACCAGCAGGTGCGACTCGCGGCCGAACTCCGAGAAGCGTTGTTCGAAGCGTACCGGCTTGCCGCTCTGCACCGTCGCCGTCGGTGCGGCGAAGTCCGCCTCCATGCCCTCGCCGAAGACCTCGCCGACACTGCGGCCCATCATCGCCTCGGGCTCGATGCCGAGGCGCTCGCGGTAACGCTGGTTGGCAAAGCGGTAGCGCTGCTCGTGATCGAAGTAGGCGATATACGCCGGCAGATGGTCGGCGATCATGCGCAACCGCTGCTCGCGCCGCGCCAGTTGCTGCTCCGCCAGCTTGTGCTCGCTGATGTCGGTGCAGAGTGCGTAGAAGCCCTGCACCCGCCCCTGGGCGTCGATATCGGGGACCAGGCGCGTGTCGTAGTGACGCAACCGGGCACCGTCCTGGTGGACCTGCTCGAAGGAACGCACGCCGCCGGCCAGCACCGCGTCGACCTGCTCCGGCGGCAGCATGCAGGGGCCTTCCGCCGGCAGCAGCTGTCCGACCAGCTGCTGCGCCGGCTGGCCCAGCAGCTGCGCGACACCGGCGTTGACGAAGCGGAAGCGCCGGTCGGCACCGACGTAGGCGATCATCGCCGGCAGGTTGTCGGTCACCGAACGCAGCAGGTGCGCGGTCTTGCGCAGCTCGCGGCCGTAGTCACGGCGTTGCTGCTGCAGCGTGGCCAGCGCCAGCGCCAGCGCCGAGGCACAGGCCAGGTAGCACTGCACCAGGAAGATGCTCTCGCGCACCGGGGCGGCGGCAGCGCCGCCGGCCTGCAGGTGCAGCAGCGTGCCGGGGATCGCCACCAGCGCCAGCAGCGCCACGCCGATGGCGGCGCCGCGGTGGCCATGGCGGAAGGCCAGCAGCAGCAGCGGCGGGAAGCTGAAGAACTGGAAACCCAGGGGGTCATCGCCGTAGCCATAGACCAGTGCCGCCACCAGCAGCAGCAGCGCCGCTTCCAGCAGCCAGTTGCGCAGCGGCGGGGAATCGGCGGGCCGCGCCAGCGCCAGCACCAGCGGCACGACCAGCGCCATGCCGAGGGCGTCGGCGGGATACCAGACCGCCAGTATCGACAGCATCGCCTGGCCGTTGGCCTGCGCCAGCATGGCCGCGGCCAGCAGGCTGCTGCACAGCGGTGCCAGCACGATCGCCACCAGGGCGAAATGCGCCAGCGCCGGGCCCTGCCGCAGGTCGCAGTCCGGCCCCAGGCGACGCCGCAGCAGGATCACCGCGATCAGCACCTCCACGCTGTTGCACAGGGCCAGGCCGAGCGCCAGCACCGTGCCGTCGCCGGCAATCAGGTTGGCGATGACATTGCCGCCCAGGCCGACCAGCAGCGCCGGGGGCCAGCGCTGTGAGGGCATGCGCAGCAGGATGCCGGTGAGCAGGCCGTTGGCGAGCCAGACGCTGGCGACGCGGTCGCCCATCTGGGTCAACGCGATCCCTGCCCAGCAGCTGAGGCCTATCAGTACACCAAGGCCGATCAGCAGCAGGCATTCACGCGAACGGCCGGAGGCGTAATCGGGCATGGCGGTGTCGGGAAGGTTCCTGCAACGGATAGCGGCCATAGTCGCCCCCGCTGAACCGCCGGGCCATACCGTCCGTCTGCCACGCAATACCGCCCGCGGCAAAAGGCCCGTCGCCACGGGCACTTTGCAAGCTGCGGCTGCGGCTGCGGCCGTGCCGGCTGGCCTCAGCCGACCGGCTCGCCTGCCCCGTTGGCCGTCGTCGCCGTGGCCACCCGCAGGCCCAGCATGCGCAGGACCCGCTGCTTGAGGTCGTCGATGATCTCGAACACCACCGGTACCACCAGCAGGCTCAGCACGGTGGAAGTGATGAGGCCGCCGATGACCACCACCGCCATCGGCGCGCGGAAGCTGCTGTCACCCTCCAGGCCCAGGGCGATCGGCGCCATGCCGGCCGCCATCGCCATCGTGGTCATCACGATCGGGCGGGCGCGCTTGTGGCAGGCATCGACCAGCGCATCCAGCCGGTTCATACCCAGGTCGCGCCGCGCCATGATCGCGTACTCCACCAGCAGGATGGAGTTCTTGGTGACGATGCCGATCAGCATCAGCAGGCCGATCAGCGAGGCCATCGACAGGCTCATGTCGAACAGCCACAGCAGGCCCAGCGCGCCGCCCACGGCCAGCGGCAGCGCCGTGAGCACCGTCACCGGCTGGCCGAAGTCGTTGAACAGCAGCACCATCACGGCGTAGACGCAGAAGATGCCGGCCAGCATCGCCAGCATGAATCCGCTTTGCATTTCCTTCATGTTCTCCAGGTCGCCGGCGACCACCTGGCGCACCCCGGGCGGCAGGTTCCTGAGGCTGGGCAGCTCGTTGGCATCCTCCAGCACGTCACCGAGCGGGCGTCCCTGCAGGTCCACCGACAGCCGCGCGTTGCGGTGGCGGTCGTAGCGGTCGATCTGCGCGGGGCCGTCGGCAACGCTGATGTCCGCGATGTTGCCCAGCGGCACGGCGGCACCGTCGGCGCCGCGGACCCGCAGCTGCGCGATCATGTCCGGATCCTGCCGCGCCGCCGGATCGAGTTGCACGCGCACGTAGACCTGGCGGCCAGGCAGGTTCAGGCGCGCCAGGTTGAAGTCGTAGTCGCCGGCGGTCGCCACGCGCACCGCCTGGCCGATCGCGGCGGAGGTGATGCCCAGCG
Source organism: Solimonas sp. (assembly GCA_035476855.1). Classification (GTDB taxonomy): domain Bacteria; phylum Pseudomonadota; class Gammaproteobacteria; order Nevskiales; family Nevskiaceae; genus Solimonas_A. The sequence goes on along the minus strand of DATILC010000371.1, from coordinate 28,303 downwards.
TCGCGGCATGGGCGAAATCGGGACGGATGACGATCTCCGGCCGGACCAGGCTGATCGAGGAACTGATCGCGCCGACGCCGCGGAGCTTGCGCAGGTCGGCCTCGACCGCACGCGCGGTCTGCTGCAGCACGACCGGATCGTCACCCGAGAGGGTCAGGTTGAGCTTCTCGCCGGGCGCGCCCTGGCCCATGGTGATGCGCACGCCAGGCACGACCTGCAGCGCGCGGCGCACGGCATCCTCCATCTCGGCCCGCGAACGCTGGCGGTCCCCATCCGGCCTGAGCTTGGCCATCAGCTGTGCATTGCGCACCGCGCCGGGCAGCAACTCGCGCAGGTCGCCGGTGACGATGGGCACGCCGACCGCGGCATAGACCTCGCTGATCTCGGGCTGTGCCGCGAGCACGGCACGCGCGCGCTCGCTGAGCGCCGCCGTCTCCTCCAGCGTATTTCCCGGCGGCCCCTGCAGGGTCACCATCAGGGTCGAGATGGTCTTCGGCGAAATGAAGTCCGAGGACAGCTGGCTGATCATCAGGATCGAAGCGCCGAAGAAGGCCGCGGCACCCGCCGAGGTCGTGAACGGATGCTCCAGGCACCAGCGCACGCTGACCAGGTAGTGCCGCATCACCGGGCCGTCGACCTCGGCATGCTTCGGCGGCTTCAGCAGGTAGGCCGCCATCATCGGCGTCAGCAGGCGCGCCACCAGCAGCGAGAACATCACCGCCGCGGCGGCAGTCCAGCCGAACTGCTGGAAGAACGCGCCGGTGAGGCCGCCGACGAAGGCGGTCGGCAGGAACACCGCGACCAGGGTCAGCGAGGTCGCGACCACCGCCAGGCCGATTTCGTCGGCGGCGTCGCGCGCGGCGTCCAGCGGCGACTTGCCCATGCGCAGGTGGCGCATGATGTTCTCGACCTCGACGATCGCGTCATCGACCAGGATGCCGATCACCAGCGTCAGCGCCAGCAGCGTGATCAGGTTGAGGTTGTAGCCGAGGACCGATATCACCAGGAAGGTCGGGATGATCGACAGCGGCAGGGCCACGGCCGAGACCAGCGTGGCGCGCCAGTCGCGCAGGAACAGCCAGACCACCAGCACCGCGAGGATCGCACCCTCGTACATCGCCCGCATCGAGGCCTGGTAGTCGGCCTCGCTGGCGTCGACGATGTTGCCCACCTCGACCAGGCGCAGGCGCGGATCGTCGCGCATCAGCTCCGCCACCGCCGCGCGCACGCCGTAGGACACGGAAACCTCGTCGAAGCCGCGGCCGCGCATCACCTGGAAGCCCACCACCGGCTTGCCGTCCAGCAGCGCCAGTTCGCGCGACTCGCCTTCGGTGTCGCGGACGCTGGCGACATCGCCCAGCCGCAGCCGGCGCCCGTCGGCCAGCGGCAGCGACAGCCTGCCCAGCTCCTCGGCGCTGTCCACCCTGCCCTGCATGCGCACGGACTGCTCCCGTCCGCCGAGGTCGCCGCGCCCGCCCGGCGCCTCCTGCTGCATGCTGCGCAGCTGGCTGCTGATCTCGCCGGCCGTGACCCGCAGTGCCTGCAGGCGCACCGGGTCCAGTTCCACCCGCACCTCGCGCGTGCTGCCGCCCTGCCGCGTGACCTGCGCGACGCCGCGGACCGCCAGCAGCTTCTTGGTGATCACGTCATCGACCAGCCAGGACAGGTCGGTCTGGTCCATGCCCTCGGCGTGGATGGCGTAGGTCAGCACCGGCATGCCCGAGGAATGCACGCGCGAGGTCACCGGTTCCTCCAACTCCGCCGGCAGGGTCGAGCGGATGCGGCTGATCGCATCGCGCACGTCGATCAGGGCTTCCTGCGCATCCTTGCCAAAGCTGAACTCGACCACCATCGTCACCGCACCATCGGTGATGCGGCTGGTGACATGGCTCAGGCCGCTGATGCTGGAGACTGCGTCCTCGATCGGCCGCGCGACCTCGCTCTCCATCTGGCCCGGGGGCGCACCCGGCAGGCGCGCCTCGACCATCACGGTGGGAAAGTCGATGTCCGGAAAGCCCTGGATGCCCAGCCCGCGGAAGGCGATCAGCCCCGCCACGGTCAGCATGATGAACAGCAGGATCGAGGGCGTAGGGCTGCGGATAGCCCAGGTGGAAAGATTCACGGTTTGGCCGCCGCGGCGGCAATCACCTGCACCAGGTCACCGGCATTGAGGAAGGCACCACCCGACTTGACGAAGCGGTCCGCCGGGCCAAGGTCGGCGAGAATCTCGATCGCCTGCTGGCGCCGGCGGCCGGTCTGCACCTTGATCTCCTGCACGCGGTTCTGCGCATCGATCTTCATCAGGTAATGGTTGCCGTCGCGCAGCACCACCGCCGACTCCGGCAGCACCAGCGCCTCGCGGCCCGGCAGGACCAGCTTGCCGGACAGATACATGCCGGCGGCAATGCCGCTGCCGGCAGGCAGGTCGACATAGGCCAGGCCATTGCGCGTGCCGGTATCGACCATCGGCGACAGCTGCCGCAGCTTGCCCGCGATCAGCGTCCCGTCGAGGCCCAGGATCTCGGCCTGCATGCCCGGCGCCAGGCGCGCCAGCGCCGCGCCCGGCACCTCGGCACGCCATTCCAGGCGGCTACGCCGCAGCAGGCGGAACAGTTCGGTGCCCATGCCGCTGACGGCGCCGACGGTGGCGTTGCGTGCCGAGATCACGCCGTCGTCGGGCGCCAGCACGCGGGCATAGCGCAGCTTCAGCGCCTGCGTATCACGCTGGGCGCGCGCCGAGGCCAGCTGCGCCTCCGCTGCCGCGGCCGTGGTGCGGAACGACTGGATGGTCTGCCGGGTCATCGCCTCGGAGGATTCCAGGCGGTCGGCGCGCTCGGCATCAGCCCTGGCCTGGGCGTTGCGCGCCGCGGCCTCGGCCAGCATCGCATCGGCACGGGCGAGGTCGGCACGCAGCGTGTCCTCGTTGTAGCGCGCCAGCAACTGGCCCTTCTTCACCGTGTCGCCGACGTTGACCAGGACCTCGTCCAGGCGCACGCCGCCGACTTCGGCGCCGATGCTCGCTTCCTGCCAGGGCGCAACTTCGCCGCTGGCTGCCAGCAGGTCCGGCCAGTTCTCACGAACCGCCGAAACCACTTCCACGCTGAGCGCAGTCGCGGCCTCGGCAGGTGCTTCATCAGGGCCATCGCAGCCCGTCAACGACAGCAACAACAGGATTCCGCCCAGTCCGACCGCCGTCTGCATCCGCCTCACTGACCGCTCTCCCTCACCGCTCTGCCCGTCGTCGCGTCCACACGGCCCTGACTTCCAGGTCCGGGCGCGCCCCATGGGCGATTGTGCGGGATGTTATCGCTCGTGCACATCGTGCAGATGCAGCAGAGAGTGACCGTAGCGGGAGGCCCGGTCGCCCGGCCTGCCGCGTGCAGCAACGAAAAAGCCCGCGCAGGGCGGGCTTTTCCTTGTCAGCTTGAGTGGTCTCAGAACGGAATGTCGTCGTCCTCGAAGCCGGCATCCATCGGCGCGCTGGCCGGCGCCGGGGCGGCGCGACCGCCACCGGAGGAGCGCTGGTCATAGCCACCACCGCCGCCACCGCTGCGCTCGTAGCTGCCGCGCTCCTCACCCATGGCGCCGGTGCCGCCGCCGGGCTTGCCGTCGAGCATCTGCATGTCGTTCACGCGGATCTCGGTGGTGTAGCGGTCCTTGCCTTCCTTGTCCTGCCACTTGCGCGTGCGGATCGAGCCTTCGACGTAGATCTTGGAGCCCTTCCTCAGGTACTTGCCGGCGATCTCGGCGAGCTTGCCGGGGAACACCAGGTTGTGCCACTCGGTGGCTTCCTTCATCTCGCCGGACTGCTTGTCCTTCCAGCTTTCGGTGGTGGCAAGGGTGGCGTTGGCGATGCCGTCGCCGCTGGGGAAAGAGCGGGTTTCGGGATCCTTGCCGAGGTTGCCGATCAGAATGACTTTGTTGACGCCACGGGCCATGAGCCTCTCCAGGTTTGGGTCGCCGCCACAGCACAGCGACAGCTGGCCGGGGGTCGGCCGCAGGACGCGGCCGGAAGGCCGCTATTACAGCACAGGCAGTCGCCGCTACGGTATGCCTGCTGATCGGAATTTCTCCATGACAGACGATTCAGCCGCTTGCTACCTTAGTCGCACAAAACCAGAGCCGCCCGTATCCGCGAGGCGCCGAGAACTACAAGACGAGAGGAGTCACCCGATGCAAGCGATCAGGCAGGCGTCATCCCTGCTGCTGTCCCTGGGCCTGCTGCTGCCCGGCGGAGTGGCAGCAAAGGTGTCAGCGGAGGAAGCGGCACGGCTGGGCAAGGAGCTGACCCCGGTCGGCGCCCAGCAGGCCGGCAACGCCGAAGCCAGCATTCCCGCCTGGGAGGGCGGCCTGACCAAGGCGCCGCCCTGCTACAAGGGCCTGGGTACGCGCTACTGCGATCCCTGGCCGGAGGACAAGCCGCTGTACACGATCAGCAAGGCCAACCTCGCCGAGCATCGCGCCCAGCTCTCGGCCGGACAGGCCGCGATGCTGGAGAAGTTCCCCAGCTACAAGCTGAACGTCTACCCGACGCGGCGCAGCGCCGCCTACCCGGCCTTCGTCTACGAGGCGACCGCGCGCAACGCGCTGAATGCCGAACTGCAGTTCCAGGGTGAGTCGCTGCTCGGCGCTGCCACCGGCTTCCCCTTCCCGATCCCGAAGTCGGGGCAGGAGGTGATCTGGAACCACAAGCTGCGCTACCGCGGTGCCGGCGGGCGGCGCTGGAACAACCAGGCGGCGGTGACCGATTCCGGCAACTTCACGCTGGTGAAGATCACCGAGGACGCCAAGTTCCCGTACTCGGAGCGCGGTGCCTCGCCGCAGACGCTCAACAACATCATCATCTACTTCCTGCAGATCGTCCGCGATCCGCCCCGGCTGGCCGGCAACATCACGCTGGTCCACGAGACCATGGACCAGGTCAAGGAGCCGCGCCGCGCCTGGCAGTACAACCCGGGCCAGCGCCGCCTGCGCCGTGCGCCCAACGTCGCCTACGACAACCCCAGCACCGCCTCCGACGGCCTGCGCACCAACGACCAGCTCGACGCCTTCAACGGCGCCACCGACCGCTACACCTGGAAGCTGCTCGGCAAGAAGGAGATGATCGTTCCGTACAACTCCTACAAGCTGCACAGCGACCAGTACCGCTACAAGGACATCATCCGCAAGGGCCACATCAACCAGGACCTGCCGCGCTACGAGCGGCGCCGCGTGTGGATCGTGGAGTCCAACCTCAGGCCGGCAACGACGCACATCTTCAAGAAGCGCGTGTTCTACGTCGAGGAGGATTCCTGGCAGATCGTGCTGGTCGACTGCTACGACAACCGTGGCCAGGTCTGGCGCTGGCAGGAGCTGCATTCCTACCAGGCCTATGACCGTCCCTACATCGGCTTCCCGGCGATGGAAACCGCCTACGACCTGCAGTCGGGCCGCTACATCGCCTACTCGATGAACAACGAGGATGCGGAGACCCTGGAGCGCGGCTTCGACGGCGGCTTCTTCGACCCGTCCAACGTGGTCAAGCAGGCCTTCAAGTGAGGTAACGAACTGGCCGCAGGCTGGCCATCCATGGCGCGACTTCAGATCTCGAAATCACCACTGCCCGTACATCCATGTACGGGCGTTCGCCGGCGTGGATTGCCGTTCAGGCAATCCACGACAACCCCGGCTTACCTACTTGGGCGCGTCGCCCAGTTGCGGGGCGGGCGCCGGCATCTCCAGGCGCGCCGCCAGCACCAGCCACAGCAGCGGCAGCAGCGCGGCGGCGCAGAACACGCCGGTGACGCCCCAGTGATGCAGGGCGAAGCCGCCGAGCGGGCCGCCGACGCCGCCGCCCAGCACCTGGGCAGTGGAGTAGACGCCCAGCGCCGCGCCCTTCTGCTGCGGCGGCACCACGCGCGAGATCATCGAGGGCAGCGAGCCTTCGAGGTAGTTGAAGGCAACGAAGTACAGCAGCAGCGCCACCATCAGGCCCCAGGCATTGCCGTGGAGCAGGCCGGCCAGGGCCAGCGCGAACGACAGCAGGCCGATCGAGCCGAGGAACACCGGGCGGGCGTGGCCGCGGCCTTCGGCCCAGCGCACCAGCGGGAACACCGGCAGGATCGAGACCAGCAGCACCGGCAGGTAGATCTTCCAGTGGTCGGCGGACTGCAGCTTGAGGGTTTCCTGGATCGCGAACGGCGCGGCCAGGAACAGTGCGGTCATGCAGGCATGCAGCAGCAGGATGCCGCCGTCCAGGCGCAGCAACTGGCCGTCCAGCAGCACCTCGCGGAAGTTGCCGGCAGGCGCACCGCGCGGCGGCTCGGCCGGCACGAACCAGATCACCATCGGCACCGCCAGCAGGGCCAGCACGCCGGTCAGGCTGAAGATGCCGTCGACGCCGATCCAGCCGGATACCACCGGCCCCAGCACCATCGCCAGGATGAAGGACACGCCCATGCCGACGCCGACGATAGCCATCGCCACCGTGCGCACCTGCACCCGGGTGACGTCGGCCAGCAGGGCCGCCACCGCCGAGGACACCGCACCGGCGCCCTGGATGACGCGGCCAGCGATGATCCAGTGGATGTCCTGGGTCGCGCCGGCAATGAAGCTGCCCGCGGCGAAGATCAGCATCCCCAGCACGATCATGGGCTTGCGGCCCCAGCGATCGGAGGCCATGCCGAACGGGATCTGCAGGCAGGCCTGCATCAGGCCATAGGCGCCCATCGCCAGGCCGATCTGCCAGTCGGCGACGCCCCCGGGCAGGCCGTGGGCATAGAGCGCGAACACCGGCAGGATCATGAACATGCCGATCATGCGCAGCGCGTAGACCGCGCCAAGGCCAGTGACGGCACGCCATTCGAGGGAGTTCATGAGTAGCTAGTACGGATCGACTTCTCCCCGCAGGAGCTACGGGGCAGGAGAAACTTGGGGCCGCCCATTTTAGCCCGGTTTGGATGCCGGTCGCCGACTCCCTAGCCGGATTCCGCTCCCGAAGCGATGAATCTCCGGGAGCGGAACCGCATTCCTCAGGGTTTCAGCAGCGCCTGGATCTCGCCCCTGCGGCCGGCGTCGGCGTCCTCGCGCCCGGGCCGGGGGGCAGCATCAAGCGCCTTGCGCAGGTACTTCTCGCCCTCGGCACGATCGCCCTGGTCGATCAGCAGTTCGCCGTAGAAATAGTTCGGGTCGATGCCGGCCGGATTGATCTGCAGTGCACGCTGCAGGTACTCGCGCGCCTTCTTCTTGTCGCCGTAGGCGATCGGCCAGCCGGGAGCCTTGGCGTAGAGGCTGCCCAGGGAGGTGTAGATCGAACCGTCGAGCACGGTCGGCTGGATCTTCTCCGCGGCCATCAGCAGCTCGCGCGCCGCCTTGATCTTGCCGAGCGCACCGAGGCCGCCCTCGAACTTGGCGTAGCTGCTGAGGATGATCGCCTGCCAGACCAGTGGCTCGGCCCGGCCCTGGTTGCGTGCCGACAGCTCGGCCGCGCGCGCCGACAGCGCCTCGAAGGCCTTTTCCTTCTGAGCAGCCGGAGTGGTGTAGTAGGCCTCGGCCCAGCCGTGCTGCAGGGCGACGATGCCGCCGTCGAGCGTGTCCGCCCAGGCGGCAGGTGCCAGTGCAAGGCAGCTGTAGAGCATCCATACAACGAATTTCCTGATCATGTTGTTCTCCTGATTGGGTAGAAAGGGATGTGCCTCAGGGCAGCTGGCGCAGGGCATAGGGCCGCATCTGCTCGCCCTGCTTGCGCAGGGCGGCATCGACCAGGCGCGGGAACCAGGCGTTGATGCGCACGAACAGCTTTTCCGGCCAGCCGAGATAGCGCTCCCGGCGATTGGTCTCGATCGCCTTCAGCAGCGCACCGGCCACGACCTCCGGATCGTCCTGGTTCATCGCCAGCGCCTCTGCCATCTCGCTGACCGCGCCGCTGTTGAGCGGCGTGCGGGTGTAGCGCGGTGCGAAGTACAGGACGTCCACGCCGCTGCCGGCCAGTTCGCGGCGCAATGCCTCGGAGAAGCCGCGCAGGGCGAACTTGGTGGTCGAGTACATCGTGAAGCACGGGAACGCGATGGAACCGAAGATCGAGCCGACATTGACGATCAGGCCACCGCCGTCACGCCGCAGTTTCGGCAACGCGGCCTGCACCAGCCGCATCGGCGCCAGCACATTGGTGCGCCACAGGTTCTCCAGGACCGTGTCCGGGGTCGTTTCGAAGGTGCCGAAGTGCATCGAGCCGGCGCAGTTGATCACCATGTCCAGCCGCGGCTCGCTGCGCTGGATGCGCTCCAGCATGTCGCGCGCGGCGGCTGGCTCGTTGAGATCGCAGACGATGCACTCGGCCCGTCCGCCGGCACTGCGGATGTCACCGGCCAGCCGCTGCAGCTCGGCTTCGCGCCGCCCGCTGAGCCACAGCTTGGCGCCGCGCGCGGCGAGTTGCCGCGCCACCGCGCGGCCGATGCCGCCGGTGGCACCGGTCAGAAGGACGCAGCTTTCTTCGAGACGCATGGGGAATGCTCCTGGTGCAGATGACGGAAGATGTCGCCGTAGAGGCGGTAGAACATGCGCGAGGCATGGATCACGGCGGCCTGGTCCCTGGGCGATTCCAGGCGGTTGACCAGATCGCGGAAGAAGTCGACGTGGCTGATGTCGAGCGCACCGTGGCTGCTGAGATAGCTGAACGCGGCCTTCGGCAACTGCAGCGCCTGCGCGATCTGCTGCGCTGCCTGCGTCGCCAGCGCCGTGCTGGTGCCCTCGAGTACGTGCACCATGCCGAAGAAGCCGATGGGGTTGCCGCGCATCACGGTGTCGTAGGCGTAGGCCACCATCAGCTCGGTTGCCGCCGCCGGGCGGCCATAGCGCACCCGTTCCGGATCACCGCCTGCAGCCTTGATGTCGTTCAGCACCCACTCCTGGTGGCCGAACTCCTCCTCGATGTAGTGCGCCAGCTTGCCGCGCAACCACTCCTGGTCGTCGTCGAGGCGCGCCCCGCAGGCCATCATCAGCGGCACGGTGTGCTTGACGTGGTGATAGGCCTCCGTCAGGAAGGCGACATACAGGGGGCGCGTGACCCGGCCGCCCAGTGCGTCCGCGAACAGTGGCAGGCCGAGCAACTCGCCGCGTGCAGCGGCGGTCGCTTCCTGCAGTTCCTCATAAAAGCTCATCTGAAGTTTCCTCGTACAGTGATTCGATGGCGGCGCCGTACTGCGCCAGGATGCTGGCGCGGCGCAGGCGGCCGTTGGGGGTGAGTTGTCCGTTGGCCGGGGTGAAGGCCTGCGTGGCGGGCAACCAGCGCCGGATGCGGGCGTAGTCCGGCAACTCGGCGTTGACCGCCTCGATCGCCGCGGCGATCGAGGCCATGTCCTGGCCGGCACGCGGCACGATCACGGCCGTGTTCCAGGGCCGCGCCTCGCCGAATACCGCGGCCTGGGCGATCGCCGGGTGCAGGCAGAGTTCGCGCTCCACCCATTCCGGCGCGACGTTGCGGCCAAAGGCGGTGACGAACATGTTTTTCTTGCGCCCGGTGAGGCAAAGAAAGCCGTTGCTGTCGAGGTATCCAATGTCGCCTGTGGGAACGGGCGCCTGCGGATCGCGCGGCGGTTCGCCGACGTAGCCGCGGAAGCCGTTGCCGCTCACCAGAATTTCGCCGTCCGCGGCAAATTCCAGGCGCACATGCGGCAGCGGCCGGCCGACGCTGCCGGCACGCTGGGCGTCGGGCGTGCTCAGGGCAATGACCGAAGCGCATTCCGACAGGCCATAGCCTTCGAACACCGGCAGCCCCAGGGCTTGGGCACGCTGCAGCAGGCGTGGCGCCAGCGGGGCGCCACCCACTGCCACGAAACGCAGATGCGGCGGACGGGGCAGCCCGGCTTCGATCGCCTCGACCAGCGCCTGCAGCATCTGCGGCACCAGGATCGCGCTGCTGGCGCGCGCGACGTCCAGCGCTTCCCGCAGCATGCGCACGTCCAGTCCGGCGGCTCCGCGCAATCCAACCTCGGCCATCGGCCAGAGGCAGGCGGTCGCACCGGCCAGCAGCGGCGCATACAGCCCGCCCAGGTTTTCCAGCAGGGTCGACAGCGGCAGCACGCCGAGATGGCGGTCACCGGGGACTGCGCGGCTGGCCTGCGCCAGTGCGGCGGCGACGCGCTCCATTTCCTCGGCGCCCAGGCAGACGCCCTTGGGCTCGCCGGTGGTGCCCGAGGTGTAGGTGATCTTGCAGGTTCCCTCGGGCAGTTGCGGTGCCGGCCCGGCGGCAGGCAGGCGCTGCAGGCTCAGCACCGTGCCGCAGTAACCCAGGCTCAGCGGCTCTGCCGGCAGCGGCGACAGTTGCTGGTTCAGGGCCAGCCGAGGATCGACCAGCACGGCCTCCGCACCGGCGCTGCGCAGCGCATGGGCCATCTGCCGGGGCGAGAAGAACGGCGGCAGCGGCACCAGCCTCAGGCCCGCCCGCAGCGCCGCCAGGTCCGCCAGTGCCCATCCGAGGCCGTTGTCGGCCAGCAGCGCGACGGTGCGGAATCCGCGCGCCGTCAGGGTCCGCGCCAGCGCCTCGATGGCAATCTCGAGTTCGGCATAGCTCAGCCGCGCCTCGCGGGCCTCCAGCGCGATCGCCTTGGGCTGGCTCCGTGCATGCGCCGCGATGGCGGCCAGCACGCGGCTCATGGCGCACCGACCCGTGCCACCGGCGCCAGCGCGGCGTCGAGGCCGTTCGCCGAGCGGGCCAGCGCCTCCAGGCGCCGCTGTCCGTTGAGGACATCGCCCAGCATGACCGACGGCGAGTGACGGTAGTAACTGCCCCAGTGCCCGCGCTCCTGCAGCGGCAGTCGCTCGATCGGCGCGGGTGCCATCACCGACAGCGGCAGCCCCAGGCGCGTGAAGCCGTTGCACAGCCGCGCAGCGCCGGTGAACACCACCCAGCGATAGCCTTGCCGATGCAGCAGCCGGGTGAGCAGCGGAATCAACTGGCGCAGGGCCCCCGCCGTGGCGCCGGCGAGATTGCCGACCTCGGCGATTTCGCTCCGCGCAGGGCGGACACCGGCGTGCTGCTCGATCTGCGCCTCGACCGGCTGGTCGAGGTAGCGCTCCAGGAACAGGCTTTCCTCGCCGGCATTGCGCAGGCCGAAGGCAGCGAGAAGTTCGTCGCCATTGGCGTAGAAGCCATGGAGCTGCGGCATGAAGCAGTAGAGGTCGGCGCCGTAGACCGCGGCGAAGCGGCCGGCGATGAAGCGCTCCAGGCGGCGGCGTTCAGCGCCGCTGGCCTGCGTCAGGAAAAGATCGTCGGCAGCCTCGATTCCCTCTGCGGGGAGCGCAAGGCCAGCACCGTCACCGGCGGGAGCAGCGGCAAGCATGGTGGCTCCAGAAGTCTGCAGGGCAGCCCGGGCAGGGCCATGCCAGACTCAGGAGCAACCGCGGTGCCAGGCGCAGCGCCGTGAACCAAGTACTTGTGCCAGCTATGTTTCCTGCCGGATCCGCCACCCAGTATCAGGGCCTGGCGGCCTGCATCGCCTGCATTCCCTGCAACAGCTGTCCGACAATTCTTGCGGACTCAGTCCGCCGCGCAGTTCACCGTCGTGTCGGGCGGCAGCAGCCGTCCCTCGGGCGAGATCAGCAGCAGCGGCCGCACCCTTTGGTCCATCGCGCAGTAGGACAGGTAGCCGATGGCGTTGCTGGTATCCGCGACAAAGCGCAGCACGGCTGCCTCGGAGGCGACCACGTGCGGCGGCCGGATACCGTGGAAGTACTGCTCGTTCCAGTACTCCTCCAGCGCCTCCGGGCCGAGTTGCAGCAGCGCGTCGGTGAAGCGCTTGCGCAACGGATGATCCGCCGGCAGGTTGACCGGCAGCATGCGACGTCCATCGGGCCACAGCAGGCGCTTGCGCTTGTAGACCTGGGCGATCGCGTCGGCGTCCAGTCCCGCGCCGCTGCGCGCAGCCGGCACCACGATCGCGATCACCGGCTCGGCCGCCCGTGCCAGGCCGCAGGCTAGGCACAGCAGGGTCGCGAGCAGCAGGCCTGCCCGCATCAGAACAGCACCGCGATCGAGGCAAGGAAGCCGTCGCGCACATCGATGTCGTTGGCGGTCGCGCGGCTGTACTCGGCCTTCAGCGCCAGGCCCGGCCGCGGCCGGAAGTTGAGGCCGCCGAGGTAGAGGTTGAGGTCGCGCGCGGCATCGGAATCGCGGAAGCGCTCGTAGCGCGCCACCGCGTAAAGGCGCTCGCCCAGCGGCGCGACGAACTGCAGGTAGCCGCCCTGCTCGTCGCGCTGGCCATTGGTCAGGTCGGTGAGGCGATAGGCGAACTCGCCGCTGAACTCGTAGCGCCGGCGCGTCCAGTGGAAGTCGAGGCCGTAGAGCTTGCGGCGCTCGTCGGTGGCGCTGCGCTGCTCGAAGTCGATGAAGGAGAAGCCGACCGTCAGCTCCGGCCAGGGCGAGGTCGAGAGGTGGCCGCCGTAGGCCTCCTCGAAGGTGTCGAGGCCGGGCTTGGGAAACAGCTCCTCGCCCGGCGAGGCATAGACCGAATATTCCAGCCCCTCGCGCAGCCAGGGCAGCAGGCCGTAGACCATCGCGCCGGTGGCATTGGTCGGGAACGTCGCCTCGGTGATCAGCGGCCGCGAGGTGGTCCAGACCAGCGGCGCGGCGTGGATCAGGTTCCAGCGGCCGACCGGGGTCAGGAACTTGCCGAGGCGGAACTTCAGCGCATCGCTGCGGGTGTAGTCGACATAGAAACGCTCCAGTCCGAGATAGGCCTCGTCGGTCGTGGTGATGCCGCGCCCGGCAATCAGCGCGTCCTCCAGCTCGAACTCGGAAAAGAAATGCCAGCGCCCGCCGCCATCCCACCAGACGAAACCGCTGAGTGCATCCAGCGCCGTGCGCCAGGCCGGGTCGTCGCCGGTCTCGCCGCTGCTGGCAACCGCGTAGCCGCCGAGCGTGAAGCCGGATTCGCCCAGCACCAGCCCCTGCCCCAGCTCGTAATGCCGCGCCATCGGATCGAGCCCGACCTCGGGTTCCGCCGGCGACTGCGCGGCGGCGACTGCGCCGTTCAGCGCGGCGGCCAGCGCGACGGCACTGACGAGGCGGCGCGGCAGAAAGCGACCGGAAAGGCAGGCGACACTCATGCGCAGAAAACCCTGGGCAGCGGCGCAGCGCCGCCGGATGCCGTTACTCTAACGCACCGTGACGATCCGCCGAATCCTGCTCATCGCCTTCCTGCTGGTCAGCCTGCTGCCGGCGGCGGCGCTGACCGTGCTCGCGTTCAATCGCACGCACGCGGCGATGCTGGGCGAGATCGAGCAGGGCGTGATGCGCTCGGCCAGCGCGGTGTCCGCCGATGTCGACAAGCTGCTGTTCGAACGCCTGCTCAACGCCACCACCTGGAACCACCTGGAGGTGATGCAGGACCTGCGCCTGGACGACGTCGACAAGCGGCTGTCGAATTTCCTCGGCGAGATGAAGCGCCGTTACGGCGACACCTATCTCGACCTGCATGGGCTCGACCGCAGCGGCCGCATCGTCGCCAGCAGCGACCCGGCGCGCCTCGGCGCCGTCTACCCGCCGCCGCGCCCCTGGCAGAGCGCCCGCCTGCCCGGCGGCGAGCTGCGCATCGAGCGCCCGCTGGCCCGCTCCGGCGACCGTGCACCGATGCTGCTGATCCGCGTATCGATCCCCTCGGAATTCACCGAGGGTGATGTCGGCGAACTGGCGCTGGAATTCAACTGGCAGCTGGTGCAGCGCATCCTCGACCGTGCCGCCAACCTGCAGCGCCAGCTGCTGTTGCTGGACGCTCCGGGCAAGGCGATCGCCGCATCGGCCGGACTGCAGCAGCGCGGCAGGGCACTGCTGTCGGGCTGGCTGCCCGACAGCGCCGCCGACGCGGCCTATGTCCGCGACGGACAGCCGCTGATGGACGCCCTCGTGATCGTCGGCCATGCGCGCTCGCAGCGCTTCGAACCCTTCGCCGGCTTCGGCTGGACCACCCTGCTGCTGCAGTCGCGTGCGGTGGCACTGGCGCCGGTGCACCGCATGGCCTGGACCTTCGCCGGCCTGCTGGCGATCACCGCGCTGGTGACGATCGCGGTGTCGCTGGCGATTGCCGGTGCGATCGCCAGGCCGATCGTCGCGCTGACCGACTTCACGCGCCGCTACGCGCAGCCGGGCGAACTGCCCCCGCCACCGCGGGCGGGGCCCGGCGAGGTCGGCGAACTGACGCGCAGCTTCACGCGGCTGGTCAGGGATCTCGAGCATTCGCAGCAGACGCTGACCCAGGCCTCGAAGCTCGCCGCGGTGGGCGAGGTCACGGCGCTGCTGGCGCATGAGGTGCGCACGCCGCTGGGCATCCTGCGCAGCTCGGCGCAGACCCTGCGCGACGAACCCGGCCTCAGCGCCGAAGGCAACGAACTGCTGCAGATCATCGACAGCGAGACCGGGCGCCTGAACCGCCTGGTCAGCTCGCTGCTCGACAGCGCCCGTGCGCGCGCGCCGCAGCGGACGAGCACCGACCTCCATGCCCTGATCCGTCACGCCGCCAGCCTGCTGGCGACGCAATGCCGCGACCGCCGCATCCGCCTGGAGCTGGAACTGCAGGCGCAGCACAGCCAGGTGGACGTCGACGGCGAGCAGCTGACCCAGGTCCTGCTGAACCTGGCGATGAATGCGCTGCAGATCCTGGCGCCGGGCGGACGCATCCGGGTGTCCTCCCTCGATGAACCCGAGCGCCTCGTGGTCGTGGTCGATGACGATGGCCCGGGCATCGCCGCCGAGGACCACGGCCGCATCTTCGAACCCTTCGTGTTCAAGCGCGAGGGCGGCCTGGGCCTGGGGCTGGCGGTGGTGCGCCAGATCCTGCGCCAGCACGGCGGCGACATCGTTGCCAGCGCCAGCCCGCTCGGCGGCGCCGCCTTCCGTTTCTGGTTGCCAAGAGGAACCCGCATCCCATGAATCAACGCCGTGTCCTGGTCGTCGACGATGAAGCCAACATGCGCCGCGTGCTGGAGATCATGCTGTCGCGTCGCGGCTACCGTACGCTCAGTGCCGAAGACGGCCGTGGCGCGCTGGCACAGCTGCAGGACCAGGCCGTCGACCTGGTGATCAGCGACCTGCGCATGCCGGGCATGAACGGCATCGAGTTGCTGCGCGCCCTGCGCGACGCCGGCATCGATGTACCGCTGATCATCATCACCGCGCAGGGCAGCATCGAAACCGCGGTCGAGGCCATGCGCCTGGGCGCCTGCGACTACCTGCTGCGACCCTTCGACACCGAGGCGCTGGACCTTGCGATCGGCCGGGTGTTCGCCGTGCGCGAGATGCAGCAGCAGAACCGCTTCCTGCGCGACGAACTGGAGCGCCCCTGGGAGGGCCTGGTCGGCAGCAGCGTGGCGATGCAGCGCGTGCGCCAGCAGGTCGCGCAGGTCGCGCCGACGCGCGCCAGCGTGCTGCTCACCGGCGAGACCGGCACCGGCAAGGAGGTGGTTGCGCGCGCCATCCACAGGGCCTCGCCGCGCCGCGACCAGTTGTTCGTGCCGATCAACTGCGCCGCGATCCCGGCCGACATCCTCGAAAGCGAGCTGTTCGGCCACGAGAAGGGCGCTTTCACCGGCGCGCTGCGCGAGCGCATCGGCAAGTTCGAGCTGGCGCGCGGCGGCACGGTGTTCCTCGACGAGATCACCGAGATGCCGATCGCGCTGCAGTCCAAGCTGCTGCGCGTGCTGCAGGAAGGCGTGGTCGAGCGCCTCGGCGGCAATACGCCGATCGAACTGGACCTGCGCGTGGTCGCCGCGACCAACCGGGTGGCGCGCCAGGCGGTACACGACGGCCGCCTGCGCGAGGACCTCTACTATCGCCTCAACGTCTTCGCGATCGAGCTGCCGCCGCTGCGCGACCGCCTGGAGGACCTGCCTGAACTGGCGGCGCATCTCCTGCATGCCTGCCATCCGGGGCCCCGCCGCCCGGCGATCACGGCACAGGCGCTGGAGTACCTCCAGCAGTACCACTGGCCAGGGAATGTGCGCGAGCTGGGCAACATGATCGAGCGCGCAACCATCCTCGGCGGCGGCGGGCCGCTGGATCTGGCGCATTTTCCGCTGGACGAGGCGGTGGCCACCGGCGAGCCCGCCGTGCCTGCGGCGGCGGCGATGGCGCCGGAAGGCGGCAACCTCGACATGGATGCCGCGGTCGAGGCGCTGGAGCGGCGCCTGATCGCCGAGGCGCTGCGCCAGTCCGGGGGCAACAAGACCCGTGCCGCCCAGCTGCTGCATATCAGCGAACGGTCGATCTGGTACAAGCTCAAGAAGTACGGAATGAACAGCGGTACGGAATGAACCCCACCGCGGGGCGGTGGTCCTTTGAGCCTCGGCACCAAGTCTGCCTATAGTAGGCGGTTGCCTCCAGATCACGACCCCCATGGACACCATCCGCATCCGCGGTGCCCGCACGCACAATCTCAAAAACGTCTCGCTGGACCTGCCGCGCGACCAGCTGATTGTCATTACAGGACTTTCCGGCTCCGGCAAGTCCTCACTGGCCTTCGACACCCTGTACGCGGAGGGCCAGCGTCGCTATGTCGAGTCGCTGTCGTCCTATGCGCGGCAGTTCCTGTCGATGATGCAGAAGCCCGATGTCGACACCATCGAAGGCCTGTCGCCGGCGATCTCGATCGAGCAGAAATCGACCAGCCACAACCCGCGCTCGACGGTCGGCACCGTTACCGAGATCTACGACTACCTGCGCCTGCTGTTCGCGCGCGTCGGCACCGCCTATTGCCCGGACCACGACAGCGCGCTGGAAGCACAGTCGGTGGCGCAGATGGTGGACCAGGTGCTGGCGCTGCCGGCGGACTCGGCCTGGATGCTGCTGGCACCGGTGGTGCGCGGCCGCAAGGGCGAGCATGCCGAGTGGTTCGAGCAGGCCAAGGCGCAGGGCTTCGTGCGCGTGCGCGTCGACGGCAAGGTCTACGAGTTGGACGAGGTGCCGGAACTCAACCGCAAGCTCAAGCACGACATCGAGATCGTGGTGGATCGCTTCAAGGTCCGTCCGGACATCAAGCAGCGCATCACCGAGTCCTTCGAGACCGCGCTGCGCCTGTCCGACGGCCTCGCCCACGTCGCGCCGCATGGCGAGAGCAAGGCCGAGACCCTGAGTTTCTCGGCGCGCATGTCCTGCCCGCACTGCGGCTACTCGCTGGAGGAACTGGAACCGCGGCTGTTCTCGTTCAACGCACCGCACGGCGCCTGCCCCAAGTGCGACGGCCTGGGCACGATGCAGGTGTTCGACGAGGACCGCGTGGTCGCCCATCCCGAGCTGTCGATGGCGGCGGGTGCGATCCGTTCCTGGGACAAGAAGAATCCCTACTACTGGCACTTCGTCACCTCGCTGGCGAAGCACTACAAGTTCGATCCGGAAAAGCCCTTCGACAAGCTGGCGGCGAAGGTGCGCGAGTTGCTGCTCTATGGCAGCGGCGACGAGAAGATCACCTTCGAGTATCCGGACGAGCACGGCGGCAAGCGCCGCTCGCTGCACCGCTTCGAGGGCATCATTCCGAACCTCGAGCGGCGCTACCGCGAGACCGAGTCCGATGCCGTGCGCGAGGAGTTGTCGCGCTACCTGAGCCAGAAGTCCTGCCCGGAATGCAGTGGCCAGCGCCTCAACCGCGCCGCGCGCCATGTGCGCGTCGCCCAGCGCAACCTGCCGAGCCTGACCTCGCTGTCGGTGCGCGAGGCCGGCAGCTGGTTCGGTGAGCTGCAGTTACCGGGCCACAAGGGCGAGATCGCCGAGAAGATCCTGAAGGAGATCAGCTCGCGCCTGTCTTTCCTCAACAACGTCGGCCTCGACTACCTCACCCTCGCCCGTTCCGCCGAGACCCTGTCCGGCGGCGAGGCCCAGCGCATCCGCCTGGCCTCGCAGATCGGCGCCGGCCTGGTCGGCGTGATGTACGTGCTCGACGAACCCAGCATCGGCTTGCACCAGCGCGACAACGAGCGCCTGCTGCAGACCCTGTTCCGCCTGCGCGACCTCGGCAACACCGTGATCGTGGTCGAGCATGACGAGGACGCAATCCGCCAAGCCGACTATGTGGTCGACATCGGCCCCGGCGCCGGCGTGCACGGCGGCGAGATCGTCGCCAAGGGCAAGCCGAAGGACATCGAGAAGGCACCGAACTCGGTGACCGGACAGTACCTGTCCGGCCGCGTGCAGATCGAGGTGCCGAAGCTGCGCACGCCGCGCCAGCCGGGCAAGGACATCGTCATCCGCAAGGCCCGCGGCAACAACCTGCAGAACGTCACCGCGGAGATTCCCACCGGCCTGATCACCTGCGTCACCGGCGTCTCCGGCTCCGGCAAGTCGACGCTGATCAACGACACCCTGTGGGGCTATGCCGCACGCGCGCTCAACGGCGCCAGCTCGCATCACGCGCCCTGCGACGGCATCGACGGCCTCGACCTGCTGGACAAGGTCATCGACATCGACCAGTCGCCGATCGGCCGCACGCCGCGCTCCAACCCGGCGACGTACACGGGTTTGTTCACGCCGATCCGCGAGCTGTTTGCCGGCGTGCCGGAATCGCGCGCACGCGGCTACGAGGCCGGGCGCTTCAGCTTCAACGTCAAGGGCGGCCGCTGCGAGACCTGCGAGGGCGACGGCGTGATCAAGGTGGAGATGCACTTCCTGCCGGACGTCTACGTTACCTGCGACACCTGCAAGGGCAGGCGCTACAACCGCGAGACGCTGGAGATCAAGTACAAGGGCAAGAGCATCAACGATGTGCTCGACATGACCGTCGAGGACGCCCTCGCCTTCTTCAAGGCGGTGCCGGCACTGCGCAAGAAGCTCGAGACGCTGATGGACGTCGGCATGAGCTACATCACCCTGGGACAGAACGCGACGACCCTGTCCGGTGGCGAGGCGCAACGCATCAAGCTGGCCAAGGAACTGTCGCGCCGCGACACCGGCCAGACGCTGTACATCCTCGACGAGCCCACCACCGGCCTGCACTTCCACGACGTGGCGCAACTGCTCAAGGTACTGGAGCGCCTGCGCGAGCACGGCAACACCGTGGTCATCATCGAGCACAACCTCGACGTCATCAAACGCGCCGACTGGCTGATCGACCTGGGGCCCGAGGGCGGCTCCGGCGGCGGCGAGATCGTCGCGGCGGGCACGCCGGAGGAAGTGGCGAAAATCAAGCGCTCGCACACCGGGCGCTTCCTCAAGCCACTGCTGTAGCCTCTGGCGTCCGACACCTTGATCGGTTAATCATAGGACCCATGGCACTAAAGGGAGCCGAAGCCTACTGGGGCGTGCTGAACAATTCTGCGGTGTTCCGCGGACTGGAGCCGCGTGCCCTGGACCTGCTGGTCCATACCGGTCTGATGCTGGACGCCGCCACCGGCAGCCTGGTGCTCTACGAGAACGAGCGCAGCAGCCCCGGCCTGTACCTGCTGGTCGAGGGCGAGGTCGAGGTCTTCCTGGCCCAGGACGACGGCGACGTGCACCTGTCCCGGCTCCAGCCGGGCGAGTGCTTCGGCGAGTACTCCCTGATCGACGGCAAGGCCACCTCGGCCTCACTGCGTGCCCTCACCCCGTCCCGGCTGTTCTTCCTGCCCAGCGGCCTGTTCCAGCGCATGGTCGAGAACGACCTGCGCAGCGCCAACACGATCTACCGCAACCTGCTGGTACAGGTGATCGGGCGTCTGCGGGAGCGCGCGGTGAAACCGGAATTGGCCCCGGACGCTGAAGCCTGCTGAGGCAGGCCCTCAGCGCGAAGTACTGATCCGCTCCACCGGCCCGCTCGGGACCTCCGGCACGCGCAGCGGCACGATCACCAGCTCCTTGCCACGCAGGCTGAGCCAGCGCTGCATCGCCAACGGCATCTGGTTGTGCAGGAAACGCGTGTAGGCGTGGTCCTGGTCGAACATCAGCTGGCTGGCGAAGCACAGGCTGTCCGGGTATTCCGCCAGCACCTGCTGCAGCAACTCACCCAGTTCCTCCAGCGGATCGTTGCCATAGGCCTGGAAGCTGGCTGCCTGCAGCCCCTGGCTGGCGCAGTAGCTGCTGAGATAGCGCAGCGAATTGTCGATGCGCGTCTGCAGCGAGCGGATCGCCCCGGTGGCATCGAAGCTCTGCTTGTCGACTTCGCCGACGGATACGAACACATGGTTGCGGAAGCGGCCGGGGAACTGCCGGCGTGCCCATTCCAGCATCACCATCGCGGCGCCGCGGTTGCTGCCGACCAGGAACACCGCGGTCGGCGCGGCCTTGTCCTGCGGCAGGTTCTCCTGGTCGGTATCCCAGTCCGGGCGCGGCGCGAAGTGGTTCTCGATCTGCGCCATCTGCCGCGCCACGCCTTCGTAGTGGCGATGGATCATCAGGCCGATGCCGACCACGCTGCCGGTGATCAGCAGGGTGACCCAGCCGCCATGCGAGAACTTCTCCACCAGCGTGACCAGCAGGATGAAGCCGCAGACGACGAAGCCCAGCGCCGACAGCAGGAAGGAGCGCAGCCAGGGCTGGCGGTAGCGTCGCTGGTCCAGCCAGTGCTTGCACAGGCCGGCCATCGCCAGGGTAAAGGTGATGAACACGTTGATCGAGTACAGCACCACCAGCAGGTGGACGCTGCCGCCGCTCCAGAGCAGCGCGGCGACGGCGGCGATGCCCATCACCAGTACGCCGTTCTGCGTCACCAGGCGGCTCGACAGCTGGCGGAACTGCCGCGGCACCCAGCGATCCGCCGCCATGTTGGCCAGCACCGAGGGACCGCCGAGGAAGCCGGTATTGGCGGCGACGAACAGCAGGCAGGCTTCCAGTACCAGCACGGTCACCAGCAGGCCATGCTCGAGCTGCAGGTTGCCGATGCCGAGCGTGGAGATGATCGCGCCGAAGGTCACGGCATTGAGGGTCTGGCCGTGCATCGGCTTGACCTCCCACAGCAGGTACAGCAGCAGGATGCCGGAGGCGACGAAGGCCAGCGACAGCGCCATGTACAGCATGGTCAGGTGGCCGGTGCGCACGCGCGGCTCGGCCAGGATGTTGACGTTGTTCGAGACCGCCTCGATGCCGGTGTAGGTGCCACCGCCCAGCGAGTAGGCCTTGAGCAGCAGGGCAATGGTGAAGATCCAGCCGCTGGCGCCGGCCAGCTCGTGGGTCTCGGTCACGGTCTGCGCGAACATGTTGTCGAGCACGCCGGCGTGGTGGTAGATGCCGTAGCTGATCAGCGCCACGTGCGAGACGAAGAAGCCGACGAACAGCGGCAGCAGGATACGGATCGATTCCTTGATGCCGCGCAGGTTGAGCCCCAGCAGCAGCAGCAGGGCCAGCAGCTGCGCCACCATCTTCCAGGGCAGCCAGTCCTTGGGCAGGAAGCTGAACACCGCATCGACGCCAGCGGCGATCGAGATGGTGATGGTGAGGACGTAGTCGATGATCAGCGCCGAGCCGGACAGCAGGCCGGCGTGGGGGCCGATCAGCTTGGTCGCGGCCTTGTAGCCGCCACCGCCGGAGGGGAACAGCTCGATCACCTGGTTGTAGGCCAGCGCGATCACGAACACCGTCGCCGCAGTCGCGAACACCAGCCACAGGCCCAGGTGAGAATGCTCGCCCAGGGCGCGGAAGGCCTCTTCGGGGCCGTAGGCACTGGACGACAGGCCGTCGGCGCCGAGGCCGATCCACGCCAGGAACGCCACCAGCGCGAGACTGTGGCGGGTGCGGGGGTCCATCGGGTCCAGCGGACGCCCGAGGAGGATACGGCCCAGTCCCTGAAAGAAATGCTTCATTACCGATTCCGGCGCGTCGGCAGGCCCAAAATGGGCACGTTCACGGCCGAAAACCGCGCGAGATTACTCTTTTCCGGCGGCGACGGTCAGCGTTGACGTCCGTGGCGATTTGCTGTTGCGGGTCCTTGCGGATTGCACGGGCAGCCGGCTGCCTGCCTACGCCACGGCCTGAACCCGTAGAATGGAGCCGTCCTCCCGGGGGTTGCTGGCGATCGTAGCCAGGCGCCGGGGGAGGCGAATCCCCAAAACGGGGTGGCTACGCCGGTTGTAACGAGACTGACCACAATGACCGCGGATGACGGCTACGACGAATCGCTGTTTGCGACGCTGATGGAGGAAATCTACGTCGTCGCCACCCAGCTGGATGGCATCACCAAGATCACCGAGCACCTGGCCCGCGCCACGCGCTCGCGCAGCTGCGGCCTGATGATCCAGAACCGCGACACCTACCGCGTCGAGGGCGGCTGGTACTGGGGCATCGACTGGGACTGGGGCGTGGCCTATCGCGACACCTACTATGCCGTCGACCCCACCGTGGTCGAGCATTTCCAGATTCCCTCGGGCAAGGCCTATGCCTCGCGCTTCAACCGCGACGATGCCGAATTCCGCGAAACCCGCTTCTTCCGCGAATGGTGCGCCCCGCAGCAACTCGGCTACTTCGCCGGCGCCTACCTGCATCTGGAAGGCGACTCGGCACTGCGCCTGACCTTCCAGGGTGACGACCGCCGTGGCGCCTACGAACCGCAGAGCGTCGCGCTGATCGAGGCGCTGCTGCCGCATATCCGCCGCGCCGTCGACATCAACCGCCGCGTCAGCCAGCTGCTGGGGCATTCCAACGCCTTTTCGCTGGTGCTGGACCAGAGCCAGAATGCGATCATCCTGCTCAACGTCCAGGGCCGCATGGTCTACTGCAACAGCGCGGCCAAGACCATGCACTGCGATGGCCTGGCGCTGCGCGATGGCGGCATCCATATCCATGCACCGGAGGCACGCAGGCAGTTCGACCTGGCCTTCGCCGGCTGCATCGCCAACCTCGGCGAATCGCCGGCGCCGCAGATGCAGGCCGGCGTCCACGTCGCCATCTCGCGCCGTGGCCTGCTGCCGCTGTCGCTCTACGTCTCGCCGGTGCGCCTGCGCGCCAGCCCGGCCGATCCCCTGCCCTCCGACCTGGTGATGCTGCAGCTGATCGACCCCGAGGTGCAGCTGCTGTTCGACGCCGAGCAGCTCAAGGAAGTGATGACGCTGACCGTCGCCGAATCGCGGGTCGCCGCGCGACTCTGCCGCGGCGACTCCGCCACCGACATCGCCGAGGCGCTGTCGCTTTCGCCGTATACGGTGCGCGACCACGTCAAGCACATCTACCTGCGCGTCGGCGTATCCAAGCAGTCGGAGTTCGTGGCCCGCGCCTACTCGGTACTGCGGCTGCGCGCACCGTCGTCGCAGAAGAGCCACTGAACAAAAAATGCCGCCCGTTTCCGGGCGGCATCGGAAGCACTGCCTGCAGGTTTACGGGCAGTTCGCCGCGACCTGCGTCGGATCGTTGGTGGCGCGATCCTTGTCGGCGCCTGCGAAGACGGCGGTAACATCGACGAAGCCATCGGCGCGCAGCGAGAGCCGATTGCGCTTGAACTGCAGGATGTGGTTGCCGCTGTTCTCGAGGTAGCGCGTGTCGGCGCGGGAATAAACTTCCTGCTCGACGTAGTTGGCGAAGTCCACCCCCTTGTGCAGGAAGTAGGTGAAAGCGACCGCATCACCCGTGCCGTTCTTGAAGGTCGTCAGTCGAATCTGCTCGCACTTGCTGTAGCCGCTGTTGTAGCCGGTGTCGTCCTGGACCACCGTCAGCACCACCGGTGTCCTGGAGACGGCTTCGTCGAAGAACGCCAGCACATTCGCCGCCAACGGCCGGATCTCCATGTACAGGGTGGCGGTCGAGAACACGCCTTCGCTGATCTCGTGTGATTTCTCCAGCAGGAATCCCACCACTTCGTCATCCTGGATGTACACGCGCAGGCTGATCGGATCGCCGTCGGTGTGCACGCTGTTGACGCTGTAGTGCGGCTCGAGCGAGCTGAGGTTGTCGAAGAAGCTGTAGTCCTCGGCCGCCGGATCGAAGCTGAACTTGCCGTCCACCGTGATCACGCCGGTGCTGCCGTCGATCACCACCGGCACCGCGCTGCCAATGGTGTTGGCAAAACTCGAACTCTTGCGCAGCGCCAGCGGCGCGTAGCTGCCGGCCCGGGCGGTGATCTGCGCAGGGATTTCGCCCTCGACCTCCGGCATGCGCAGCTGGCCGAGGAAGCGCGGGATGCCGCCGGTGACCGGAGCGCTGGAATCGCCGACGTTGATTTCGTTGAAGATGCCGCGTTCATTGTCGGACAGCGCGTATTCCAGGTTCCTGGCGGCATCCAGCCAGATGATTTCCGGCAGGTGCGGGCCGGAACCGAAATTGCGATTGAACCCGTCCCGCAGGGTTTTGCCATCGATCTGCAGCGAGCCATCCGCAGCGATCACCACCGGCACCTCGGCCTGGTCGGCGAACGGAGCGCCGGCAGCCGACTGGTGATAGATCAGGGTGATGCTCTGCACCAGCGCCGGATTGATGGTCGCCGGCGTGGTCACGCCGTTGGGCGTACCGCCACCGCTGCCGCCGTCGTCCGGCGGCGGCACGTCGAAGCCGGATGGATCGGCGTCGATGGCGGCCAGCAGTTCCTCATAGCTCACGCCGGCGCCTTCCAGCGCAGCGGCCAGCGCTTCGAGGAGGTCGTCGTAGCTGTTGCCGGACGCTGCCGTGAACGCCGTGGTGAACGGACTGAATCCCGCCGGCAGCGCATAGCCGGCCGCTTCGAGGCGCGACAGCAGCGTCGTCGCCGACGGCGTCAGCTGCGCCAGACGCGGCGGTGCCGTGGCGGCGATCGCATCGAACCAGGCCGACGGCGACATGCCGCTGGCCAACGCCACCACCAGGTCCGTCAGCGGCGTGACATTGACCACGCCGGAGCGGGTCGCGAACGAGTGGTAGCTGCGGGTGTTGGCGGCACCGGCGATGGTGCCGCCGCTCACCCGCACCGCGCAGGGCAGCGAGGTTTGCGGTACCTGCTTGCTGTAGCTGCCCGTCGCGCTGGTGGTATCGCTGTGGGTACGGCCGTCGCTGCACTTGATCGTGACCGCGCCAGCAACGATCGGCGCACCGACCGCTGCGACGCCGCTGAGGGTGGAAGTACTGCCGCCACCGCCTCCCCCACCTCCGCCAGTTGAGCCGGGGCCGTCGCCATCCTTGCAACCCGTGGCCAGGCTGGTGAACGCCACCAGCGCTGCCACGCAACCCAACCGCTTCCATCCCTTCGCTGACCCGAACATGTCCCGCCCCCGTGTTTTGTGTGGTTTACAGCATCCACACTACGGGGCCGGCGCCGCGAATGAATCCCTAAATTTCGGGGGCCACCGCATCCGGCCGCATTTCCCTGGCCAGGCGGGTAGCGTGCTTGGCGACCAGGCCGTAGATCGACAGCTGCGGATTGGCGCCGATACTGGTGGGAAACAGCGAGCCGTCGAACACCGACAGGTTCTCCAGCTGGTGATGGCGGCCGTGGCTGTCGGTGACGCTGCTCCGGGGATCATTGCCCATCGCACAGCCGCCCATCAGGTGCGCGGTGAACAGGCCGGTACGGAATTTCTTCAGCGGCAGTTCGTCGATCAGGGCCTGCGCCGCCGCGGGCGACTCGACCCAGCGACCGTCGAGATGCACCGGGCGCAGGCGCCGCGCGCCGGCGGCGAACTGCAGTTCGGCCATGCGCCGGTAGGCATTGCGCATGCCATCCCAGAGGTAGTCGCTGATTTCGTAGTCCAGCAGCGGCGCACCACTGCCGTCGACGCGCACCCTGCCGCCGGGCGCTTCCTCGACGAAGCCGTCGCGCAGCAGGGCCAGCGTGGCCTGCAAGTGCGGCAGCGTGGCGACGTCCTGGCGCAGTTCGACACCAAAGCGGCCGAACATGGTCGATACCAGCGCCGGCAGCATCGGCGGCACCTCCAGCTTGAAGCCGGCGGTGCCGGTGGCGCCGTCCTTCCACTGGAACTCGTCGCTGGCGATCGACTGCGGCGCGCCGTAGTAGCCGTCGATGCGCGCAGGCATCTGCGCCATGCTCAGCACCACCGGGTGGATGCAGGTGCGCGCGCCGGTCTGCCCGTGCGGGTTGGGTGCGCCGGAGCGCAGCAGCAATGCCGGTGTGTTGATCGCGCCGCCGGCCAGCACGTAGTGGCGCGCACGGATGCGAAGCTTGACGCCGCTGGGCGCCAGCGTGTCCTGGCGCAGCGCCAGCGCGCCGAGGCCGGTGACGCGATCGCCGTCGAACTCGATCTGCTGCACGCGCAGGTGGTGTACCAGCTCCGCGCCCTGGTGCAGCGCCTGCGGGATGGTGGTGACCAGCATCGACTGCTTGGCGTTGGTCGGGCAACCGACGCCGCAATAGCCCAGGTTCCAGCAGCCGCGCACGTTGCGCGGGATCACATGCCATTCCCAGCCCAGCTTCTGCGCACCGTCGCGCAGCACGCCGTTGTTGGCATTCGGCGGCACGCCCCAGGGCGCCACGCCGAGGCGTTGCTCCATGCGCTCGAACCACGGCGCCAGTTGTTCGACCGAGGCGTCCTGCACGCCGTGCCGTGCAGACCAGTGCTTGAGGGTCTCGGGCGGCGTGCGGAAGCTGGAGGTCCAGTTGACCGTGGTGCTGCCGCCGACCGCACGGCCCTGCAGCACCTGCACGGCGCCATCCGAACTGCTGCGCCCGCCGCCATCCTGGTACAGCGTCATGAAGGCGCGCGTCTCGTCCATGTCCTTGAAGTCGCGCGAGGTCTGCAGCGGGCCTTCCTCGATCAGCAGGACCCGCAGGCCGGCGGCGCTGAGGATTTCCGCGGCCGTGCCGCCACCGGCGCCGCTGCCAACGATGGCGACATCGGCGTCGAGGACCTGGTCGCGGGTCAGCAGCGAGGCGTCACGGACCTTCCAGCCGGCGGCGATGCCGTCGCCGTAGAGATCGTTGATGGCCATGGCCTCAGCCGCCCGGCGCATTCAGGGTCTGCCAGGCCCAGGCCAGCGGCCCCGGGTAGCCGGTCAGCGCCGCGCCGGCAGGCTGGCCGAAGAAGCCGATGCAGCAGAGCTTGTTGAGCGCCGCGTAGCCGGCGTTGAACAAACCGATGCGGCTGTCACGCCAGCGCCGCAGGAAACTCTCGATCTCCCCGGCCTCGGCCTCCGCCCAGGACGCGCCGACCCCGGTGGCGAGCCAGCGCATCGGTCCGAGGTGCAACAGGTCGAACAGCTTGTGCAGCTCCGCCTGCGCCGGCGGCCCGAGGTGCAGGCAGGCCTCGTCGATTCGCCTCAGGGCCTCCAGCAGCGTGGCCTCGCCCGCCGCCCCTGCAACCATCGAGCCCTGCAGCATCACCGGCAGCAGTGCGCGGAACAGCCCGACGTCGGCATCGCGCAGGAAGCGCAGGCCCGCGGCGGCGGACTGCTCGCGGCGGCCGCAGCCGGCCAGCATGCCGCCCAGGCCGGCCACCCCCAGCATCACGCTGCCCGCCAGGCCCAGCTTCAGGAAGGCGCGGCGGTCCAGCATCGCTGCCGGCTCTGCTGCGGGCTCAGACATAATTAAACGCTCGGATGATTCTGCTCGTAAAAAACGGGGCGGCCCGGACGACGCGCCCCGCTGGAATCAGAACTGGTACTTGATGAAGGCGGTCGCGGCGTCGCGGTCGGCAATCAGGTTGTAGGGGCCGCCGCCGAAGTTCCACTGGTAGCCGAGGTTGAACGAGACGGCCGATTTGTAGCGGGTCTCGATGTTGATCGAAGCCGTCTTGCGCCGATCGACGAAGTTGGCGGCCAGGCCCGGCGCGGTGCCATCGACGTCATGCTTCCAGACGATGAAGGGCCGCAGGCTGATGCCCGGCAGCACCGACTCGTAGCTGATCTGGCTGATCACCACGTAGCCCCAGGACAGCTTGTCCGGGAAGCCTCCGCGCTGCTGCTGGTGCGGGTTGAAGCGCAGGCCGTCGCCGCCTGCCACGCAGGCCGGGTTGGTCGAGCAGGCCTGGGCCGAACCGTCGGCACCGGAACCGTCGGCACCGGCACTGGCGTGCAGGTAGGTGCCCGGGGCTTCCAGCTGCAGTTCGTCCAGCGACGGCAGGTCCGGCACCCAGGTCGCACCCAGTTCGAACAGCATGATCACCTGGTCCGCGCCGATCGGGTTCTGCGTGGCGCCGGCGACATAGGTGCCGCCGAGGTTGAACTGGTAGGTGTCGAAGTTTTCCCAGCCCTGGATGTAGCCCGGGTTGGCATGGTTCAGCGGTGCGCTGCGGTCGCTGCCGGGGTTGGTGCCGATGATGCCGCCGCGATACGGCGTGATGAAGGCGGGGAACGAGCGCGCCGAACTGGTCATGTGGCCGACGATCAGGTCGTAGGTGTCGCAGGGATTGGCCTGGTTGGTGCGGCAGTCGGCGAAGGCATCGCTGGAGCCGTAGATGCCCAGGCTGCCGTCCGCCATCGTGCCGGCGCCGCCGAGGGGGCCGTTCGCGGGCAGGCCGAGGTTGC